>JBILVU010000106.1:0-19510 GCA_044370285.1 Prosthecobacter sp.
TGTCTTCGCGCCGGTGGCGCGGAAGGTGCAGGGGCGTGTGATGATGCGGCGGTGGCTGTCGTGGCTTCAGCACACCGTCTGGCCGGTGAGCATCGTGCTCGGGCTGATGCTGCTTTGGGCCATTCGCGGAGGCATGAGCATCGTGGCGGCGCTTTGGTTCACCTGGGCGCTGTGGATGCTCGGCGGGCTGGTGTTTTCCTGGCTGCAGCGGCCGGGAGCCTTCAGTGCGCTGGCCTTGTGGGATTCGGCGGCAGGACGGCGCGAGGCGTTTGCGAGTGCGTGGTGGTTTGAAGATCGAAACGAGGCTTCGGAAGCTGCGAAAAGGCATGTCGAGGCGCAAAAGGCTGCCTTGGCACCGGCGATGGGGCGCTTGAAGACCGATCTGCCGTTGCGTCCGGCGCGGGCCTTGATGGTGCCGCTGGTGCTGGTGATGCTCGGTAGCCTCATCAGTGCGGTGCGCACGCCGAAGGAGGACGTCTTGATTCTCGATGAGGCCATGGCCGCGAAGGCTGCGGAAGCTGCGAAAGACCTGGCGAAGCTCGATGTGGAGAAAAAGAAGCTCAAAGGCCTCAACGCGGACGAGCAGAAGCAGATCGAGGATTTGAAAGCGAAGCTCGATCAGACTGCGGCCGAGCTGGCGGATGCCGCTGGCAAGGACGCAAAGCAGGTGCTGGCTGAACTGGAGCGTCGCGCTCGGGATGCCGAAAAGCTGGCCGAGGATTTGGCGAAGGGAAAAGATGATTGGGCCAGCGATAAACTCGTCGAAGAGCTCCGCCAGCATGCCGATACGGCGGACCTCGGCGATGCCGTGGCCGCGAAGAATTCTCCCGCAGCGGCGAAAGCAGCGGAAAAGCTGGGCCAGGAATTAAAAAGCCCGCAGCTTTCCCCCGAGACGAAACAACGCCTGAGCAGTACGCTCCAAGAGGTGGAAGAGAAATCCGAAGCGGCGGATCGCAAACGCATGGTCGGCCAGCATGTGCTCGGGGCAGGGGACCAGATGCAACAAGGCGATGCGAAGGCCGCTGGGGCGGAATTTGAAAAGCTCGCCGAAAAGATGCGGGACATGGCTTTGCGTGAAGAAGCCCAAAAACAGCTTCAACAGCTCGCCGAGCAGCTTCGTCAGGCGGGCAGCGGCATCACCGGTGAGAACCAAACCGGGGCGATGCAGCAGCTCGGGCAAAACGGTCAGCAGGGCCAAAGCGATCCAAGCCAGCAAAACGCCCCGCAGGTAGGTCAGCAGCAAGGTGGGCAGCAACAGCAGAAGATGCTCTCGCCTCCAGGCATCGGTCAGCAGCAGCAAAACCAGATGCAGCAGCCTCCGCAAGGTGGCCAAGGGCAGGGCCAGCAGCAGCAACAACAGCAGATGATGATGGCGCAGCCGGGGCAGCAGCAAGGTCAACCAGGGCAGGGCCAGCAGCCCGGCCAGCCGATGCTTATCGCGCCGGTGCCAGGTCAGGCTCCGCCGGATGGCTCGAAGGATAAGCCGATCATCGTGCAAGGCGATGGTCCCGATGATCCCAAGCAGCCTGGTTTCATGACGCAAGCACCTTCCAGTGGCCAACAGCCCGGCGCAGGCAAGGCCGACCTCAACAACGCCCCCACAGCCAAGCAGGAAACCGCCAACAGCGATGTCGTGCAGGCCCAGCAAAACGCCGAAGGTCAAAGCACCATGCGCAGTGTGGAAGGCGGTGCCCGTAAAGAGGATTCCACCCGTTCCGCCACGCAGACCACGCTGGAATCCATTCAAGCCGAGGAAGCCGCTCTCGACGAGGCGGCGTTGCCTCCGGCGCGTCGCGAGCAGGTGCGTCGCTACTTCAACGAGCTGCGGAAACGCTTCGAGCCTGCGGCGAAGTGAACGTCGAACCAGCGGTGGCCGGTCAGGCGAAGCAAAGTGGCCATCTCGCTCCGCGAGATGAGCGAAGAGTTTTTTACAAAAGGTAGGATGCCCGTAATTCGTGAACCGTTACTGATGCCGAGCGTCCAACTCATCTCGCGGAGCGAGATGGCTTGTCTCTACACTTTCCGCCCACTCCTGTATCAATTAAGTCAGCGCGTAGCGCTGGCCGTTGACCAGAGCGGACTCGGAAGGGGGCATGGACAGACCGTGAGATGGCTCGTGCCCGAAGCACGATAGTAGATTGGCGTCCATGCCCCCGATGAGTCGGACAAAGCCGAACCATATCAGGTGCCCAGTTTTATCACTGGCAGCACGAAGACAAGCTCGAACTGACCGACTCGCTCCTCCGAGCCTTCTCCATTCAACGACCCGCCACCTCAACCTGCACTCCCATCCACACCACCATGACATCCGTTCACTCCCCATGCCTCATTGCCGTGCTGGGCATTGACATGAGCAAAGCCAAGTTCAATGCCCATCTTTTACTCCCCGTCGATGGCGGCAGCCACAGCGGCGAGTTTGCCAACACCGCCGAGGGCTTTAAGGCGCTAGGCCAATGGCTCAAGAAGCACTCACCCAAAGGGGGCACCCTGCACGCCGGTGTTGAGGCCACCGGTAACTACGCCCTGCCTCTGCTCATGCAACTGCATCAGGCCGGCCACCGTGTCAGTTACCTCAATCCTCGTCGCGTCAAAGACTTCACTCGGAGCCTCGGGCGCAAGGCCAAAACCGATCCGGTCGATGCGCGCGACATCGCCCTGATGGTCGAGCGCCTGCGCCCCTCGCTCTGGACGCCACCGGCCGTGGAACGCTGCGAACTCCAAGCCCTGGTGCGGCACCGGCGCGACCTCGTGGCGCAAGTCACCGCCAATGGCAACCGGCTCAAAACCGCACAGAGCCCCGCCGTAAAATCCTCCTTGCAGCAGTTGCTCAAATATCTGCGCCAGCAGCTCAAGGCCATTGAGACACAGATCAGCAGCCACACCCTCGCGCACAACAGCCTGCAGCGCGACGAGCGCCTGCTGCGCAGCATTCCCGGCTTCGGCCGGACGGTCAGCGCCGCCGTGCTTGGCGAACTGCCCAGACTCGAAGACTTCACCCGTGCGCGTGAGGTGGTGCCTTCGCTGGAATGGCTCCCACCGTGACTACCTCCGGCAGCAGCGTGCAAAAACGCGGACGCATGAGCAAGGAGGGCAGTCCGCTGCTGCGCCAGATGCTCTACATGGCGGCCCTAAACACCATCACCCGGCCCACCGCGCTAAGTCCGTTTTACCAAGCCTTGGTGGCCAGGGGGAAAAGCAAAGCCTGTGCGCTTGGCGCCCTCATGAACAAGTTGCTGCGCATCGCCTTCGGCGTGCTCAAACACCAAACTCCCTTCGTCGAGAACTTCGCCAAGATATGAACTTCATCCGCGCTGCTTTTTCATCTTGCACAGACCATATCTACCGTACTGGCGCTCCATTCGGATGCTCAAGACGGATTGAAAAACGTCCTCAACCTCTCGCCCGCTCCAGCAGGATCATCATGAGGTAGGACATCACGAGGGCGGCTTGCTCGCCTTCTTCGGCGGGGCCGAGGAGTTCGACGGTGAAGCGGCGTTCGAGGAAGGAGGCTTGCTTCGTCAGGCGCATCACCGGGGTGCCATCGGCACGCGTGGCGAGGTATTTGGGATGGATGAAGTAGCCGGTGAACATGCCGACGACGGGAATCTCTCCGAGGAATGAATCGAGGATCTTCGCCATCGGATTCTCTTCGCGCAGCGTGAAGGCGGCTGCGCCGCCGGTGGGCGGGAAGACCTCGTAATGGGCCCGCCAGATGGATTTCATGCCACGACGCCCCACGGCGCCGAGCACGTTGCCCTGGGCATCTTTGAAAGTGTACTTCGCCGACCAGTCGATGATGCGGTCCGCCTCGATGGTGGCGACCTGCTGGGACTGGCTGGAGTCACGGAACAGCTCGATCTTCTCGCGGAGGCGGAAGAGCTTCTGCTTCACATAGCACACCGGACCTCCGGCGGCGTCGTTGACGAAGATCTGTGGGCTGAGAGCGAAAAACTTAAAGGAAAGAGTGAGGGGGAAATTCATGCGGGAGCTGAAATCTGGCACGGTCGGGAGCCGTGACAAGCTCCCGCACGCATCACTTCTCGCCGCGTGAACGTTCCTCATCCTCGCGAGCGAGGTCTTCGGTGGTTTTTTCGCGGTCGGGGGCCGGAGGCTCGTCGTCGGGCATGACGGAGCTTTGGTCCTCACCAGCGTCGAGGTTATCGTAATCGACGGCGGCAGGTTCCGTGGTGCCAGAAGCGGGCTTTTCGACCTCGGGTGGAGGTGCGGAAGGAGTGGCGGCGGGCTTTTGATACTCGTCCTTCAGGTCTTCGTCTTCGTCTCCGGCGGTGGACCAGGGGTTGTAGCTGTCGTTGTCCCAATCGTCGCTATTGGCCTTTTCGAGCTCCTTCTCATCTTTTTCGAGTTGGGCGTAGTATTCGGGGTATTCAGCCTTGTCCTTCTTTTCCATGCGCCAAGCCAGGATCACGCAGATGCCATAGAGAACGTAGAGCGGGCCGCTCATGAGCATGAGCGTGAGCACATCCGGCGTGGGCGTGATGATGGCGGCGAAGAGCGTGATGGCCACCAGAGCATGCCGCCAGGTGTTCTTCATGATAGTGAAGTTCAAAATATCGAGCTTCACGAGGGCCATGACGATCACAGGCAGCTCAAAAGCGATACCAAACACGAGCACGAAGCGGGTGGAGAAGGTGACGTAATTCGAAAGCGTCCAATCCTGACGTGAGCCGACGGATTTGGCAAATTCGTCAAAGAAGGCGAGGGCGCGAGGGAGCACACTCCAGTAGGCAAAAGCTGCTCCAGTGAGGAAGAGACCGGTGCCAATGCCGATGGCAGGCCACAGGAGCTTTTTCTCCGTGTCTTTCAGGCCGGGGAGGATGAACTGAAGCAGGAAGATAAGCAGCAGTGGGAAGGAGATAATGACGGCGGCAATCAGTGAGACATTGATCGCCATCATGAAGGGGCCAGCGACGTCGATATTTTGCAAAAGCTGGCTGGCTCCCGCCTCGTCTTTGGCAAGGCCCGCAAAAATGATCGGCATCTGAATAGCTCGAAACAGCTCCTGGTAGAAGAAGAAGGTACCGAAGGTAGCGATGAGGAGGGTCAGAGCGATCCGCACAAACATCGTGCGCAGGTCTTCGAGATGCTCGATGAAGGGCTTCTCGGCATCGCCTTCGCCGCTGAGGTTCAGCGCGACCTTGTCACGAACGGAAAAGACTTTTTTGAGGATACCTTGCCACATGGGGGAAAAATTGGGGACGGAGAGCTAGCGATGAATCGAATCAAAGCAAACCCTTGGCCGCCATCCGCGCGAAAAGCGCCAATGACAGGGCGTTGGTGATCTCGTTTTCCGCGATCATCCCCCGCAGCTCTCCTGCACTGGCGAAACGCACGGCGCTGATGTGCTCGCTGCCTTCCGGTTCCGGCTGGCTCACGACGCACACGGGTTCCGCGTGGAAAAGGTAAACGCACTCATCGGTGAAACCTTGCGAAGGGAAAAACCAGCCCATCGGTGTGAGCTGGCCGTTTTCAGGATCGAGAGCCAGCCCGGCCTCCTCGCGCATCTCGTTCAAAGCGGTGGCGGCGATGCTTTCGCAGGTCGTTTCGGTATCAATTTGGCCGGCGGGGAATTCCCACATCGTCTGCTGCACGGGTAGCCGCTCCTGAGAAATGAGCACGAATCGCCCATCCGCCAGCCTCGGGGCGATGGCGACGGCGGCTTTTCGGCCCACCACCATCCACGGCTGCGGCTTTTCGCGGCGCCCCGGCGTGAGGTAGCGGTTCAAATCGACGCTGACGTGCGGATTATCGAACTTCCGCTTACTGCTCACGATCTCCCAGCCGGGTTCGGAGCCGGGTTGGAAGAGCGGGAAGGGGAGGGCGGAGGTCATGCGTTGTCTCGATAGCGGAGCTGGGAAGATCGGCAAGGTGATGTCTCTAACGGCACTTCGAGCTTGACCCATCGCTTGGAAAGGGCTGCTTTGAGCGTTCGTTTTGAGCCAACCACTTTTTTCCATGAAGCCGACCGCACGTCTCGCCTGTCCACTCGCTCTCTTCCTTGCCTTTTCGTCTGTGAAAGGCCAGCTCGCGGAGGAGTATCACACCTGGACCAATACCTCCGGCAGGAAGGTGGAGGCGACTTTGATCTCCGTGGATGCGGTGGCGAAGACGCTGAAGATCAAAACGAAGGATGGACGTGAGTTTGATGTGCCGATCAATACCCTCAGCGCGGCGGATTTTGAATACGCGAAGACCCGCTACGCCGCGATGAAGGCTGCGCCACCTGCTGCCGCCCCCGTGGCCATGCCCGCCGCCGCTCCAGCAGCACCGGCGACTCCTGCCGCCCCGGCTACGGCGGCCACGCCCACCACTCCCGCGCCTGCGGCACCGAAGGGCAAAGCCGCTCCGAAGAAGCCTGCGCCACCGCGTCCAGCCTTTGTGATCAATCCCATCGCCAAGTTCAAAGCACCGGCGGCGAATGATTACCTCGGCGGCATTCAAAAAGTTCGACCGCGCCTGATCCAAAACGCTGCTGGCTGGGCTGCGATCAAAGGCCAGCTCGCCGCCGATCCCGCGCTCACGAAGCTGCTGGATGTGCTGAAGACCTCCGGTGAGGATTTGCTCAAAGACCCCGAACTCAACCGCATCAACGGCGAAATCCGCGGCACTGTGAGTGAGGGGTCGCGTGCCATTTATCGCATGGGCCTGCTGGCTGCGCTGCATTATGGCGATGGTGATTTGAAATGGAAGGACCGCGCGGTGCGTGAATTGCTCCTGCTGTGTGACAAGACGAACTTCCGTGACTGGCATCCCGTGGAGGCGCAGGCCGTGGCGGACATGGTCATCGCGGTGACGCTGGGATACGACTGGTTCCGCGATGGATTGACGGCCCCGCAGGCCACGGAGGTCCGCACCTTCCTGGAGCAGAAGGGCGTCGATGCCCTCATCGCTCACCTAAACGAGGAACCACCACCGCCCACCGCCTTTGGCACCGCTCCTGGAGCCACTGAGACGGCCAAAAAGAAAGCCGACCCCAAAAAGGCGAAAGGCAAGTCGGACAAGGCCGATGAGGCTCCCGTGAACTCCGAGCAAATGGCCATCGCCTCCGCCTTGCTCATCACCGCGATTGGTTTTGCCGATGAAGCGCCGGACATGGCCAAGAAGTGCGCCAATGAAGGTGCCAAGTTCTTTGGCGAGGGCATCCAGCGTTTCGCCCCCGGCGGTGTATGGCCGGAAGGCATGGCTGCAGGAGATGCGGTGATGGATTACGCCTCGATGGTGATCCAATCGCTTCGCAGCGCCTCTGGCAAGGATTTGGGCCTGAGCATGCTGGAAGGCATTCCGCAGTTCGGTGTGGCCCGCCTGCACCTCTACGGTCCGTCCGGCAGGCCCTTCAATTATGGCGATAGCGCTGAAAATGCCGGTTCACGTCCGTGGGTGGCCACCTGGCTCTGTGGTCTGCATGGCAATCCCGGCATCCCTGCCGTGGCTGCGGGAGCCAAGATGCCCGTCGCTTCGTCTTACTTCGGCCAGACCGGTCACTTCATGTATTACAACCCACATGCCGCTGGTGACGGCACGCCAGACGGCCTGGAATTCGCGATGCCAGGCGGCATTGCTGCCACCGTGCGCAGCGGCTGGGCAAAGGATGACCTGTATGTGGCCGTCAAAGGCGGCGACAATCGGGATCTCCATGCCCAGCTCGACATCGGCAGCTTCGTTCTCGAAGCGGGCGGCGTCCGCTGGGGTCTCGAACTGGGTGCGGAGAGTGATCGTGCGCCGGGCTTTGAAGTGAAACCCGGCGCTGATCGCACCAAGCGCTACGAGCTTTTCGTGGAAGGCACCGCCGGTCAGAACACGCTCAGCTTGGGCGAGAACCAGGAGATGGATGCCCGTGCTGGCGTGCTGCTCGGCCAGTCCACACCGGCGCAGGGCTTGGCCGTCGTCGATATGACCAAGGCTTACGACAAGCAGGCCAAGGATGTGCATCGTGGCGTCATGGTGATGCGCGGCACCGCGCCTTACCTCGTCATCCAGGATGACCTCAGCGTGAAGAACTCCAAAAACCTCGTGTGGAGCATGATGACGAAAGCGGAAATCGCCCCGGATGGTGCCAGCGCCGTGCTCACGCTCAACAACAAGAAGCTGCTCGCCACGATCGTCTCGCCCAAGGGAGCCACTTTCAGCGTGGGCGATCCTCCCGAACCTGCCAATGAGCAGATGCGCACTGTCGGCAAAGACAAGGACGGCAAAGGTGAAGGCGTGAAGATCCTTCAGGCCACCGTCCCGGATGCCAAGGGAGAGGTGAGCCTTTGCATCACCTTTACCACGGCTGAGGCTGCCCCGGCCCATACCCACACGCCCATCGCGGCCTGGGTGAAGAAGAAGTAAGGCGGCTGCATGCTGGAGGGCTTTGAGAGCGTAGGTTTCACCGCATGAAATCGCTCCTAAAGCCTCTCTGCCTTCTCGTCCTGCCCGGTGCCGCCCTCGCGGAGCCGGACTTCTACCGGGATGTGTTTCCGTTCCTGAAGACGAACTGCGTCTCCTGCCACAACAAGACGACCACGAAGGCCGGGCTGAACATGGAAACGCCCGAACTGATGATCAAAGGCGGCGATTCTGGTCCCTCGATCATCCCCGGCAAAAGCGCCGAGAGCCTCATCGTGACCGCGTCTCTCCACCAAGAGGACATGGAGATGCCGCCGCCCAAGAACAAATCCGGTGCGGTGAACCTCACGCCGGCGGAGATCGCCCTGCTGAAGCAGTGGATCGATCTCGGGGCGAAAAGCTCCACCCAGATCGAGCGCAGCGTGGCACTGAAGGCCTTCGCTGCCAGCATTGACCCCATTTACGCGGTGGCGATGACGAAGGATGGTCGCTACGCCGCCTGCGGTCGCTCGAATGACATCTTCATCTATGATCTCGCCACCCGACGCATCGCGGCGCAGATCCCGGATGCGCACCGTGCTCTCGTGCAATCGCTCGCCTTCAGCCCGGACGGCACCCGGTTGGCCAGCGGCAGCTTCCGCGAGGTGAAAATCTGGCAGGTTCAGCCGACGAAGGCCGCTGCGGCTCCCGTGGCCTCGAAACCGGCGGATGCGGCGCTCGTTAAAAAGATCGCGGACAGCTCCAAACTGGCCGTTTTGAGCAGCGCCGCCTCCACCGATGGCAAAACGGTCGCCACGGCCTGTGCCGATGGTTCCGTGCGGCTTTGGGACGCGGCCTCCGCGAAGCCCGTGATCGAGCTTCGCGGCACGCTGGCGGCCGCGAACAAGTCGGCGGAGCTCGATTGGACCCTCGCGGCCAGCCAGCTTGAGCAGGCCTTTCAGCAAGCCGAGATCACCCGCATGCAGACGCAGGATAAAGCCCTCGACGAATTGCTCAAGAAGGCCAACGAGGCCATCACCTCGATGAAGAAGGTGCTGCCAGAAAAACAAAAAGCCGTGCCAGCGACCACCACGGCGAAAAACGAGGCTCAAAAGGCGGTGGATGGCGTAAACGGAAAAATCAAAGCCGCGCCCGGTGGCAAGCCGGATGCCACGCTCGACCGCGAGCTGAAAACGGCGCAGGACAAGCTCATCACCGCCAAGATGAGCGAGGTTTCCGCCCTCGCCGCCGTCTCCGCTGCCGAGAGCAATGTGAAAGACGCCGAAGATGACGTGAAACGCATCACCGATTCGAAGGCGAAAAATGCCAAAAGCATCGCGTCGTCGAATGCCGCAATCACGACGGCCAAAACGGCTCAGGATAAGGCCACCGCCGAACTGACTGCATTGAAGCAAACGCTCGCCAAAGCCACCACCAAGCCCCTCGCGGTTGGTTTCTCTGCCGATGCAGGCCGTGTGGCGGCGCTGTTCGAGGACGGCGTGCTTCGCGTGTGGGCCGCAGCCACCGGACTGGTCATCGAGGAGAGCAGCGGCAGCACGGCAGGCACCACCACGATCACCGCCGGGCCTGATGGTTCCTTCACGGCGGTGAAGGCGCTCACATTGACCACCAACGGTGCTCCGGCGTGGACACTGGAACGCACGCTGAATGAAAAAGGCCTCTTCGCGGATCGCGTGAGTGCCGTGCGATTCAGTCCCGATGGCAAAACCCTTGCCACCGGCGGCGGTGAGCTTTCCCGCACGGGCGACATCACCTTCTTCGAGGTGGCCTCCGGCAAGGTCGTCCGCACCTGGAAGGAAAAACATAGCGACACGGTCCTCTGCCTCGATTTTTCACCCGATGGCAAACGCCTCGCCTCCGGGGCGGCCGATAAAATCACGCGGGTGACAGACATTGCCTCCGGCAAGCAGGTGAACCTCTTTGAAGGTCACACGCATCATGTCATGAGCGTTGCTTTTCGCTCGGATGGTCGCGTGCTCGCCACCGCAGGAGCCGAGGGCACTGTGTCCACTTGGGACATGATCATCGGCGAGAGGAAAAAGAAGATCGAAGGCTGGACGAAGGAGGTCACCTCCCTGCAATTCATCGGTGCCACGAAGCAGCTCATCACCGCCTCCGGCGATAACAAGGTGCGCATCGTCACGGATGAAGGCTCCGAGGTGCGCAGCATCGCCAGCCTGCCCGATTACATGCAGGCCGCCGCCAGCACGCCGAATGGAGCCATGCTCATCGGCGGTGGCGAGGATAGCTTTCTCCGCGTGTGGGATGGCACGAATGGCAAGGAACTGGCCGCGTTTGGTCATTGAATCCGCGACCGGATTGCAGTTTAGACACGCGTCCATTCTTCCATGAACTACACCGCCCTCTCCGCCTCCACGCTGCTGCTCCTCACGAGCTGCCAGACCTCTCCAAAGAAAGAAACCGCCGCCGCCACACCGAAGGCTTCCCAGCCAGCCACGGCCTCGGCAGATGCCTCCGGCTTTGTGAGCACCGCCAGCGGCCTGCGCTACAAAGTGCTATCCTCCGGACCTGCGGGCGGACAACGCCCCACGATCAATGACACCGTCGTGGTGCATTATCGCGGCACGCTCGTGGACGGCACGGTTTTCGATAGCTCCTATGATCGCGGTCAGCCAGCCAGCTTTGGCGTCAGCCAGGTCATCCCAGGCTGGACCCAGGCACTTCAGATGATGAAGCCTGGCGATCAATGGCTCATTCAGGTACCCTTTAACCTCGCCTACGGCAGCCGTGGCTCACCCCCCAAGATTCCTCCCTTTGCCGATCTGATCTTTCGCGTCGAGCTGCTGAACGTGCTGCGCTGAAACGCTGCCTTGGTGGATTCGCTCCCGCTCACCTCTGAAGGGCAGCCTTGTTTTTCGTGCTTCATGCCTTCTGCACCCGTTTCTGCGTTCCTGCGATTCGTGGAGGCCTTGCGGCCTGAGCTTCATGCGGCGCAGCGAGGCACGAACGAAGACGCCACCTCACGGGAAGAACCGAGCGAAGCGAAGGCAGCCAGCCGAAGGCTGCCCACAGGGCGAAGGTCTCGTCGTGAGGCGAGGCCTGAGGCAACGTAACTCGACACAATGTCGTGTAATGCGGCGAGGCTTGGCGAGCGAACACCTGGCAGCCGGGTCCCGTCGCAGACTGGTGGCAGACTGGTGCGCTATATACAGCATTGTGTCCGGGTTACCGCTTTTGGGTGCGGAGCTGGTGAGCTTCGCGAACCACACTGGAATGGCGGCTTGTTCGAGTCGAAGGAGTTCGTCATGTGATAAACAATCACCACTCGAAGTTCCCCAAAAAAGTTAACGACGCAGAATCCGAAGGTGGCTCGTTGCATTCATAATGTGTTTGGTAATAGATTACAGCGGTCGAAGAAGTCGCTATCCCACTTTTTTGTGCTTGAGCGCAGGCAGCCTCAAAAAAGTTGGATTCAAATGAAAAACCTTTCAACAGCTCTGGAATTTCGACGGCAGAATCAAGGACGCAAAACTCAGGCACATTGGCCTCATCTGGGCGGCAATGAAAATCCCGCCCAAAACCTACATATAGGTACTCATCGGCGTCTAACTCGTCCGTAAAATTTCCGAGCCAGATCGCGACGCACTTTGCTTTACGAGTCATCATTTTGAAGGAGGGGTTTTTCTTTTGAATGGTTCATGATCGGGCACGTTCGGGGCTGTCTTGCTCGGCATACCTGGGGAAACGGGGTCAGCAGGGGAAACGGGGTCAGGGAAACGGCAGAAACGGGAAACGGATGAAACGGGGTCACAGAAACGGAGAAACGGGGTCAGGCGACATGAAGCACGGAAAATCAAGGGTTCCAGCGTCATTCCCTGGGGAAAAGTGAGTTTGGTATGGTGGTGACGCCATGAGAACCTCATCCAACACTCCGCCGTCCATCGTCACCGAAGCCGCCACCTTCATCGGCATCGACTACCACAAGCGTTACAGCGTCTGGCACGCCATCGATGCCGCAGGCAGCGATCTCGGCAAAGGCCGCATCGAGCATCACTCGCCGCAGGATTTCGCCACGCTGGTGAAGCGATGGCCCAACGCCCGCGTGGTATTTGAGGCATCCATGAACTGGCACTGGCTCTACGAAGAGCTGGAGCAGCGCATGCCAGCGGAGCGTCTCACGCTCGCCAACCCGTTTAAGACGCGCATCATCGCCGAGGCACAGGTGAAGACGGACAAGATTGACGCACGCATCCTCGCTCTGCTGCTGCGGGCAGGCCTCGTCAGCAGCGTCCACATCCCCTGCAAGGAGACACGCCAGCGCAAAGAGGTCTTGAGGCAGCGATGCTTCTTCGTGCGGCAACGCACCATGCTGCGCAACCGCATCCACCGCCTGCTTGGAGCACAGCACGATTTGAAGCTGCCGCAGTGCAGCGATCTCTTCGGCAAGAAGGGGCTGAGCTTTCTGGAGAAGCTGGAGCTGCCCGCACCTGCCGGGCTGCTGCTCAAGCAGCAGCTTGAGATGCTCAAAAACGTGCAGCTCCGCATCAAGGAAGATGAGAAGGCGCTGGAGACGATGATGAGCACCACGCCTGCCCAGCAGCATGTTTTGAGCATCCCAGGCATGGGGCCGATCCTGGCCTCGGTCGTCGTCCGCGAGATCGACGACATCGACCGTTTCCACAGCGCCCAGAAGCTCTGCGGCTACATCGGCCTATGCCCGAGCACTAGCAGCAGCGGCGGCAAGACCTACAACGGCAAGCTGATGAAGCACTGCAACAAATGGCTGCGCTGGGCCTTCGTGGAGGCCGCCTGGGTGGCGATGGGCTGTGATTCCTACTTTGGTGATCTCTACAAGAAGAAGCGAGCACTCGGCAAGAAGGCCAACACCGCGATCCTGTGCGTGGCACGGCGCATGGCCCGCATCACCTGGCAGCTCTTGACGCAGGGGCGTGACTATCAGAAGATGCCGCTAGCACCGCCGCCGAAGACGAACGCCGCCCAAGCGAAGACGAAACAGACTTTCCCCAGCCGCTCCAATTGCACACTGGTTGGTTGCTGGGCTTGATGCTCACGCAGCGCACCTCGGGTCAGGATGGAGGGCTGGGGATCTGATTTCGTCGCAATGGAAGGGGGCCACGAAGTGCCCGCCCCGCAGAGAAGTGTGATCACAGCATCGCCAAACCTGGTTTGGAGCAAGACCGCCAACGTCGCGTGCCAATGCACGAACGGCGCGGGAAACCCATGCCAGGAAGGCACGAGGGCTGCTGCCACCAATCACACGGACCACCACGCTGGAAGCTTTATGGAATGAAGGATGCAGCGACTTTCCACTTGACGCGTTTTCTTCAGAGAAGGCTGCAACTGGCTGACAAAAGGTTCGCATTCATGAGTTCGTGGCATCGGCTTCTTCTAGAAAGTGTTTCAGGTCTTCCGACACATTCTTGATTGCCGCTTTCCCGTCATGACGTCGGAGTTGTTGGCTCACATTCGCCGCCGATTTCATCGCCAGCCATCTCTCCGAGGATTCGGGCGGTCATTAGTCCGGTGAGTTATGCCCAAAATACG
The DNA here is from genome assembly GCA_044370285.1 of Prosthecobacter sp. GTDB lineage: Bacteria > Verrucomicrobiota > Verrucomicrobiia > Verrucomicrobiales > Verrucomicrobiaceae > Prosthecobacter. Next base: position 13,873 of record JBILVU010000106.1, read on the forward strand.
GGCGCGGCGGGCAAAGAATGTGAACAACTGTTTCTTGCTGGTTGGAAGTCTTCCCGCTTGAATCAATCCATGAAAATCGCCCGCGATCCTTCCGCCACTTCAGGCAGGGGACTGCTGTCTCTCATTCATGGGCTGCTAACGGCGGCTCAAAGGGATGTGCGGCGATTGAAAACGCATGAGGCGGTGGCCACCCATCAGCTCCGCGTGCGGATGAAAAAGCTGCTCGCCCTCCTCAGGCTCGGGCGGGATTGCGTGCCGGAGCAGACGTTTATGGCCATGCGCATGCACATTCGAGCCGTGAAGAATGCCTGCGCGGGCAATCGGGATGTGGTGGTGCGTGATAAGCTCGTGGAGAAGCTCTCGCGTCGTTTTCATCTGTCTCCACAGCATGCGCTCAACGCGGATGGGAGCCGGCTGGTGCCGCCTTCCAGTTCGTTTCTGCTTCATCAGCTCTGTGCGCTGGAACAACTCGTGGAGAGAACGAGCATCGAAAGGCTGACGTCCGAACAAATCGTGGCCGCGCATGCCCTCACCTATCGAAAGGGGCGTCGTCTGATGAAATTATCCTTCGAGAGTGTGGCGGAGGAATCGCTGCATCGCTGGCGGCACCGGGTTAAGGACCTCCACTATCAAACGCTGGCTATTCGGCATCTTCCTGGAGCCTGCCGTCGTGTGCGGCGAGCACGCAAACTCGGCGGGCTTCTCGGCCGCGAGCGTGATCTGGCAAGCCTAGCCTGTGAACGGGCCTATGCAGTGAAGCGCGGCGCATGGAGTCATCTCATCCACGAGCATCGCTCCAAGCTCCAGCAGCGCATTTTGCTCCTCGGTCATCGGCTTTACGATCCGGCTGCGCAGCAGTTTCATCACAAGATGGAACGCCAGCTTGAGCTGGTGTGAGCTACTCCTGCTCCTCGGCGAGCTTGGCGGCTTCGCGTTTGAGGATGCGGCCCACGCGGTGTTTCGCCAGATAGACCTGGGCGGCATTCACACCGAGCTCTTTTTTCACGCGTTCAGGACTCCAGCCCTTGAGGACGTAGCAGGAGAAGATTTGAAACTGCCGGGGAGAGACGAGGGCCTTCACGCGACGCAGCGCGATGTCCATGATCTTATCCTGCCACTCGCGTTCCCAGAGTTTTTCGAGGGCCACGCCATTTGGATCGGCACAGCGGTCGATGGGCGCGGTGCGGCGGTCATCGGGCTCTTCACCCGCGTAGAGATTGGCTTCACGATCCTGCTGCTTTTTGCGGCGGCGGAACTGATCGAGGATGCGCCAGCGTGCTTGATTGAGGAGGAAGGATTTAAAGGAGCCGAGGCTGGTATCGAACTTCTTCTTTTGCAGGTTCTTCGCCACGCCGATGAAGGTCTCCTGCACCACATCACCCGCTTCGTCATCGCTGAGACCTGCTTTACGGGCCACATGAAAGACGAAGCTGGAGTAGATGCGGTAAAATTCGTCCCATGAGGCCCAGTCGTCCCAGTTATCGAGCCGCTCGATGAGCGTCTTCCGCGTGGGCGGAGAGCCGCTTTCCTTCAATTGCTTGAGGATCTGCTCTTCGTTGGGGATTTTCGGGTCTTCTTCAGCCATGAAGCATGCCGGGTGGCACCGGAGTGGGGCGAATGGTAGGGCCGGATTGCGAACTGGCAACGCGCCCTTTTGCAGGTTTTGCGATCAGGGTTTCGACTCGGGGCGGCGGAAGAGGCCTTGATACCACTTCTTCTTCGGAGGCTCAGGAGCGGGCTGTGGCGTGGCGACGGGCGCGGCGATGTTTTGGGGGAATTTCTGCGCGGCATCCGCTCCCACGCTGCCTCGCAAATCCTCACGCATGGAGGCCTGGCGCATATCGGACTCGCTTTCGACAACCTGGGGCTGGATGAAGATGATGAGTTCCTTGCGCTCGGTGTTGTCCGTATCGGTGCGGAAGAGCTTACCGAGGCCGGGAATGCGGCCGAGGAAGGGGAGACCGCTGGCCCCCTTGGTCTTGGTTTCGGAAATGAGGCCGCCGAGCACGATGGTGTTGCGGTCGGGCACGTTGACGGAGGTGACGAGCTGCTCTGTGCCGATGACGGGCACCAGATTCGGCGAAATGGTGCGCTCGTTGACGATGGTGTCGTTGATCTGCGAGATGGTGAGATTCACCTCCCCATCGGGATTGATCAGTGGAACGACTTCCAGCTTCAGCACGACATCGAGGTAAGCCGTGGTGGATTGCACGGTGCCTTGATTGTTGACGTTGTTGCCGAGCACCGAGGTGGTGGTCTCGGGGTAGGGGACCTTCTGGCCGGAAGTGATGGTGGCCTTGCGATTGTTCAAAGCGAAGACGCTGGGGCGAGAGAGCACTTTGAAGTTCCGTGAGGTTTCCAGCGCGGTGACGAAGATCTCCAGGCTATCTCCCACAGCTCCGTAAAGGCCGAGGCCGGTGGCGGGGCCAAAGGTGTTCGTGATGGCGGCATTGCGCAGGTCATTCACCGCACGACCCACCGCATTTCCAGAGAGGACATCCGTGCGGCTGGTCACACCGGTGGCGGAGAAATTCACGCCGTCGCCAGCGCGGGAAAGGCCGGAGAGGTAATCAATGCCGCTGGTGAGGCCATCCGTGAGCGTGAGCTGGCCGATGACGGTGGAGAGATAAACCTGGGCGGGCCTCTGATCGAGGCGGTCGAGCAGCATGGTGGCTTTATCGACGCTCTCCTTCGGCCCGATGACGATGATGGAGTTCGACATCGGATCGGCAATGACGCGGGTCTTGCCGACGAGGACGGAAACGGGCGCGTTGTCGACCGAGGGGCCGGTGATCACATCGGCTCGGGAACCGGTCGAAGTCGTGGTCGTGGCCGTGTCCGAAGACGCCGCGGCCGAGCTGGTGCTGCCAACCTGGCCGCCACGCGTGTTTTGCGTGTTTCGACCGCCGAGGAGCTGGGAGTTGTTGCTGGCGAGGGCCTGCTGGCGCTGCTGCTGAATGGTGCCACCGCCGGGGAGTTGCACGGTGCCAGCGGAGGGATCTTGAAGGAGATCCGTGATGGCGCTGAGCACATCGAGGGCGGCGGCGAATTTCAAACGGCGCTCGTAGGGCTGCTCCACATCCACGGGCTTGTCGAACTCAGCGATCAAACTGGCGACGTAAGTGTAGTCCGCAGGCGAGGCGATGACGAGAATCTGGTTCAGCCGCGTATCCGCCACCACCTGAGCGCTGGGCTGCGGAGCTTGTGCATTGTTACCTTGCTGCTGATGGACGCCGTTGATGATGACGGGCGGCGGCTGGCGGTTGTTGTTATTGTTGTTGTCGTTGTTGCCGCGTTCACGATCTCCACCGCGTCCATCACTGGCAGCGGAGCCGCGAATGGTATTCACGCCCTTGGATTCCTTTTCCTGAGCCTGAGCCGTGAGCGTGGCCTGAATGATCTGAGCGATGGTGGCCGCGTCACCATACTCCACCGGGATGAATTTCGTCACCAGCGAGGAGCCGGTGTCTGCCAAATCAATGCTCTCACGGATGGAAATGAGCTGTTTCACCACGGTAGCGCTTTCCGTGATGAGAAGGCCGGGCGGCGTAGCCACGGCGGTGATGCGGCCATAAGCCCCCAGGCCCACATGCCCGCTAAACATCTCCGCCGCGTCCTCCGGGGCTAGGTTGTCCAGCTTCATGAAGTAAGTCACGATGCTTTCGCCTTCAGGGATGTCCTTCGGGCTGGTGTAAAAGCGCACGCCGTGGGAGAACTGCACCGCATTGGCGCTTTGATTGCGTGAGGGGAGGATTTTGGCGCTCTTGCCGCCGGGTTCGTAAATGATGGCGTATCCATTGGCGAGCAGCGAGGCCTCAATGAGCTTGATGGCCTCCGGCTTCGGCACGGGCTTTGGCGTCACGAGGCTGATCGTGGCCCCTTCAAAGATGTTCGAGTCCTTGACCAGCGTATAGCCCGTGAGCCGCTCGTAGATGGCGAGGATGTCCGAGACCGGATTGTTGACGAATTGCATCATCACATCGTCACCGGAGATCTGGAAGGACTCGCCTTCACCGCCAGCACCACCTTCACCCGGGCCTCCAGGGCCGCCCCGGCGTCCGCCAAAGCCGCCACGATTGCCACCAAAGCTTCCCGGAGGGCCAAAAGCACCCGGCGGTGGAGCCACCGGCGGAGTTCCATCAGGCGGAGCCGTCGCCGCAGGCGCTCCGGGGGCAGCAGAGGCGGATGGTGGGGCAGCGGGAGGAGCTTTCGGAGCGTCTTGAGCGAGGATCAGGCCGGAGGCAGAGAGCAGGAGAAGCGGGAAAAGAATCTGGCGGGACATGTGGAAAGAGAAAAATAGACGGGATGAAGCAGGCGTGCGGCGTGAACGGAGGATTTAGCGTTTCTTGTCGTCCTTTTCGATCTTGTCGAACATGCTGCGGATGGCGTTACGCCGGTCTTCTTCGGAGGCGCTGCGGAACTTTTCATTGCTGAACATCTCGCGCATGCCGTTCCTGAATTTCTCCTTCGCGCCGTCCGAGAGAGATTCGTATTTCTTTTTATCCTCCTCGCTCGGGCCACGGCCACCACGATTGAATTTATCGCCGCCGGGCGGAGGCGGGCCGCCATCTTTGCCCTCCTTACCTTCCTTTTTGTCCTTCCTCATCGCCTCTGGCGTGAGAGCCGCCGCATCGTAATGGATACTCACCGGCTCGCCGCCGATGCTGACCTTCGCGGAGGCTCGGTTGATGTCCGCCGAGTGCGTGGCCTCCACCAGCGTCCAGCCGCGCAGGTTCGGCTGATCGGTCACCACGAGGGATTCCTTCTTATCTTTGTCAAAAAGGGTCACCACCGGTTTTCCGTCCACATAGGCCACTCCCGTGAGCACCAGCGAATCGGAGACATTCACGATGCGGGTGAAGGGCGAGTTTTGCACCACCCCAGCCAGAGCATTGAAATCAAACGGCTGCGGCAGATCCGGGTCCACCGGCCCTGGAGGAGCCGCCGCAACTCCAGCGGCGGCACCGCCCGGCTCCGGCAGCATCGCGGCCTCCTCGTCCTCAGTGGGAAAAAGGTCCGCTGTGCTCAGCGGCGGCTCTGCCGCAGGTGGGGCAGGGGCCGACTGCTGCGCTCCGAGCCGAGGCGCGGCGAGACAAAGCACGGTGAGCAGGAGGTGGGGAAGCTTCATGGGGGCTGGGGTGACGCTGGGAACGCAGTTCAAACTCCGGTCGTTCGGAATTGTTGTGCGAGCGAGGAGGTTTTCATGGTCGAATCTATCCATCTTCCGCGACCGGACTTGCGGCGAGGCGTTTCCCCGGCATGAAGCCCGCTCCCATTCCCATGAAAATCGTTCTCACCGGCGGCGGCGGCTTCCTCGGCCATCAATTGGCCCAATCCATCCTGAAGCGCGGCACCCTCAACGGCCGCGAGGTCTCCCAAATCGTGCTCCTCGACGCGGCCTTTCATCGTGAAATCCCCGATCCTCGCGTCCAAACCGTCTCCGGCGACATCAGTGATCGCGACACCGTCTTCAGCGCCGTGGGTAGCAATGCCGAGGTCATCTTCCACCTCGCCTCCATGGTCAGCGGCGAGTGCGAAGAACGCTACGATGACGCCCTCCGCGTGAATCTCGATGGCGGCCGAAATGTCTTCGAGGCCGCTCGTGCCGCCGCAGGCCGCCCACGCGTCATCTTTGCCA
>JBILVU010000107.1:0-19425 GCA_044370285.1 Prosthecobacter sp.
AGGCACCGGCCTCGGCCTCAGCATCGTCAAACGTGCCGTCGAAGCCCACCGCGGCACCATCACCGCCACCAGCCAGCCCGGCCTCGCCACGACGTTTACGATGACCGTGCCGCTTTGAGGCGGAATGGCATGGCAGCCACCGCCAAAGGTCAGAGGTCAGAGGTCAGAGGTCAGTGGGCGCAGCAATCCTCCTCTTACTCCTCCTCTTCCTCCCGGTTCCGCCGTCAGCGCTCAGCGGCTCTTCAAAATATGCTTCGCGTCGTGAGGTTTTGGATTTTTTAACCGCTGATTCGACGCTGACCTGACGCTAATCCCAAACCAAATATCAGCGTTAAATGAGCGTCATATCAGCGGTTAGATTTCCCCGCCTTCATCTCATGAATTCACCAATCGTGATGACGCGTAGCATAGCTCAGACTCGGGTGATGCCTCTGACGCGGCTAAACAGGTTCAATACCCGTTCCCTTTGAAGCCGGGTTAAGACACCCAAGTCCTCATCCACATTCTTCGACGCCCGATTCAAAGCTCACTTGAGGGTTCGGCGGCGTTGGTCGAATGCAAAGGTGGTTAGGCGAACGTGGAGGCCAGACACGGCGAAGGGAAGGCGCAGTAAGCACGACAGACACTCTATGAGCCGTTGTTCTGCGCCGTTTTGTTCGCCTTTTTGCCGGACACGGGTTCAAAAAAATGGCCAGCTTCCGTATTACCTTTAGACATGAAACTTTATAAAATCTCATACCGCGATCAATCGGGATACCATCAACAGTATCTACCAAGCAAAGCAGCCGCCAAACGGATGCAGGCCACTCTGAAGAAAGAGATCAACAATCCCGACATCAGCAACCAAGTGGAAGCGGTGGAGATGATTGATGAGGTGGAAATCCCGACAGATAAAAAGGGACTCATACTCTGGTTAAACCTCAACAACTCCAACGCGGATGGATTCTGAGGCGAACGTTGTTTAGCCACACTTAATTGTGGGCGAATCAAATTCGCCCACAGTTTTTTGTGGTTTTTCAAGAGTGGCCTGGGGTAAAAGGGGCCTCATAAACAAAAACGAGGTTTTTTATGAATGCGCCGATGGAAGCGAAAAAGTCGCCTGAGGTCAAGCCTTGGGTGCGCCGGGTCGTCGAAGCAGCGGGTGTATTTATGCCCACTAACGCGGACGGGGAACGACGGCTAGGCTGGTGGGGCGTGGAAATGGCGCGGTTTTTGAAGTTTTGTAGAACCCTGCCAGCCGAAACCGCGCTGAGGTCGGCAATGGAGGGATACGGGCGCTTTTTGAAGAGCAGTGTGCCGCCGCCGCAGGACTGGCAGCTCGATCAGGCGCGGGAGGCGCTGCGCTGCTTCCGAAAGGGCACGGAGAACTGGCACATCGCCGCGCCGGATGCGGAAGGACGGGTGGAGGTGGGCTTCCGGGTGAAGACGAGAACTGCGGAGCAGCAGGTTCCAAGTTCAGAGTTTCAGGTTTCAAGTTCACCAAGGCAGTCGGGTTCGTCGGCGGAGCAGTGGTTGGAGAAATCGTCCCGAACGATGAAGGTGCGGCGCTTGGCGCTACGCACGGTGGAGACGTATTTGGGCTGGCAGAGGCGGTTTTTGAACTGGGTGGCAGAAAAGACGCTGGAACCAGCCAGCAAGGCGGCGGTGGAGGGTTTCATGACGTACCTGGCAGTGGAGCGGAAGGTGAGCGCGGGGACGCAGAACCAGGCCTTCAGCGCGGTGCTCTTTCTCACCAGTGAGGTCATGGAGCAGCCCGTGAAAGGCGTGGACGGCGTGCGGGCCAAGCGCTCACGCTATCTGCCCGTGGTGCTCAGCCGCGAGGAGGTGCGGCGGCTCTTTGCGGTAATCGAAGGCACGACGGGCCTGATCTTGAAGCTTCTCTACGGCACTGGACTGCGGCAGATGGAGTGCCTGCAACTGCGGTTGAAGGATGTGGAACTAGACCGCCAGGTGTTGATGGTAAGGGGCGGGAAGGGCGGGAAGGACCGCCAGGTGATGCTACCCAAGGCATTGCATATGGAAATCTCAGACCACGTCGCCCGGCTGCGGGCGCTGTGGGAGGCGGATCGGGAGGCCAGTCTGCCCGGTGTTAGGCTGCCGGAAGCGCTTGGCGTCAAATATCCCAACGCCGGCAAGGAACTGGCCTGGCAGTGGTTCTTCCCGTCCAAGCAAACAAGCATGGACCCAGAAACGGGCCTCCACCGGCGGCACCACCTGCATGAAAATGCGCTGACGCTCGCTCTGAAGGCAGCACGGGAGAAAGCAGGCATCACCAAGAAGGTGGGCTGCCACACGCTGCGGCATTCCTTCGCGACCCACTTGCTGGAAGACGGCACGGACATACGCACGGTCCAGGATCTACTGGGCCACAAGAGTGTGGAGACGACGCAAATCTACACGCACGTCATGGCAGGCGGCGGCACCGGCACGCGCAGCCCGCTGGATGGGCTGTGAGCGGGACTTGCCAAGTCCCGGCATGAGGCACTTGGCAAGTGCCTCTCCTTGGAGGGACGACTACGACCTGATCACATGCCTTTCGAGGCGGCCATGGCACCCGCAGCGACGATTCCAACGACGAAGAGCATATAGATGCCAATCATCACGATCACGACGATGCCGGTGAACTTCCAGAAGCGGCGCTGCTCATGCAGCGCGGCGTTCAGATCAGCGAGGCTGAGGCTGTTCTTGAGCTTGGTGATGCGGCTGCCGTAGGACCAGAGTTTGAGGGCGGGATACACATAAAACAGCGCCATCAGCAGATACAGCGCCCCCACCCCGAGCATGAATCCTTTGCCCGCCATCGGATTGTTTGGCTGCGTTTTGGCGATCACATCGGCCATGAATGAGCCTGCGGTCATCATCCCGATGCCGCCGAGAACCATGAAACCGACGCTGATCCATAGCAGGATGGACATGAACTGCACCCAGCCCTTCGTCCCGGCGAGTGGGGCGATGGTTTCGGCGGCGACGCTGCCTTCCATGGTGAGGGGATTGGAGCCGTAGGGGTTGGCGGAGGGCGTGGCGTAGGGATTGGCGGGTTCCATGAGGTGGGTGGGGTTAATTTTCGCCGGGAGGCTAGCGGAACAAATGAAGTGTTGTCAAAACTTTCCGCCCCCGCTTGAGTAGCGCACCGAAAAAACATGGCGGCGGCACGTCTGGACACTCTTCAACCTGTGGAACTCGCGGACGGCGTCGAGATCCAACTCCGTGTGGCCGGCCCGGCAGTGCGCAGCACGGCCTGGCTGCTCGATCTGCTGGTGTTTCTCGTGGCGCTGCTGGTGATCGAGATCGCCCTCGGGATGACGATCTCGAATGTCATCGGCCAGGAGATGACGCAGGGGATCATGATGCTGGTGATGTTTGTGATGAACTGGTTTTACAATGTGATCTTTGAAGCCAGCTCGCGAGGCTGCACGCCGGGCCAGAAGTGGATGAAGCTCCGCGTCGTGAGCGTGACCGGCGGGCCGGTAACGATCTCCCAGGCCATCCTGCGCAATTTCCTCCGCGTGATCGACTTCATGCCCTTCCTCTACCTCACGGGCTTTTTGAGCTGCCTCTTCACCAAGCGCTTCCAACGCCTCGGTGATCTCGTGGCGGGCACGGTGATGGTGTACACCGAGCCGCCACCGGTGACGCTGCCCAAGGCGACGGTGAATGCGGAACGCCGCGCCCCGCCGAGACCTTTGAGCCGCGAGGAGCAGGCCGCCCTTCAACAATTCCTCGAACGTGCCCCAAACTGGTCCGATGAGCGTCGCCTGGAGCTTTCCAGCATCCTGCAACCGCTCACCGAAGCCGTGGGCATGGAGGGCCTGCGCCGCCTCGTGGGCATGGCGATGTGGATTCAAGAGCCGGAGGCCCCGAAACCGTCACCCCCACCTTTCCGCTGAGTCATGACGCCCGCTCAATTCGAGAAACAAATCGAGCCGCGCTGGCAAAAACTCGAGCGTCTCATGAATGACGCCGAGTCCTCCAAGCCGAAGGCGGATGTGGTGGAACTGCCGGCCACTTTCCGGCAGGTGTGCCATGACCTCAGCGTGGCACAGCACCGCATGAGCCCGCAGCGTCTCACGCAGAAGCTCAACGACATGGCCATCCGCGGCTACCGCATCCTGGAGCGGCGCACGGCGGGCGGGCTGGAGGCCTTCATTCACATGATGCTCGTCACCTTCCCGCAGCTCGTGCGGAAGGAATGGCGGCTCTTCTGGTGGTGCAGCGCCATCTTTTATATTCCGCTCATCGTGCTCGTCACGATCACGCCGCACTACCCCGAGTGGTCGATGGCACTGCTGGGGGCCGATGGCATGGCCAGCGCCGAGGAGATGTATGGCCACGGCTCCGATCTGGTGGAGACGCTGCGTGGGAAGTTCGGCTCGGACTTCGGCATGTTCTGCTTCTACATCTGGAACAATGTGGGCATCGACTTCAAGACCTTCGCCGGAGGTCTGGCAGGCGGTGTGGGATCGCTCTTCGTGCTGTTGTTCAATGGACTGCACTTTGGTGCCTTCGCGGGCTACATCCGCTATGCGGGTGATCCTGAGAGTTTGCTGCTATGGGTGAGCGGTCACTCGGCGCTGGAGCTCACCGGCATGGTGATCTCGGCGGTGGCCGGTTTCCGCCTTGGGCTCACGGTTTTAAAACCTGGGCGCATGCTGCGACGGGATGCGCTGGTGCTCGCGGGCCGTCAGGCGCTGCCGCTGATGCTCGGCGCGGCGATGATGACCTGCTTCGCGGCGGTGATTGAAGGCTTCTGGTCGCCGAAGCAGTTCGCTCCGGTCATCAAATACAGCTTTGGCATCGTGCAGTGGCTGCTGGTGGCCTCATTTTTGATCTTCTCAGGTCGAAGGAGGGCGCATGCGGCTTGAGGATGTGACCATCGCGCTGCGTCCACGGCTTCCTTGGGAGGCGGTGGACCTCGGCTGTGCCATGGTGCGACGTGATCTCGGCCGCGTGATGGCGCTTTGGTGCGCCACCGTCTTTCCCGTGTGGGCGCTGATCATCGTGCTGCTGCCGAATGATCCCACCTGGGCCTCGCTGATCATGTGGTGGCTGAAGCCGCTCTACGACCGCGTGCCACTCTACCACCTCAGCCGTCGCGCCTTTGGCGTGGAGCCCAAGTTTGGCGAAACGCTCAGGCAATGGCCGAAGCTGTGGTTCACGAACATTTTGCCCGCGCTGCTCTGGCGTCGCCTGTCCTTCATCCGCAGCTTTGCCATGCCCGCGCAGATGCTGGAGGGCCTGCGAGGCTCGGCGGTGCGGAAGCGTGTCAAAACGCTAGCCGTGGATGGCGGCGGCAGCGGCATGATGGTGACCTACGCCTTCCTGAAACTGGAGATCGTGCTGCTCATCGGCCTGCTCTTCACCACCTACGGCTTCCTGCCGGAATCCTGGGAGCCAGATTGGAGTGCACTTTTTGAAGCCCCCGATGCCGTCGGTCTCGACCGCACGCCTTTCGTCTGGTGGTATGTGAGCTGCTACATGCTCGCGATGACCGTGGTGGAGCCCTTTTACGTCGGCGCGGGCTTTGGCCTGTATCTGAACTGCCGCACGCGCATCGAGGGCTGGGATGTGGAGCTGACCTTCCGCAAGCTGGCCGCCCGTCTCACCACGCCGGTGATGGCGCTGCTGGCCTTTGGCTTCCTTTTCACCAGCACGGTCATGGCAGAAGAAGACGTGGGCAAGGTGACCGAGGAAGTGCTGAAGAGCCCTGACTTCGAGGTTCACAAGGTAAAGACCTGGCAGTTCGTGCCGGATAAGATCGACCTCGGTGAAGCTCCAAAAGGCGATTTCAGCGCCATCGCCGCCATCGGCCAGATTCTCTTTTGGGGTGTCATCATTGCCGCCGTGGTCGCTTTGATTATTTACCTCGTGAAGAACCTCCAGGTCTTCGCCTTCCGAAAGAAGGACGAGGTTCAATTTGAAGCGCCGAAGGTCGTCATGGGCATGCAGATCACGCGTGAAAGCCTGCCCGATGACATCCTCGCCGCCGCGATGGCCGCGTGGGATGCCGGAAACGCCCGCGAAGCGCTCAGCCTGCTCTATCGCGGCTCGCTCTCCTGGCTCGTCACCCAACGCCGCGTGCCCATCCGCGATAGCGACACCGAGGAAGATTGTCTCTCCCATGTCGCCAAGCATGCGCAGCAGCCCGAAGCCGCCTTCTTCCATCAACTCACCGGTGCTTGGATCCAAACCGCCTACGCCACCCTTCCCGTCACTCGCGATGAAGTGATGCACCTCTGCGCCCGCTGGCCTTTCGCGGGGAAAGGAGGCGCGGCATGAGAAGCCTGGAGCCAATCCAAGTGATGCGGGCACTCCTGCCCGCAGTTAGTCGTCGCATCGCACTGCTCTCCATGCTCTTCCTCCTCTGCGCCTGCGAAGGCCACTGGGAAGAGGTCGAAAAGGTCACCGGCTACCGTGGCAAGGCCCGCGTGAATCCCTTCCTCGCAGCGGAGCGAGTGCTCGATGAGCTGGGGCATGAGGCGGAGCGGAAATTGTATCTCTCGAAGATGCCCGATTATGACGCCGTCATGTTCCTCTCGGCGGAAGGCGGGCTTTCCGAAGGTCGCACGAAGCAAGTGCTCGATTGGGTGGATAGCGGCGGGCATCTCGTTTACTGCCTTGGCGGCACCCGCAGCTACAACGACCACGCCACCGGCCTCGAACTCGGCATGCGCGTGCTCAACGAGGTCCTCGTCGAAGAAGGCGATCCCCTGCTCCGCGACCTCGGCATCAAGGTGAAGAAGTGGGACCCCGAAAACATCGAGCAAGCCCTCAAGAAATTTGGGAAGAGCTTTGAGGTCGAAGAGACCAAGAAGGACGACAAGGACAAAAAGGATACGCAAGAGTCCTCCAAGGCTGAGGAAGAGCTCAAGAAGCTTTCGGTCGATGGCAAGGATGTCCGTGAGACGATGAAAAAGGTCGGCAATCTCATCGAGCAGGTCGTGGATGATCAGATGGCGGAGTTTAACCTGCGCTGGCGAGGCCAGGAGTATCATTTGAAGCTCGCGGGGTTCCTTTCGATGGAACTCGACCGCAAGCTCACGCGGGATGAATTCGTCGTCGGCACCACCAAGACCGCCGCCGCGCTGCATCTCATCCGTGGCGGTGGCCGCATCACGGTGCTCACGCATGCGCGGCCCTTCCGCAACCGCTGGCTTGGCGAGCACGATCACGCCCGCTGGCTCTCCGCGCTCGTCGGCGAGGACGATGTGCATCAGGTGCATTTCGTCGCAGCCGCCACGGCGAGCTTCTGGTCACTGCTCTGGGACCACGGCTGGATGGCCATCCTCACTCTCGCCGCCTGCATCGCCTTCTGGTTGTGGCGACACATGCCACGCTTCGGCCCGCTGGAAAAAGTCGAGCTCGGCGAGACGCGCCACTTTGCCAGCCACATCGCCGCGCTGGGCCAGTTCTTCTGGCGCATGCGTCGTCCTGATGTGCTCGTGCAGGCCGCCCGCGAGGCCGTGTGGGAAAAACTGCGCCAGCATCACAGCGGCCTCGAAGTCCATACCCGTCAGCTCAGCGAAACGCTTGCCGCCAGCATCGCCGAACGCTGCGAAATCCCCCTTCAACGCGTCCAAGACGCCTTCCACATGCCCGCCCCGCATCAGGCTCACAATTTCATTCCCCTCATGCGGGATCTGCAAACGATGCGCATGAAACTCTGAGCGCCCCTTTCTCCAACACTCCACCACTCCCTTACGCCATGAACGATCCCGCCTTCCCACCTCCGCCGCCTTACACGCCACCCGCGCCGAGCTATGCGCCGCCCGTGCAAAGCTACGAGCCGCCGCCTGCGCAGCCTGTTTATGTGCCGCCACCCGTCAGCTATGCGCCGCCCGTGGTGCCCACGAGCACGTCCACCATGCACGCCATCCGCCAGGCGGTGGGTCAGGTCTTTGTGGGACAGGATGAAGTCGTGCATCAAGTGCTCGCCGCCTTGCTGGCTGGAGGTCATGTGCTGCTCGAAGGCAAACCCGGCCTCGGCAAAACGCATCTCGTGCTCGCTTTGGCCCGCACTTTTAGTGGGAACTTCCGCCGCATTCAGTTCACGCCGGATTTGATGCCCTCCGATGTCACCGGCCACACGCTCTTCGATCTCAGCAGCCAGACCTTCCGGGTGCGTCGCGGCCCGATCTTCACCAATCTCCTCCTCGCGGATGAAATCAACCGCGCCCCGGCCAAGACACAATCCGCTCTGCTCGAAGTCATGCAGGAAGCCCAAGTGACCATCGACGGCGAAAGCCACGCTTTGCAGCCGCCTTTCATGACCTTCGCCACGCAAAACCCCATCGAACAAGAAGGCACCTATCCCCTGCCCGAGGCTCAACTCGACCGTTTCCTGCTCAAAGTGCTCATCGACTACCCCGAGAGCCAGCATGAGGCTTGGATCGTCAAAGCCGTGGCCTCCAAAGCCGGTGGCAGCGGCCTTTCCGCCGGTGCCGTGACCACCGTCTGCACGCCCGAGGATATCTTGAACGCCCAAGCCGAAGCCGCCGCCGTGCAGGCGGTGGAACCAGTGGTCGATTACGCCGTGAACATCGTCCGCGCCACGCGACAGCACAGCGCCATCAGCCTCGGCGCCGGCACGCGTGGAGCCATCAGCCTCGTCCGCGTCGCCAAATCCTACGCCCTGCTCGAAGGCCGTGGCTACATCACCCCCGGCGATGTGAAACGCGCCGTCCTGCCCGTCCTCCGCCACCGCGTCCAGCTTTCTCCTGAGATCGCCATCACCGGCCAGACCGTCGATGACATGCTCAATGCCGTCGTGCGCACAGTGGAAGCACCGCGTGGGTAAGCGTTTTAGCCGTGAACAAACGAACGCCTCTGTGCTGAGTGTGGAATGGGAGTAGCTTGATGCGCCGCCTTGGGCAAACTGACGTTTGCCGCTACGAATTCAGGGGAAGCTACCTCGTCGTGGAAGTCGTCAGACTTCCCCGCGACTCGCTAAATTCGTCAATGATTCCTCAGCGGCTATTTTGCTCAAGCCATCGCTTCGGCGACGGATTTGAACATGTAATAACCCCAGCCGTGGTCGGCATCACCCTTCCAATCGGGATCGTAGTGCTGGCCACGGAAGAGGAAGCGCTCGGGATGCGGCATGAGGCCGAAGACGCGGCCGGTGTCATCTTGAAGACCCGCGATGCCCTGGGTGGAGCCGTTGACGTTGGTCGAGTAAAGCAGCGCGGCGTGGCCGGACTTCACATACTTCACGGCATCATCACCTTCCGTGACGAGACGACCTTCGGCATGGGCGATGGGCAGCTCAAACTGCTCGGGAAGCTTGGAAAGGTAGGGGCTGGGCTTGGCGCTGGTCTTCTTCAATCCCACCCACTGGCACATGAAGCGGCCGCTGGTGTTGTGGATGAGGCTGCCTTTGGGCAGAAGCTCGAGCTGGGTGAGGATCTGGAAGCCGTTGCAGATGCCCATGGCATAGCCGCCGCTGGCGACGAAGGACTTCAAGCGATCCCCAAGCTTCGATTTGGTGATGAGCTGGGCGATGCGGCCGGACATGACATAATCCCCGTAGCTGAAACCGCCGGAGAAAACGACCATCTGGGCCTTATCGAGCGAGCCAGCCTCCAGAAGCGCCACGGGGAGCACTTCAGTGGTAAACCCAGCGGCCTCAAGGGCGCGGGAGGTTTCGGCGTCGCAGTTCGTTCCGGGAAATTTGATCAGCAGGGCGTGGGGCATGGGAAAGGGCGGTCTTCCTTTATGGCGATGCTGGCGGGAGGGTCAAGGCGGGGCCTTTAAACTTCAACAATCAGCAATCGGAGCTCATCAATCGACATTCCGAGGCTGACGAACCGCCGATTGATGAATGTCGATTGCTGATTGCTGAAGTTAAAAGACATCCAAGCAAACCAAAAACCCCGCCGCGAGGTTCGCGGACGGGGTTTTGAAAAGTGGTAGATCGTATGGCCGATCTGACGCGGAATTATTCGCCAGCGACTTTGCTGATGACCTGACGGCCACGGTAGTAACCGCAGGACGGGCAGGCGACGTGTCCAGGGACGGAAGTGCCGCACTCAGGGCAAGATTTGAGGGTGGGCGCTTTCCAGCGGTTTGCGCCTTGACGCATGCGTTGGCGGCTTTTGGATTGTCTGCGCTTCGGATTGGCCATGGGGGAGGATTCGGAGGTTTAATTGAGTTGGTTCAGAGCATCCCAGGCGGCGCGGGCCGCGTTTTCATTCTCCACCGCGACGGTTTCGGGCGCGGGTTCAAACTTTCCTTCGGCGGGGCACTGGCGGGGACGGACGTTTCCGTTCTCGCAGCGGGGGTAGCTCGGAAGGGCGACGAGAGTATCTTCCCGGATGGTATCCGTCAAGTTGATCATTCCATTCGTCTCAACAGGAATCTCGGCGAGGTAGTTTTCCATCACCAGACGGAACTCGAAGGGCTCCAGACAGCAGCCGCACTCCAGCCGGAAGAGGGCCTCCAGTCGGCCGGTGATGATAATATCCTCCGCGTCCTTCTCCAGATGGAGCTGATAGGTCAGGGGCGAGAGGGGCTGGACGGAATCTTCGGGCGAAAGATCGAAAAACGAGGGCTGCTCGGAGCCGGAGATATCCTTGCCTTCCGCAGAGAGGTTTCGCAGGTCGATGTGAAACGGATGATGCATGGCGGGATGATAGCGCGGGAGCAGCCCGGCTGGCAATCACGGATCAGCGGTTCACGACGATGTCGTTGTGAAAATTGGCGTTGGCCAGCGTCCTGAAGTCTCGGTCGATCACCGAGGGGGCCGTGAAGGCCAGGGCGGCCTGAGCGTGCTTCTCATTGCCATCCGGCGTGCAGTCCACATGCTGAATGACGCCTGCGGCATCTAGCACGATGAAAATGTAGCCGTATTCACGGGCTCCATCGCGATAGTTCGTGCCTTGATAGTAGGAGAGGCGCACCTCTGGCGTGGTCTGCTCGAATTTGCCCTGCGCCCGCAGATTCACCTCCCACTCCAGCTTTTGCATGACGTAGAGGCGGTCGTCACTCCCGGAGGCGGCCTCTTTGCCGAGGGTGATCATGACGGCCTTCGCCCCGGTGAGGTCACGCTTCACCTCGCGGCTCTGGAGGGTGATGTTGTAGGCGATATCGATGGTGCGATAGCCGCCGTCCGCAGCTCCGCGGCTGCTTTTGGCGCTGCGGATGCTGCTGGTGAGGGAAAACTTCGGCCCACCGGTCACGGGAGCAGCAGGTGCGGGGGCCGCCGGTGCCTGAGCGGCCATCTCGGGGTGTGCAGCGGCCCAGAAGTCGATGTAGCCCTGATCCTCACGGCAAAGCGTGGATCGAGGCACATTGAGCATGCTGGCATCATCTTTTTTGCGCAGGGCCACGATGGGACCGTTCACCGCGATGAGTTCCGCCTCCAGCAATGTGCCGGCGGTGCTCACAAAAAAACGCGTCTCCGCCCGGCCGGTGGCGGCCAGTAGGAAGAGCGTGAGCAATGGAACAAAACGAAAACGCATGGTCAAACTACGCCATGAGCAGGCGGCTGTTGCAAGCCTTCATCATGCCTCCCTCAGCAGGATGGCGTCCACATTCACGCCATCGTAAAGGGCATCGCTGAGGATCACGAGGGGATCGCCGGGCTTGATGAAATTGTCCCGCCGGAGGATATCGAGGGCCTCGCGGATGCTCTTTTCGGGATTGCCCTCTTCGAAGGAGAGCACAAAGGGATGCACGCCACGGGCGGTCACCAGGGTGCGGGAGACGTGCAGGTTCGGAGTGAAGGCAAAAATGGGCGCAAACTCCGGCCGCTGATGCGCCAGCAGATGCGCCATGATGCCGCGAAGCGTGAAAACGAGCAGCTTCGAGCCTTCGATACTATTGGCGAGCGCGATGGCGGCCTTCACGGTCTTGTGCTTGTTCGTCTTCAGCGGAGCATCACTGGCGAAACGACCGGAGGGATATTTTTTCTCGATGCGGCTGATCACCGTGTGGAGCACCTCCACGCACTTGGTGGCATAGCGGCCCACGCTCGTCTCCCCGCTGAGCATCACGCAGTCCACCTGCTCGATGACCGCATTGAAAATATCCGTCACCTCGGCGCGGGTAGGCACCGGGTTCTCGATCATGCTTTCGAGCATCTGCGTGGCCACGATGACCTTCCGGCCGTGGTAAGAGCAGCGCTCCACGATCTGGCGCTGGATCAAAGGCAGGTCCTCGATGGGCATTTCGCTGCCCAGATCACCTCGGGCGATCATGATGCCGCCGCTGGATTCCACCAACGCGTCGATGTTGTCGAGCGCCTGCTTGTTTTCGATCTTGGCGATGACGCGGGCCTTGCTGCGCTTCTGCTCGATGAGCAACTGAAGGTGCTGAATGTGCCCCGGCTCGCGGGCAAAGCTTAGCGCGAAGTAGTCCACCCCCAGCTCCACGCCGAGATCGAGGTCCGCGTAGTCCTTCTGCGTGAGCGGCGGCAGACGCACGGGGATGCCGGGCAGATTGATGTGGCGGCGGGATTTCATCTCCCCTTTCGTCAGCACCGTGCCGGTCACATGCTTCTGTGTCACCTCCGTGGCCTTGATCTGGATCATGCCGCCATCGACCATGATGACATCCCCGGCCTTCAAATCCTTGCCGAGATCCGGGTAGTTCACCGTCACGGAATACGGCGTGCTCGGCGTGGCCTCGGGACGGCAGCGAAACTCCACCACATCTCCCACCTGGAGTTGCCAGGGCTGATCCACATCGCCAGTGCGGATGCTGGGGCCGGTGAGATCCATCAGCACCGCGATTTCACGCTTTGTGGACGCAGCGGCCTCCCGCACGCGGGCGTAAACCATGCGCACCCAGTCGTGCGAAGCGTGGCTCATGTTCAGGCGCATCACATCGGCACCCTTGGCGATCAATTCCGCGATGACTTCAGGGCTTTCAGTGGCGGGACCGAGGGTACAAAGGATTTTGGTTTTGCGCATGGGGTGGGGTTGGAGGTGCTGCCATGCGATTGAAGCATGGAGCGGGCCGGTTCAAGCACCCAAATCGTCAAAAAGCCGCCGGTAGTTCCCTGCCACCACCTTTTCCGCCTCCTCGCGGCTGATCCCGTGCTGCGCGGCGATGAGATCGTAGCTCACGCTGAGATTCAAAGGATGGTTCACGTCCGCCGATGGAAGCGGATGCGGATTCAACTCCAAAGGCGGCCACATATCCGGCGCATCCGTCTCCGCCAGCAGCCGCTCCAGCGGGATTTTGGCAAAGGTAGCAAGCTGAGCGGCTTTTCGCGGATGGGCAAAGTAGGGGCTCACCGAAAAGTAGCCGCCCAACCGCACAAACCCCGGCACCATCTCCGCCGGGCCACCATACGAATGAAGCAGAAAACCTCGCCTCGGAAGCTTCATCGACCTCAAAACCTCCTCCAGCAGCCCAAACGCACGCAAACAATGAATCGTGATCGGTCGGTCCAGCTCGACCGCAAGCGCCACCTGAGCCCGAAAACAAGCCAACTGCGCCTCCACATCGGGATTTTCAATCCAGCGATCCAGCCCCGTTTCTCCCACCACCGCCCTCGGATGTGCCACGAGATGCTCGCGAAGTTTTTCGAGCCACTCCGGGCCACGATCCTTCACATACCACGGATGCAAACCGAAGGCCGGACGCACCCAGGCATGCCGCCGAGCCAGTTCCGCCACCTGCGGCCAATCTTCCTCGCACGAGCCATTCACGATCATCTCGCCAATGCCCGAAGATGGCACCGCCGCCGCGATTTCTTCCCGCCACGGATCAAGCCGCTCGTCCTGGAGATGATTGTGGGCGTCAAAAAGCATGAACGCGGCAAATTAAGTCACCTCCACCACCACGGCACTTGAATTGTCGCGGCCGGATTCGGCCACGGCGTGCTCCACGAAGGCTTTCGCATCGCCACCCGCGATCAGCATGTCTTCCAAAGCGTGGTCCCAGATGCCGTCGATGACGCCATCGGTGCAAAACAGGAAACGATCACCGCTCTCGCAGCCGACGGAGCCGGTCTGCGGCTCCAGGAACTGCTGATTCGCGCCGAGCACCTGACTGAGGATGCTTTTGCGAGGATGCATGCGAGCCTCTCGCTCATTGATCTGCCCCTGACGACGCAGCCAGCCGACGTGGGAGTGATCCTCGGTGAGCTGGCGCAGCTTGCCTCCTTTGGGCAGCCAGTAAATGCGGCTGTCACCGATGTGGGCAAAGTGCATCCAGCCCGGTGTGAACCAGCCCAAACTGAGCGTGGCGCCCATGCCACGGCATTCATCGTAGTAGCGGCCGAGTTTCAGCAACTCCTCGTGAATGCGGTGGATCAATTCGATGAGCACATCGCCACGACCAGCCTCCATTTGATTCGCGGTCTGTTTAAAACTCTGCGGCAGCAGCCGCGTGATCTTTTCCGCCGCGATCTTGCTGGCAAACTCGCCCGATTTGGCCCCGCCCATGCCATCACTCACCGCGAAGACAAAGTCCCCCGTGTCCAGCGAGGCCTCGCCGATCTTGCCGAGGTAACGCAGCTCGCGGGAGTCAAAGTTGAGGCACAGGAAGGTATCCTCATTGTTGGCACGGACCTTCCCTGGATGGGTCATGCCTGACCATCGAAGGTGGTTGGGAGGTAGGGGCGGGTTAGATTCGCTCATGAAGCGGGTTTCGCAGGCAGGTCGAGGATGGTGGCGAGTTCGAAATCAATGATGCAGAATCTCCCGTCGCTGGCCCGGTAGGTGATGTTTCGATCAAAGGGATCATCGTGGCGGATGCCGAACTCTTTCTCCAGCTCATCAAAGAGCGATTTCACCTTACCCTCGCTGATGCGCTCGACACGGGCACCGCAGTTCGTCGTGATGAGGTAAAGCTGGTCCTCATGCGCCTCGATCACACGCGGCACATAGTCGCACTGGCGTTCCTCCAACACTTTGAGGACGCGGACTTCATTGGCGAAACGCTCCGCCGCATTCGGACCACGAAAGTGCTTATGGACGCGTCCGTCGTAACCGAGTCGGACCAGAGCGCGTTGGGTGTTTTTGGCTTCGTGCATGGGGGTGACGCGAACTTCCCGAGCACAGGCACTCCGCGCAAGGCAGGAGATGTGGCGGATTTTGTCTGGCGATGCTATGCAGGCCGTCATGATTCACGGTTTCCCTCTCGAAAACTGCCGCGCCCTCATCACCGGAGCCTCCTCTGGCCTCGGCGCGGAGTTTGCACGTCAACTCGCCCCGCATGCCGCGGAGCTCATCCTCGTGGCTCGTCGTGGCGACGTGCTCGAAGAGGTCAAAACAAGCCTCGCCGGTCAAAAAGCTCGCGTGACCTGCTTCGCCGCCGATCTCGGCCACGATGCCGGAAGAGCCTCCCTGATGGCTTTTCTCGATCAAAACGGCCTGAAACCCGATTTGCTCATCAACAACGCCGGCCTCGGCGATTACGGCCCCTTCGCCTCCTCGCCTGCCGATAAGACGCGACTGCAAATCGACCTCAACATCACGGCTCTCACGATGCTCACCCATGCCCTACTGCCGAAAATAGAAGGTCGTGGTGGCATTTTGAATGTCAGCTCGCTCGCCAGCACGCTGCCGATGCCGGAACTGGCTGTTTATGCGGCCTCGAAAAGCTATGTCACGAGCTTTTCCGAAGCCCTCGCCATCGAGCTGGCTCCACGCGGCATCACCGTCACCTGCGTCTGCCCCGGCCCCACGCCCACGAACTTCAGCCAGACCGCGAAACGCAACGATGGCACCGATACGAATCGCGATGGCCAGGCCCTCCTGCGCATTCTGCCCTCCCAAGTCGTCAGTGAAGCGCTCGCCGCGTTACAAAGCGGCCAATCCTGCCTCTTCCCCGGCATGGGCGTGAAAGTGGCCGGCAGCCTCTTCCGCCTCATGCCGCGTTTTCTCATGCGCTGGATTCTACGACGCCGGATGAGCCATCAAGGCTCCAAATAGCCCATCGACATCATCCACTCGATCACACGGTTCGGCCACTCATTGACCTGCTGGCTGTTTTTGCGCATGCCAAAGCCGTGACCACCCTTGGCGTAGATGTGCAGTTCGGCGGGCAGGTTCTTCTTTTTGTATTCGAGGTAGAGCAAGGCACTGCCGGAGGCCGGCCACGGATCGTCGTGGGCATGCACAAAGCACATTGGAGGGGATTTTTCCTTCACCTCAAAGCCCGGCAGCAGCTTCGTCGGCTCCTCTTTACTCACGAGGTAGGCGGGATAGACGGGGATGGCGAAATTCGGCGTCGCGTCGTCCACATCGAGCGCGGGATCGACCGTGTAGGTGCGCTCGTTCGCATGCAGTGCGGTCATCACCGTGAGGTGACCGCCTGCCGAGAAGCCGAGAATGCCCACGCGGTCCTTTTTGATACCCCACTCGGCGGCGTAATGGCGGATCAGCCCCATCGCACGCTGCGCATCCTGCAAAGCCTCGCGGCCTGGATCCTTCGGATCACGCTTCGGCACGCGGTATTTGAGCAGGATGCCGGTGACACCGTGCTTGTTGAGGAATTCACACACCTGCGAGCCCTCGTGCTCATACGCCAGGATGCCGTAGCCGCCGCCAGGGCACACCAGCACCGCCGCGCCATTCGGTCTCTCGGGTTGGAAGACGGTGATCATCGGCTCCGTGACGTTGGTGATGCGCTGCACGTCGTCTGCGGACTTCTTCGGCACTTCCTTCTCCGCCTCCATCTTGAAGCCGGGCTTCTCGGGAGCGCCTTGCGGCCAGAGTTTCATCTGAATGGGTTCCGCGGCAAACAGGCTGCCGCAGGCGAGGAAGAGGGCGGGCGTGAACTTCATGGTGGGCCGCCATTGGAGCGGAAATCACCGCGCTACGCAAGGCAGCATCATGGCATCCCGCATGCCGTGGAGGATTTTTTTGTCCGAAGGGCATACCGTGGCCAGCACGCCACCGAGCACCGGCTCGTCCACGGCCGACGCCCCAAAGTAATATGGGCACAACCGCACCCGGCTCGGCATCTGCCGCGTGCTTTGCGTCTCCTCAACCCAGGCCGGATGTGTCACCACCCAGGCCCGATGAAACTCCTGAAGCACGAATGGATTCATCGGGAAACTGGCCAGCGACTCATCAATCGCCGCGCCCCACTGCTCCTGCGAGAGATCGTGGCCGATGAAGACGCCTCGCGAGCCCCAGCCACGCTCCGAGAAGCCGCTGATCTTCAAAACGAGTTCCCGCTTCTTGCCGCCAAAGGTTTTCATCTCGCCCCAGCTTTGGATGTCGAGTTTTGGAAACACCGCGAAAGGCGGCAGCGGCGTGGGATCGACCACCCAGCCGAAGGGAATGCACTTTTTGAGAAGTTCCAGGTTCTGGGTTCCTAGTTGTTCGTTCCAGTAGTCTTCGAGAGCGGGTGACCAGAAGAGAGCGAGCCAGAGTTTTTCTTCGAGGAAGGCTTTCAACGGCGGCGTGAAGCTCAACTCGCCCTTTTCGGCCATGCGGAGCATCGCATCCGCGTTTTCCACGTTCGCGAGATCGAAGAGTTCAAAGAAGCGGTAGATCGCCGAGCCACTCAATTCATACGGCTGGACCTCCCAGGGCCGCAAGACACGCCGCCCCAGCTTTTCGGCCAGCCATTCCATCTCCGGCACATAATCGCCCGACTCTCGTGAGACGAGGATGTCCTCCGCTGGAAACGTCTGCGCGAAAGCCTCCAGCATGCCGGAAGCTCCGCCGATCACGTTTTGCCCCATGGATGCATAGGTTTCATTCAACCACGCCGTCAGGCCGATGCCACCCGGCAGCGAATCCAGCTCCGAAATCGTCACGCCCGACTCCGTCAGCACGAGGTCGGGTCGCAGCACCGCGGGCAGTTCATTCCGCCAGCGAGCCAGCCGACCGAGCTTCAGCACCCGATCCGACTTCCCCTGATCCAGCAATCGAGCCACCCAGGCATGCCGCTCGTCAAAATAGAGCGCATTGCAGGCCCGCTGAAACGCCCGCAACGCCGGCCCCAGCTCACGAATCAAGCTCACCGTGCCTTCATCCAACGCAAACGCCTCCGGTGAGAGCACCCACTCCTTCTCCGCAAAGAACCCCTGTGCCGGAAACGCGGCACGCAGTCGGGCAATGGCATCAGCAGCAGTCATGAATGCGCTGTCCATGCAGGAACTTCGCCCGATGGGAAACGAAAAAATCTTCGCGTGACTCCGCCGCTGCCGTGCCCATGCATGCAACCCCATGTCCATCACCACCCGCAAAGGCGACGACGGCTCGACCGACCTTCTCTTCGGCGTCCGCGCCGCGAAATCTCATCCCCGCATTCACGCCCTCGGCAGCGTGGATGAATTAAACGCCGCCCTCGGCCCGCTGCGCATCACCGCCGCGAAGGCAGAGACGCGTGAATTCCTCCCGCAGGTGCAGCGTTGGCTCATCAGCCTCATGGGCGAGCTAGCCACCCCGCCGGGGCTGGAGGCCAAATATGCCGCCACGCACAAAGATCTCATCTCCGCCGAGCAGCTAGCCATTCTCGATACCCTCGCCGCGAAGCTAGAGGCCTCCGGGGCGCTTCAGTTCAAAGGCTGGGCACTCCCCGGTGAGGCCGGTGTGATGAGCGGTGCCCATGCCGATCTCGCCCGCGTGGCCTGTCGCCGCGCCGAGCGCTGCGTGATCGACCTCGATGCCACCCCCGAAGCCGTGCCAAACCGCGAAATCGCCCGCTTTTTGAACCGCCTCTCCGATGTGCTCTGGCTGCTGGCTCGCTGGGAGGAGCGGGCGGCTTGATCGAGACTCTGCGACGGTTCTGAACCTACCTTTGGCTTGCCGATTGTGAAGTCGACCCGTAGCGTACCCGCTTCACGCCCATTTTCTGACCTCTCATGCTCATTCAATCGAAAGCCTTCGCCCGCGCCGGCCTTGTCGGAAATCCCTCCGATGGCTACTTCGGCAAGACGATCTCCTTCATCATCCGAAATTTCCACGCGGAAGTCACCCTCTACGAAACGCCGGAACTCCGCATTGAGCCAGCGGATCGTGATTTGAGCGTCTTCGGCAGCATTGAGGAGCTCGTGCGCACGGTGCGGCAGTTTGGCTACTACGGCGGCATGCGCTTGCTCAAAGCCTGCGTGAAGCGCTTCTTCGAATACTGCTCCAAGCATGACATCGACCTCCACGGTCGGAATTTCACCCTTCGCTATTCCAGCAATGTACCGCCGCAGGTCGGCATGGCCGGCAGCAGCGCCATCATCACCGCCTGCTGGCGGGCCTTGATGGAGTTCTACCGCGTCGAAATCCCGAAGCACCTCGTGCCCAGCCTCGTCCTCAGCGTGGAAAATGACGAACTCGGCATCCCCGCCGGCCTCCAGGACCGCGTCATCCAGACCTACGAGGGCGTCGTCTTCATGGACTTCAACCGCGCCAGCGTGGAAAAGCTCGGCTACGGCATCTACGAGGAGATCGATCCCGCCTTGCTCCCTCCCGTGTACGTCGCCTACACCACCCAGCTCAGCGAAGGCACGGAAGTCTTTCACAACGA
>JBILVU010000108.1:0-19421 GCA_044370285.1 Prosthecobacter sp.
GACAGGGGCAAGGGTTTTGTCGGCGGAGACGGGAACGCAGTTGGCGAGCGTAAAGGGTTCGACGGCTTTTCCATCCTCGCCGATCACCTCGGCTTTCAGTTTGCCCTGCGGGCAGTCGACGTTGACGAAGAGGTTCTTTCCGGAGAAGGTCAGCAGGCGCGTGGTGATCTCGCCGGTCGAGGCACCCGCGTCAAGAGAGGCGAAGCCGTCTCGGCGCAAGGTTGAGATCCCGATGCAAGTCGGGTCATACATGCTGCGAAAGTTCACCTTGCCGTCTTTCCCGATTGCGCTGTCCATGTCACCGCGGACGCCCGAGTGGTAGAAATAGAGCTTGTCGCCGACGACCGCGCAGATGTTACCGCCGCCTGAGACATAGCCGCGGTCCCAGGTGTCCTTGCGACTGGCGGGAATATGCGCGCGGCGGTCGGGACGCGCCCAGTGGAAGCCGTCGCGGCTGTAGCCAAACGAGATCTCGTTCAGCTTGGGCAGGCCCATTGGCACGCAGCGGTCATTCTCCGGCCCGCGGTGGAGTTCGAAGAAGCCGAGCATCAGGCTCTCGTAGGCGACGGCGTCGAGGTTGTAGAGCTGCGTCTTGTGCTTGTAGCCGGGCTCGGGCGCATCCAGGCGGTCAGCGCCGGTCCACGGCACGGGGTCACCGGGCATCCATCCGGCTCCGGCAAGGAAGTTGTCACACTCCCAATAGCTGCGCGAGCGGCCGCGGAAGTTGGAGCGGAGGCTGTAGACCCATCTTTTGCGGAAGGGGTTGTAGAATATGGAGCTGCGGTCGCCGGTCGGCCCGGTGGCGACTTGGTTTGTCCAGTGGACGCCGTCGGGCGAGGTGAAGCTTCGCGCGGGCTGCGGTGCGCCGACGTAGGTCGCGAGCAGCTTGAAGCGCTGCTGCGGATCGGCAGCCTCCCAGTCCGGGACGATGCCGTAGGAGTCCACCTCGAAACCCACGGGCAGCGCCTGGTTCGAGCCCGGGTTGACGTCGAGGTCCGGGCGAGTCCAGGTCAGGCCGTCTTTGCTGGTGGCGAGGGCCATGGTCGCCCGGGGAGTTGTGAGACCCGCCTGATACCACATGTAGAACAGCTGCTTCTCGTGGTTCCACCAGACGCACGGCCGGCCGGGGCCGCCGATGATGCCGGGCGGGCGCTCGAGGGCGGTTTCGGCCTTCAGGATCGGATTGCCCGCGTATTTCTCGGGCAAGTGATACGTCTGGAGCAGGTCGGTCTTCTCGATCAGGAAGTCGTCCACAAAGAGCTGGCGGCCGGTGTCGATCGGAATGACCTTCGGCGGATGCTCGAGGTAGGGCACAGGCATGGGTTCCTCCGACTGGATGTCGATGTCCTGGGGTGGCCACTCTTCGGGAAGCTGAATGCCGTTGTAGTGCCTCTCGCCTGCGTTTTGTGTCCAAGGGGTTTTAACGATAGCCTTGGCGGTGATTCTTTCGAAACCGAGCAAAATGCACCACTTGCCCAGCTTGAGGGTCTCGCCCGTCGCGAGCGTTTTGCGGTAGAGTTGAACGCGCTCATGGGCATTGGTCCCGAAGAGCTGGAACGAGGCGGGCTCGGAAATCCGTTCGAAGCCGTATGCATCAAGCGGAACAGAAGGCGGAGCGAGGGCCGTGATCGTGCCCGCCTCGATGCAGCGCACGCGCACCCCGTCGATGCGGGCCCGGAGAAAGGGCTGGCCCTTGAGCTCGGCGGGAGGCTCTGAGATTTTGTAAAGGGGACGGTCACTGAAAAGCTGGGCACCGCGCTCGAAGGTGTCGGTTTCGCAGGTGTCGGTGTCGCGGTGGACGACCTCGAGCGCGGGGCCAGGTGCGTTGGTAGCAGCATGACTCGCGGCCAGCGGCGCGAGCAGCAAGGTGATGAGTAGTGGGATGTAATTGGTTTTCATGATCTCTTAATTCTTGCGCTTCGGCAGATACGACGCTGGGCGCTCAGAACGTCACGATCGGATTGATGGGACTGCCGGTGGCTCCATCGACGGCGATCGGGGCCATGCTGATGAGAAAATCCCATCGCTTCCGTTTGGCAGCTTCGATGGACAATTGTTCGAGGTCGGCGCAATCCAGCACAGGCATACCCAGGGCGACCAGACATAGCTGATGCACCGGTTGGTCGGAAAACCGGACTTGGGAGGGAGATACATCCAAGGCAAGGTCGGTGCCGATCATCGCTGCCTTGCGACCATGCAACCATGGCACGCAGGAAACATGCAGACCCGGACGCTGGGCGGCGACGCCGAGTTTGTCCCGTCGATTCCAATGGCCGGTGCGCACCAGGACGATGTCGCCCGCCCCGACGGTTACCCCGCTGTGCTTTTCCCAGGCGTCGAGATCCTTTGCGAAAACTGCCGTTCCCGGTTCGAGATAATCCACGCCTTTCAGCAGCGGGATGTCGATCAGGACGGCGCGGCTGAAGACACCCGCCTTGAGGTTGATGATGGAGTTCTTTTCAGCCCCATTGGCGGTGACGGTCTTGTATGAATAGCCATTATACATCTTGCCGTCGTAAAGCTTGTGGCAGAGCGCATCGAGATGCGTGTGGGCCAGGCCATGATAGGCAACCTTGATGCTGCCTCCGTTCCAGCCCTGATTCTCACTGGCAGCGGCGATGTTGTGCTCATAAGGGCTGCCGTTGTCCGAGGCTTTTGTCTTGGCTGCATCGCGGGAGAGGGACACCGTTATACCCTCCTTGACCAGCTTTGCAGCTGCTTGCCGGACCTCGGGTGTGATGTAATTTAGCGTCCCCATCTGGTCATTGGCTCCCCACTTGCCCCAGTTGGACAGCTCGGTCATCAATCGATCCACATCGGTCTTGGTCCATGTTTCCTGTCCAGATGCGATGGAGCAAAGAACGAATAAGCTTAGCCAACTACGCACGAAGGTCTGCATGATGGGGACGAGCAGCAGGGCGGTGAGGTGGGTGGGAGTGGTTTTCATCGTTGCGTTGTGTTCCAAATTTGTGTGAAACGTCTCGCTGAGTGCGCGGTGTATTTTTGCTTCATCAATCTGTCGTGAATGACTTAATCGGCCGGGTCGAGAACCAGCAAATGCACGCCGAGCACGTAGTCTTTTACATTCACGCGATACGCTTGCATGTGCGGCGCAACCGAGTGTGCCTTGAGCGCATCGAGGTCTTCCCACTTCTCCACGACGACAACCTTGTCGGGACCGATCTGGGCTTGATTGGAGAGATCGGTTAGTGCGTCCACCGCAGGGCCGTATTCGATGCAGCCCTTTTCTGCGCGAACGTCGGAAATGATTTTGCGGAACTCGGTCAGGAATGTTTCGCGCGTGCCTGGCGCGAGTTCGATGGTGGCGATGACGTGGATCATATTTTTCTCCTTTAGTTTCTTATTCCAAGCGCTTCGGCAGATGCGGCAGCAGTTTGTCGAAGAGGTTCTGTTGCTCTTTCAGCACGACGGCGTGCTCGGTCTTACCTGCGAGGTTCTCGCGTTCGAGCGGATCAGCCTGGTAGTCGTAGAGTTCGACGGACTCGACTTGATCGGTGATGCGTGGATTGTCGGTGCTGAGGTCGGCGCGACGCCATTCGATGTAGCGGTAGCGTGGCGTGCGCAACGTCCAACCCATCACGCCATCCTTGCTGGCGTTGGGAGTCATCTGGCTGATCGCAGCTTCGTGCAGCGTGGTCTGCGACTCGCCAAGCAAAGGCGTGAGGCTGGTGCCTTGCAAATGCGCTGGCTTCGACAGGCCGGCGAGATCGCAGAGCGTCGGATAGACATCGAGGAACTCCGTGATGGCTTTCACCTCTGCGCCCGGTCTATGTCCCGGCGCGGCGATGATGAGTGGCGCGCGGGTCGCGTCCTCGTAGTTGGTGACCTTGCCCCAATGACCGTGCTCGCCGAGATGCCAGCCGTGGTCGCCCCACACGCAGACGATGGTGTTCTCAAGCGCGCCAGATTCCTCCAGCGCGGCCATCAACAGGCCGACGTTGGCATCGCTATAAGATACCGAAGCTGCGTATCCGTGGATGAGTTCGCGCTGAAGCGCTTCGGGGATCGGGCCGGTCTTTGGCACATCCGACCAGGCTCGCAGCTCGCCGGAGTTGCTGTAAAAGGCAAGGTCGTGCGGGCTTCCGATGGGCATCGTTTGAAAGGGAGCGAGCGGCAGCTTTGCCCGGTCGTAGAGATCCCAATATTTCTTCGGCGCAATGAATGGCAGATGCGGCCGCAAGAAGCCAACCGCGAGGAAGAACGGTTGCTTTGCCTTCGCAAACTCCCGGATCTTCGCCGCTCCGGTGCGCGCCATCGCACCGTCGTAGTAGGCGTTGTCGGGAACGTCCTCGCACTCCACTGGTGGCCCTTGCGTGCCGGGTGCGGCAACGGCGAGTCGTTGTTGCGTGCTTTTGTTTTGATAACCGGGCGGCTTGCCAAGACCGCCGGACGCTTCATCAAAGCGACGCACATACGGCACCGACCACGAAGCGGTGTCATGGCCGTCATCCACGGTTCGACCATCGAAGACCTTGCCCATGGCGCAGGTGAGGAAGCCATTGTTTTTGAAGTGCTGCGGCAGCGTGACGATCTCCGGGAAGCGCTTGCGCAGAAGGTCGTTCTGCTTCGCGGGATTGACCACGATTTGCGTGGTGTCTGGCCGCAAACCTGTGAGCAGACTGAAGCGCGAAGGCGCACAGAATGAGACCTGGCAGTAGTTCGCCGTAAACCGCGTGCCGCGCGCTGCAAGGCGGTCGATGTTTGGCGACTTGATCCACGATGCGCCAGAACAGCCGAGCAGAGGCTTCAGATCATCAATGGCGATGAACAGGACGTTTGGCTTCTTCGATGATGCATCAGCGTGCACTCCAGCCATCGGAGCAAGCAGCAGCAGCGCGATGAAGACGGTGCGACAAAAAGATGGGAGACAGAAAAATGGATTTCTGTTCTTCATTTTTTTGTCTCCCATCTTTTTGTCGTCATTGATCGGAGTTGGTCAGCAAGCGCGGGAATCTGTGCAGCGGCTTCAACGGTGCCGGCGAGGTTCACCGTTTCGAGCGGATCGGTCTGCGTGTCGTAGAGTTCCTGACCGACGACGTGGCCGGTTTTGAAATCGCGCCACTCATGATAGCTCCAGCGATCGGTTTTGAGCGCGTAGCCCATCACCTGCGGCAAGGCCTGCGGACCGCCGCCCCAGTAGAGGGCGGGGCGTGGATGCTGCGTGAGCGCGGCGGATTTCACGGAGGCGCTGGAGTCCTTCAGCACCGGCACGAGGCTGGTGCCTTCGAGCTGAGGTGGAGATGGAAGGCCACTGAGATCCGTGAGCGTGGGAAAGATGTCGATCAACTCGCTGATGGCGCTCGTCTTCGCGCCGCCCTTTCCGATGCCAGGCGCGCTGATGATGAGCGGCACTCGCGCGTCCCAACCGAACAAGGTCATCTTGCCCCAGACATCGTGCTCGCCTAGATGGAAGCCGTTGTCGCCAATGATGACGACTATGGTGTTGTCGCGGAGCTTGAGTTCATCGAGCGCATCCAGCACGCGGCCAAACTGCGCATCGGCGAAGCTCATCGCGGCATAATAGCCGTGGCGGATCTCGCGCTTCGCTTCCTCATCCAGCGTGCGGTGGGCAGTCGGCTCGCCGAGGATTTCGTGGTTCGCATGAAAGGCGATCTCGGGCGCGTTGCGAGGCCGTGCTGGCGTCTCGATGGCCGGGATGTCCTCGCGGCGATACTTGTCCCAGTAGCGCTTCGGCACCTTGTAAGGTGAGTGCGGCTTGAAGATGCCCAGCGCGAGAAAGAACGGCTCCGGCTTCTTCGCAAGCGCACGCAACTCGGTGATCGCGAGACTGGCCGACACTGCGTCAAAGCAAGCGTCATCCGGCACATCGCGATTCTCACAGAGCAGGTCCTTCGCGAGATTCGGCGGCAATGGTGAGCTATTTGGCAAGGCAAACTCATCCTTCGTTTTGCCGCCTGTGCGACGATCCGGCACGCTCAGCGTCTTGAAGTCCGCTTCCTTGCCATACCCGCCAAGCACCTTGCCAATGCTCATGGACGTGTAGCCGTGCTGCATGAACCACTGCGGCATCGTCACCGCGTCTGGATGCAGATCGTAGAGATACTTCGTCATGCTCGTGATTCCGAGCGAGTCCGGCCTGCGCCCGCTCATGAACGAGGCGCGCGATGGACCGCAAATCGGCTGCTGGCAGAAGTTCCGCGTGAACACCGTGCCGCGAGCCGCCAGCCGATCAAGGTTCGGCGACTTCGCCACGGGATCGCCGTAGCAACCCAGGCGGTTGTTGAGATCATCGAAGACGACGAAGAGGACGTTGGGCTTTTTCGAGGAAACAGCATCGGCGGCTGGCGCGGCTTGGCACGCAAGCGCGAGAAGAAAAAGAGCCCGCATGACGGTCGGCATGATCACACTTCCTCCAGCATGAGTTTCGCATCGCCAAAGGTCTTCGGGCGCACTTCCATCTTGTCCATCATCGACATGAACAGGCGGCAGAGTTGGCGGTCGGGCTTGTCTTTGTAGTCGAGCGCACGTCCGCCTTTGAGTCGTCCGCCTGCGCCGCCAAGGACAATGATAGGGAGCTGATCGTTGTCGTGCTTCGCCCCGGCCATCATGCTAGAGCAGTGCATGAGCATGGTGTTATCGAGAAGCGTGCGTGGGCCTTCCTGGATGGCGTCGAGCTTTCGCGCAAGGTAGGCGAGTTGCTCCATGAAGAGCTGGTTCACCTTGAGGAAGTCCTCGGCATCACTGTGGGAGAGCAGGTGATGGATCATGTAATCAATGCCGTGGCCTGGCTGCTGGATGCTGGGCAAGTTCGGGAAGCGCAGGGCGCTGTGGTCGTTGTTGAGCTTCAGCGTGGTGATGCGCGTGGTGTCGGTCTGGAAGCCGAGCACAAGCAGGTCACACATGATGCGCATGTGTTCGCCGATGTCCTGCGGGATGCCGTCGGCAGGGCGTTTGATATTTGGCTTGTCGAGCGTGGGTCGCCAGCCCTGCAGTTCGCCGCGTTTACCGGCGTTCTCGATGCGCTTCTCCACATCGCGCACGCTGTCGAGATACTCGTCGAGTTTCCGTTGGTCGCTGGCGCTGATGTCTCGACGCAAGTCCTGAGCATCGGCCAAAACGGCGTCGAGCACGCTCTTGTCTGCCGGTGATGCTTCGTCTTTGAAGAGACGATCAAATGCAAGTGCGGGATACAACTCGAGTGGCGTGGGTGTCGTCGGCGAACTCCACGAGATGTGCGAGCTGTAGAGCATCGAGTAGTTCTTGTGCACCGACGGATTCGACTTCTCGCAGGCCAGCACAAGGCTCGGCACCTTCGTGCTGCGCCCATACGTTTGAGCGAGCAACTGATCGAAGCTCGTCCCCGAACGAATCTCCCCACCGCTGGCGATGGGCGCGCCGGAGAGCATGTTTCCAGTTTGCGACGAGTGGATGTTGCCTTTGCGCGCCTCCTCATGATACAAGCCGCGCACGAAGAGCAGCTTCTCTTTAAACTCGTTCAAAGGCGCGAGCACGCGGCCAAGCTCCATCGCCTTGCCTTCTCCTTTGGCCCACCATTCCTTCGATTGAAAGCCGTTGCCGGAGAACGTCACGCAAAGACGCACGGGTGCCTCGCTGGCGGGTTTGTTCTTCTTGGGCTCATCGCCCCAGACATTGACGGATTCCATCCACGGCAGTGCCATGGTGACACCTGCTCCGCGCAGGAAGGCTCGACGGTTGAATTGATGGGTTTTCATATGCTTGAGGTTGGTTAGTTATGGACGACGAAATCTTTGCCGCGCACTTCGCGGAACTGCGGGCTGCGGACGATCAACTCGATGGCGGCACCGACGTTGTGGTCGCCGGACTTGAGCTGGGTGAGCATGGAAGCGATCAGCGGCTTGTCCGAAAGTTGCACGCTGCGTCCGAGGGCGTAGCCGACCAGCTTGCGGCAGAACTGACGGAGGAAATCATCGCTGCGGTTTTCGAGCAGGTAACTGCGCAAGCCGTCAAGGCCATCGACACGGGAGCCGTCTGGCAAAATGACTTTCGTGTCGGCTTTGCGAGCGCGTCCGATGGCGTCGAAGCCTTCGAGAGCGAAGCCGTAGGGGTCGATGCGGCGATGACAGCCAGCGCAGTTGGCATCCGTGCTGTGCTTCTCGACGAGTTGGCGTTCGGTGAGTCCTTCGGGCGGTTGCTCGGGGAGAATGGGCACGCCTTTGGGTGGAACGGGAAGCTTCTCGCCGAGCACCACTTCGCAGAGCCAAGCGCCGCGCAAGATGCCGCTGGTGCGCGAGGCTCCGGCTTGCTTGGCGAGTGTGGCTGCGAAACCGAGGATGCCACCACGGCCTTGAGAGCGGATGTGATCCACACGATGCCAATCTGAAGTAGGCAGGAGAATGGGGGCAGGAGAATGAGGAACAGAAGTATTCTTCTGCCCCCATTCTTCTGCCTTCATTCCGTAATGTGCTGCCAAATCAGCATTCACGAACGTGTAATCCGCATCGAGCAGCGAAAGCACGCTGCGATCATTCTGAAACAGGTCGATGAAGAAGCGTGTCACTTCTTCCTGCATGGACTCGCGCACATTCCCGAAGGTGGGGAAATGGCGTTCGCTTTTTTCATCCAACTCAGCGACTTCGCGGACGTGCAGGTATTGGCAGCCAAACTCGGTGGCGAGGCGGCGAATGCGCTGGTCCTTCATCATGCGCTTCACTTGCGCGGCGAGCACATCGGGCTCGTGGAGTTTGCCTGTGGCAGCGAGTTGAGTGAGTTCGGCATCGGGTGCGGAGGACCAGAGGAAGTAACTGAGGCGTGTGGCGATCTCCCAATCGTTCACTGGCGTGGCTTTTGGTCCCGGCGCGGCTTTTTCGCCGCGATAGAGAAACGCTGGTGCCACGAGCACTCGCGCGAGCATCATGCGCACAGCTTTGGCGTGCGGCATCTCCTGCGTGCGCAGCTTTTGATAAAGGGTGCGCAGTTCCTTCTGCTCAGCGTCTCTGAGCGGACGACGCCATGCCTGGGTAGCGAAGTCGATCACGGCCTGCACCTGTTTGGGCTCGACTTCGATTTGCAGCTTCTTGAACGCTTCAGCGCCCTGCTTGATCGGCTCGCGCATCGGTTCCAGTCGTTTGTCGCCATTGGGCGCGTCGGGGCCGTCTTGCGAGGAGAACTGCCAGATCTGCTCAAAGGCATCCACCAGCGTGAGAGCATCCTGACTGACGAAATGCAGTTCGTCCCAGAGGCGGTTGAGCGCGGCACTTTGCGCATCATCGAGGATCAATCGCCTGAGTTGCTCGTCCTCGCGATGGAACAGGGTCAGCGTCACCACCTCATCAGCAGGAACGATCTTCGTATAGCACAGCGCGGCGGGGAACAGGGCGCGGAAGTCATCGAAGGCCCTTTCGAACCGCTGACGTGCGGCGCTTCCATCTTGCACCAGGATCGGCGAATCGAAAATCACTGATGGATGGCTGGAGTTCCATGCGCCGCCTTCCTTGGCCGAACTCGCCACCGTAGCTTGCAATCCTGATGACGCGGCTGGCTTCGTGGTGAGCACCTGCATTTGCACACTGCCTTCCCCGCCACTGGTGGGATGCAAGCGGCCAGTGGTCACCAGTTCAGCGCCCGCCAGCAGCGATGCGGGGAGTCGCAATTCAATGACTGACGGTGCGTGCACGCAGAGGCTCGTTGCAGCAACCTCGCCGCCTTTGGGATGCTTGCCGAACATCGCGGGATCGAGTCCGTAAGGCGACGCTGGGCCATCTCCGGCCTGCGCTTTCACCGAGCGCCATGCGTCGGCGAGCAGCGGACAGTTGAACGAGAGAAGCTGGTTGCGCAGTTCGCGATCAGTCGGGCTCGCCTTCGCGGCTGCGGCGTCTTGCTGGAGCACCTGCTGCACTTGTGCAGCGATTCGTGCCCGCTCGTCGGCGTCCTTCGCTTTCCGCCATTTTGACAACAGCGAATCACTGGGGATGACGGACGATGCCGCTCCCGCTGCTGGTTGACTCAGGAAATGCCACACCGCTTTGTTGCCGTGTCGGTCGGCGTGCGGATTGCCAGCCAGGATGTCCGGCGAGACATCCTTCGCGAGATCCCACTCGGTTTTGCCATCGTTCAGGGTCAGATTCACCGGCGTGTGATCGCAGGTATGGTCGCCATCGCGCGGATCGATGACCAGCGCAATGACATCGCCAGTCATCACGTTCACGTTTTGAAACGGTCCCATCGGAATCACCGTGGAGCCCTTGCTTTCACCGGCGGCGAGCACCTCGCGCGTCTGGCCGCGCCGCAGTTCCAGCGCATAGGTGATGCCGTTGCCACCCACCGTGTGCCCGTCCTGAACTTTGCCGCTTACTCGCAGCGTGCCGGTGACCGGACTGCGCCACGCGA
Organism: Prosthecobacter sp.; assembly: GCA_044370285.1. GTDB lineage: Bacteria > Verrucomicrobiota > Verrucomicrobiia > Verrucomicrobiales > Verrucomicrobiaceae > Prosthecobacter. The sequence continues at coordinate 10,351 of JBILVU010000108.1, forward strand.
TGACCGATGCAAGCTTCGGCGAGGGATGTGTGGCAACGCTGTGCGGCGGCATCGTGCCAGGAATTTTCACCGTGGCATCGGAGGAGTTCGCCAGCACGCTGAGAGCATTGTCGCCGGTCCAGCCTTTGATGAAATCATAGGCCGTAGAGCGCTCCGATTTCTTCACGAGCAGCGGTTCCAATTTCACTTCGCCCGCAGTGCCAATGCCGAGATAGTTCAGCCAACCCGCGAGCACTTTGCCATCGACGTTGTGCTTCTGTGCAAGCGCGAGGAGGTCAGGACGGCCATCCGCACTCGCCGCCTCGTTCGCTGCAGCGAGACATCTCACCACGCTTTCTGTCACTGCATCGCGGTGTCGCATCATCTGTTGCACGACCGAGCGCACATCGCGCAGGAGCAGTTCGCCATGTCCCGGCGTGATGAGTCGCGCTTTTTCCCAGAGGGCAAAATCGTTCTCGTTTCCATCCCCCGCGTCGCTGGTGGTGAGATACAGCGTGAGATCGCCGCCGTCCGATGGAGGCTGCAACTTCATCCGCAACTCATGCTGCGCCGCGAGCGGTGTCACCGGTTCTAGCCAGGACTTCGGGCCGCCGACCTTACCCAGATGTCCAATATTGGTGAAGCGCCAAAGCGCCTGCTGCCAAGCTTCGATGTCAGCCACTGCCAGACTGCCTTCGCGCCATTTCGCGCGCAACGGATCGAGCAGCGCAGAGGGTTTATTTTCCTGCAACATGGCCCACAGCAGCCCGAGATACTTCGCGCTCAAGCGACGCTCCCACGCGACATCGGCGATCTTCTTCGAGCCACTGGTGAGGGCTGCACGCTCTTGCAAGGTGGCCGCTAGATACTTTTCGATCGGCAACCGGCCTCCCTTGTTACTGACTTTTTCAGCACCATTGACCGCGACGGATTGCTCAGTCGTATCACTGAACTCAGAATAGAACTCGCGAATCCTCGCCAGTGTCTCATCAGTCCAGTCACGCGATGACGTGCCTGCGGAAAACTGAATGCCTGTCGGCGTGAGCACTGCGTGGCTTGCGACATCCTTCGCCGCATCGAGATACTTCGTGAGCAACGCAGGCGACATCACCAGAGCCGCGCCGACATTGGTGAAGCCTTCGCCAGCCGCACCATCAACGGGGAACTCCTTCGCCGGATCGAGCGACGGGACGCCGGTGAGATCACGGATCGAGTAAGTGTATTCCATGTTCGACAGACGCCGCAGCACCACCGGCCCCGGATCACCAGTGCTGGCGAGCGCGATGTCATCCAGCGTGCCCTGCATCCAGTCCGTGAGAAGCTTTGTCTGCTCAGGAGACGGCTTAGGTTTGCCCTTCGGCGGCATCTCCTTGTCGCGGATCTGATCCAGCGAATGCTCCCACACGATGGGGTCTTGCTTCACAAGATCGAGTGAGGTGAAGCGCTCCAAATCGAGATCGCCCTTCTGCTTCTTCGTCGAGTGACAGTCCAGGCAATACTGTTTCAGCACAGGCTGAATGGTTTGCTCGAAGGCCTGCTTTTGATCGGCAAGAGCAGGGGTGGCCAGCGACACGACCAGCAGGAGCGAAGCGAGACACTTCATATTCGCATTGATAGAGTAAGAGTTCATGGCTGCACCTCCATGGTAGGCAGCCACTCGCGCCAGCTCAGGATGTGCTGGCGCATCAGGCGTTCGCATTCGGTGGGGGACTTGGTTTTAAATGCCTCCACCACACCTTGGTGACTGCTCACGGTCTCTGCCCGCGTGCCGCGCGTCTGAAGTTGCTTCGAGCGATGCAGTCGCCCCAGCCAAAGTTCCAACTCACTGCGCAGCGAGTGCCAGAGCTTGAGCAGTCGTGCATTCCCCGATGCCTCCAGAATGATCTCGTGGAAATCGAGATCCAATTGCGTGACTTGAAGCAAGGTGGTCGCCTTGCTGGTTGCCTTGATATTTTTCTCCAGACGCGAACTATCTTCACGCAAGGCTGGTGCCGCCAATCGTGCCGCCACAGGTTCCAGCGCGAGACGCAGCACATACAGCTCTTCAAAATCATGCGGCGTCAGGTCTTTGACATAGGCCCGACCAGTGCCGCTGAACTCCACCAATCCCTCGCGCTCCAGCGTGAACAACGCCTCCCGCACCGGCACGCGACTGACACCAAGCCGTTGCGCAACGGCTGACTCGGCGAGGAGATGACCGGGATGTATTTCACCATCGAGGATTTCTTGCCGGAGACGGGAGACGGTGATGTCGGAACGGGTGGTTGTCGTTGGAGGTAAGCTCATGTGGTATACCGTTTCTATACGGTATACTGTTAGAGCTCTTTCAATCCGGAACGTAAAATCATCGGTCGATCTCGAGAATGATAGGGACGCTGTGCTGGGCCACCAATGTTCCGACTCATTGATGCCAGTCCCGTTTCACAAACCACAACGATCAGCGCGTGGTGAACTGATGGATGGTCGTAGTGCGATAAGTCTCACCGGAACGGAGGATGGTCGTGGGGAACTCGGCGTGATGAACGGAATCGGGATGATGCTGCGTCTCCAGGCAAAGGCCGTGGAAGCGGTCATAGCCAGCGCCGTTCTTGCCCTTGAGCGGCGTGGTGTAGGTGGCGGTGTAGAGCTGGATACCGGGCTGGTCGGTGAGGATTTGCATCACGCGGCCGCTCTTGGGCTCATGCACTTCGGCGGCGAGCGCGGGCTTCGTTTGCGGCTTATCGGCGAGGACGAAGGCGTGATCATAGCCGCCGATAGCAATTTGATCGAGACGGCTGCCGATGACCTCGCTCTTCGTGAAATCAAACGCGGTGCCTGCGACGGGCAGCAGCTTTCCCGTGGGCAAGAGGTCGGCATCGGTTTCGAGATAACGCTGCGACTGCAAGGTGAGCCGATGATCGAGCACAGTGCCGCTGCCTGCTCCGGCGAGATTGAAGTAGGTGTGATTGGTGAGGTTGATGGGCGTGGCTTTGTCAGTCGTGGCCTCATACTCGATGACAAGTGCATCCTCCTCGGTGAGCACATAGGTGACGCTGGTGTTGAGATTGCCGGGGAATCCCTGGTCGCCGTCCTTGCTGAGGTAGGTCAGGCGCAATGCCGGTCCGCGTGAGTCGGTGACGATTTCTGCTTTCCAAATGACCTTGCTGAAACCCTTCAGGCCACCGTGCAGGTGAAAGTTGGTCTTCGGATGCAGGTCCAGCGTGTAGGACTTGCCGTCGAGGTCGAACTTGCCACCCGCGATACGATTGGCTACGCGCCCGGTGATGCAGCCGAAAAACACGCCGCCGTTGTGCTCTTCGTATTCAGCCACCGTGTCGAATCCGAGCGCGATGTCGGCGAACTTGCCCGCGCGATCAGGAACATGCAGTTCGTTGATGATACCGCCCAGGGTGATGATCATTGCGACAAGGCCATGCTTGTTCTTCAAGGTGTAACGCTCGACGGATTCGCCATCGCGAGTGGTGCCAAAGTTGTCTTTGGTGACTTCAGCCTGAGCGGAGATGAGGCCGACGGTTAGTAGGGTGAGGATGAGGTGTTTCATGGAGTGGTGGAATTGTTGAGTGGTGAAGTGGTGAGTTATTCGTGCAGACGTTCGTCGGAGTTGATGAAGGCCCAGCAGATGGCGCCGAGGAAGTAGCTGAGGGCGAAAAGGCCCATGTTAATGCTCCAGTTGTTGTTCGTGGCGGCGAGCACGAGGGGCACGGCCATGGGCGCGATGGCTCCGCCGACTTGGCCCATCATGTTCATGCTGCCGGAGAGTGCGCCGGTGTGGCGTCCGCCGACGTCCATGCACGCGCCCCAGGAACCGGGCATCGAAAGATCGCTGAACAAAGCTGCGAGACCAATGGCCAGCACGGAGGCCACCGGTGTCTGAAGTTGCATCGAGATGAGCAGCATGATGCCCGCAGCGCCCATGCCGAACACTCCCAGCCACCGGCGCGTGCGGGCGATGCTGCCGAGCCATATATCCAACCGCGCCGAAAGCAGACCCGCCAGGATGGAGCCGATGCCGCCGAAAAACAGCGGCACACAGGCCAGCAAGGCACGCTGGATGTCGCCCATGCCGGTGAACTGTTCCTTCAGATACGTGGGGAACCAGGTGATGTAAAAATACCAGGCGTAAGACATGAAGAAATACTGCGCCCAGAGCATCCAGACCGTGCGGGAGGCCAGCAGCTTGCCCCACGGCATGGAATGATCACCGCTGTGCTGCGTTTCCCCGATGACAGCCAGCTCGGCAGCACTGATGCTGGGATGATCCTTCGGATAATCGCGGAACCAGCGGTAGAACGACAGCGCCCAGACCACGCCCAGCAGACCAAAGATCAGAAACACCCAGCGGTAATGCAGGCCGAGCCCGAACTTACCCTCGCCACCGCTCGCCAGCATCCAGCCGACAATGAGCGGCGTGAAGGCACCACCCCAGCGCGCACTCAGCCACAAGATGCCCTGGGCTTTGACACGTTCGGCCGAGGGGAACCAATTGGTAAACGCCTTCGTGATGTTCGGAAAACAACCCGCCTCGCCCATGCCAAAGAAGAACCGGCTGACCACCAGCGACCATAGATTCCACGCCCAGCCCGTGGCCACCGTGAACACAGACCACATGCCCACCACCCGCATCAGCACCTTGCGCGGCCCGATGCGATCTCCGAGCCAACCACCAGGGATTTCAAACAAGGCGTAAGCCCAACCAAACGCCGTGAAGGCATAACCCATCTGGATCTTCGTCAAACCCAGATCCTCCTGCATCGCGGGAGCCGCCTGCGAAATGCAGACGCGGTCCACATAAGTGATGATCGCCAAAGTGACGGCGAAAAAGAGCACGACGCGGCGTGCTTGGGATGGAGGAGGATTAGTCATGAAAATGGAGAGCGGTGGAAGACATACATCATCGAATCCAAATGCCTTTCCCCGTGCCGCCTTTCGGTGTGGTATTTGGGTAGTCGGGGTTGGGTTTTTGCTCGATGACTTTGACGACTTGCTCAACGGGCAAGTCGGTCTGCGAGGCCTTGGTGCGGACACCGGAGATGCTGACGTTGCGCGCAATGCAGTCGAGGTCAGGTGAAAAAATTTCCGTCCACTTCTCTGGCTTGCTAGGACCTCCGCTCTGGTAGGTCATGGACTTCGGGCCGATGGCGAGGAGGTGCCATTCAGGAGTGATGGGGTGATTCACGCGGACGTTGTGGATCGAGAGGGCGTCGGTGTTTGCGTGGAGTTCAATCTTGCCTGGGTGATTGAAGGTGAGGTCTTCGAGGCGGAGGTTCTTCACGGTGCCAACTCCGATGCTGAAGTCGTTGCCGCGACCGAGTTCGAGGTTCGGCTGGTCATAGAGCTTGAACTCACGAATGTCTGTGATGCGGCGCAGCGTGATGTCGCTGATGGGGCAATCGAGCGTGGTGCCATCGTCAAAACGCTTCACGCCGGGAAGGATGCGGATGGAGTTGGCGGCAGGCAGACTTTCGGGCGCTCCGGTGATGTCTTCGATGACGATGCGCTCGATGGGGCCGTAGCTTGGCGCGTAGTGTTTCCATTCCCAAGCATTGAGCGCGACGTTGTCGTCATGCGAATCGCCGCGCACGCCACGAATGACGCCATCACTTGCGGGGCCGTTCACATGCACGCCGTCGCGGTAATGCTCTTGAAGCGTGACGTTCTCGATTGTGAACTCATGCGCGTTCGCCAGATGCACGCCGAAGGGCCGACTCTGGCGAATGGTGACGTTCTTCACCGAGACACGGCGGACGTTTTGCAGCAGGATGACGCCGTGCGCACCGAAAGCCGGATTCTCCTTCGCTGAGTGGCCACGCAGATTGCCGTTGGATTCAGCTCGGGACACGGCCAGTGTCGTCCAGATGCCGCCTTCGATGGTGATGTCGGTATCGAACGGTAGGTCAGTAGGCACGGGCTTGGCGTTCAAGGTGACGACATGCTCATTGCGCACCATGCAGGTGTTGCTGCCGGGCTTGAGGCGAATCTCAGCGGTCGGATCGGCGCTGAGTTTTTGACCGGATTTCACGACGAGCGGGCCATCCAGGTAATAGGGTTTCGCTTGTGCTGGAATGTGCAGCGTTCCTTGAGCATCGAGCGTCGCTTGCATGGCTTGCGACCATACTTCGGCGGTGACGTTGCGCGTTTCGGCTTTGCCGGAAGCGTCCGGCCATTTCTCGGTCCAGGTCTCTGTGCGGACGAGTGGCTGGAAATCGGATAGCTTCTTGGCGGCTGGTATTGGCGGCTGGTCCGACGCCTTGAGATAACCCAGCGACACGAAGAAGGCGTCCAGCTCGCGAATGGTGCGGTGGAAGCAGCGGCTGGCCTCCTCGCGCGGCTCGCCCTTGCCGCGCCCAGGATTGAAGAAGCCGTGCGGTTGGCCTTCGTAGGCTTTGAGTTCGCAGCGATTGCCTGCGGCGGTCATGGCTTTGGCAAAGAGTTCCACCGTGGGGAATGGCACCGCCTCATCCTTCGTGCCGTGGAAGAGAATGCTCGGAGGCAGCCCGGCACGGACGAAATGATAAGGTGAGATCTCCTGCGGTCGCCCATCGGTGCGAGCGCGGATGTCGGCGATTTTTTCATCGGAAAGCAGCCCGGGATAGCCTTCCACCGGCGACAGCACCACGGCTGGATTGAACAACGCGAGGGCATTCGGCATGGAGTTGACTTCGGTGTGGGCTCCGTCCTCGAAACCCGGCACCAGCGCCACCGCTGCAGCGAGATGACCACCCGCGGATTCACCTCCGGCCACGATGCGGTCGGGGTCGATGCCGAGACGTGCGGCATTGGCGCGAGCCCAACGAATCGCGGCCTTCGCATCGCGCAAACAATCCTGCGGGATGACCCCGTGACGGCCCGATACTCGATAATCGCACGGGATGGCGATCATGCCGCGCTGCGCGAGGTAAAGCGACTGCGGCAGGAACTGCCCCGGCGATCCACCTTTCCATCCACCGCCAAAGAAAAACAACACGGCGGGACGATGATCCGACACCCGATGACCCGGCGGCGTGAAGATGTAGGCATTGAGCTTCACACCGTTCACCTCCCGATAAACCTCCACGCTCGCCCCTGGCATCTCCGGCGGGTATTTCCAACTCACGGGCGGCTCAGGAAGATCATCAGCAGCGTGCAGTGCGGTCGGCGAAGCGAGCAGCAGGGCGGTGAGAGCCGAGCGAAGCAAGACAGCCTGCCAAACTGATTTCAAAATAATGCAGGCAACGGTGAGGGTGGGTTTCATCATGAAGATAAGGCAAGCATCACGGCTGACGCATCAGCTCGTTGGTTGTGATGAGGTGGATAAGTTCGCGGAGGGTGTGGTCTTTCGCCTTCCAGTCCGCTTGCAGGCGGCGGAGGGCGGGCTGGTCGGTGAAGCCGAGGGGGCGGCCGAGGGCGTAGGTGAGGAGGCGGTGGGCGAGGTTTTGCGCGAGGAGGTCAGGGTGCTTGGTGAGGTAGGCGCGGATGTCGGCGGGGTTGTTGACGGGTTGGCCGCGATACTCGCCGGTGGTGTCGATGGCGGCACCATTCGGGTAAGCGCTGCGGAAGTGGCCGATGGGGTCGTAGGCTTCGAGGGCGAAGCCAAGGGGATCAATCTTCGCGTGGCAGTCGGCGCAGGCCTGCACGCTGCGATGCTTCTCCAACTGCTGACGGATGGTGGTGGCTCCGCGGATGTCGGGCTCGATGGGTGGTACATCCGGTGGTGGCGGGCTGGGTGGCGTGCCGAAGAGCTTTTCCAATAACCACACACCGCGCTTCACGGGCGAGGTCTCGACGCCGTTCGCAGTGATGGTGAGGATGCTGGCTTGGCCCAGCAGTCCGCGTCGTGGTGAATCGGGAGGCAGGCTAACGCGTTGCACATGGTCGCCGCTGACGTTGGGGAGCTCGTAGAGCCGTGCGAGTCCGGCATTGAGATAGGTGAAGTCGGCATCGACGAGCGCGGTGACGGGTTTGTTGGTGCGGATGAGTTCGGCAATGAAGCGCCAGGTTTCTTCCCGCATCGCGGGCTCCAATCGGTCGATGTGATAGGCGGGAAACGTTTCCTTGGCAGGCGGCATGGTGCCGAGTTTGTTTAAGCCGAGCCACTGCTCCGTGAAGAGTCGCAGGAAACGATCACCGCGTTGTGAATCGAGCAGGCGGTTGGTTTCGGTGATGATGGTTTTTGCATCGAGCGAACCTTTGGCTGCAAGCGAGCGCAAGGTGTCATCAGGTGGACCTGCTGTGAGGAAGTAAGAGAGGCGGGTGGCGAGTTGCATCGGCGTGATGGTCTTCGCGTCTGATTCAGGCTCGGTGAGAAACAAAAATTCCGAGGAACAAAGCAGCGCTTTAAACACAGGTCGCGCGGCGTCGGCGTAGCGCGTCTTGCCATCGAGACGCTTTTGCACGGCGCTCGCATACGGGGCGATGTCTTCACCCGTCACCTCACGGCGAAAGAGTCGGCTGGCGAGGCCTTGCAACTCGGCTTGCAGTCGCGCGGGCTCGATTTGTTTTTCGTTGGGCGCGATCTTCGCGAACAGCTGCGACCGCGCAGGATGCGGCTTGTCATCGCGCATGGGGCCGGTGACTTGCCAGTAATGAACGCGGACCTCGGGGCCTTGGTAGAGGTGTCGATAGAGCTTGTCGCGCTCGGCACGCAGGGCGAGATTCTCCCACACGTGCTTTTCAATCTTCGGCACGCTGGGGTCGTATTTGTAGAGCTTGGTGGAGATGAAGTTGCCTCGCGTGCCCTTGGGTGGACCGTCGATCCAGGAGAGGTATGGCACGGTGCCGCGATCCAGCCAAATGCGGGCGCGGACGGTGATGTAGCGATCATCTGGCAACTCGGTGGCGTGAATGATGTTCGGCGGGATGAGCCGCCAGCCATTGCCCTTCATGCCTTCGCCTTGGCGACCAATGCCGAGTTGCATGGGTTGCGACTCGTCATAGTAGGACTTTAGTTCCTTGTAATACGAATTCAGCAGCCCTTGAATCAGATCTATGCCATACGGGTGATGACGGTTCGCGGCGGTGGCTTCGACCTCGACCTCATACCAACCGGAATGCGGCACGCCGGTATCGCCCAAGCGGCTGAGGAAAAGCTTGCTGTCGAAGATCAGCTCCTGATT
>JBILVU010000230.1:0-5729 GCA_044370285.1 Prosthecobacter sp.
GATAAGTTTGTAGCATTCCCCGTGACAAAGGCACGGGTATTGCGCTAGAAGAGCGGCCCTTTCACCCCATGAAAACACACACCACCCTCGCGCTGCTCGCGTGCCTTGGCTTCGCCAGCCTGTCAGCCGTCTCCCTCGAAGCCAAAACAGCCAAAAAACCCGCTGCGGCCGCCTCTCACAAAAAAGGTAAGGCCCCCACGGCCCAGAGCTTGGTGGATGACATGCGCAAAGCGGTGATCTACATCGTGCAGCAGTCCGAGCCGATCAATGACAAGGCCAAGCAGACGAAGCCTTACTGGCAGGGCCTGAGCGATACTTGGGACGGGCTGGATCTGATGGAAGATGGCATCGCCAAGAAGAACTCGAACATGCTCAAGGGCCTGGAAGGCGTGGGGCGTGGCCTGACGCAGACCTCAGCGAGCTGGGGCATGATCCGCGGCAAGTATGCGAAGCTGACGGTTGGCCGCGGCATTACCGCGCTGCACAACGCCTATGAGATGTATTCGGATCACTACGGCCCGGCTGTGGCACGCTACCGCCAGAAGGCCCCGCTTTCCGCCAAGGAAAAGCAGCACCTGGCTCAGAGTAGCAAGCAGCTCGACGCCCTCTTTGCGAATCTGAACAAGGTGTATGGCAAGGCAAAGGAGAAATCCTGGCAGGAGCGCCTGCTGAAGGATCTCGTGGGCCTCATCAATGACCTCGACCGCACTCGCCAGAAGGGCAAGGGCAAGCTGGGCTACGCCTCCTACATGTATCAGTGGAACCGCCTCCAGAATGCGATGTGGGCCTACTCGGAGATCATTTCCATCGCCTACCCGGAGTTCTACGAGGTCTGGTCCGTGCTCGAAGATGACATCGAGGTGATGGACGTGTGCTTTGGCAGCGAAGAGGAGGTCTTTGAATGCTACTCGGAGTGGGAGTACACCGAGGAGACCATCGAAGAGTATGACGACTACTACGAAGAGGTGGCCGTGATCGAAACCATCGACGAAACCGAGGAAGAAGCGCTCGAAGAAGACCTGGAGGAATACGAAGAGGAAGAGGCCCTCGTGGAAGACGAGGAGCTCGAAGAGGAATTCGAGGAGGAACTCGAAGAAGAAGAAATCGAGAGCGAAGAAAGCCTCTTTGAAGAAGTGGGCGAAAGCTACGGTGATGACGACGGCGACGGCGTCGATGACGAGGAAGACATGGATGACGACAACGACGGCGTCTGCGATGAGCAGGACATGGATGATGACTGCGACGGTGTGTGCGACACAACCGATGCCGACACCGAAGAGGAAGAGGAAGAGGAAATGGCGGAAGAGGACGACAACGGCATCGCCGAGGAATGCGAAGGCGACTACGCCTGCGAAGGATGCAGCGGCGCATGCGATGGCGGCTGTGAGGGCTGTGACGGATGCTGCGAGGAGTAATCTCTGGCCTACTCTCAAGAAATTACGAAGCGCATGGCGGCGACGCCATGCGCTTTTTCATGCTTTGAGGCCAAACCCTGTCCGCATGTCTCACATAGAGAACGCCGCACCTACCAAGTGTTTGCCGCCAAGGGGCAGAGGGGCAGAGGAGCAGAGGACGCGGAGATGAAAACGGAAGGAAACCTTGGCGTCCTCTGCCTCTTTGCCCTCTGCGGCCAAAACGGTGACGCCGTTGATGTTTGTAGTTCGGCCTTCAGGCCGTGATTCCAGACTCCAGAACGGGCTGAAGCCCGAACTACGAACAGAAAGTGTGAGAAATGCAGGATAGGCCCTCGAGAAGATGGCAGCCGACTCTGAGGAGCACCCTCACGGAATCGGATGCCCGCGCTGCCTAAGCTTGTCACACGTTGAGTGCCTCTCGCGGGAGCGAGAGGACTACTTTGCTTCGCCTGATCGAGGTCAAAACACGCGCTTGCTGGCTTACAGGCGCATCTGCACGGATTTGATCGCCTCACCCAACGTGTCGCTATACTCCTTCACATAGGAGACCAGGAAGAGGACGTGCTTCCTGGCACCTTCGCCATCGGAGGCCACGCCTTTGTGAGTGAAGACCATTGGGGTGTATCAACCGGGAAGCCGATAATCTGATCCGCCATAGCGGACGCTGCAGCGATGAACCAGGTGAGAAGTGGTTTTGGGCGATTACTCGTAATGCTGCTCCGTGCCGCTCCACTGGATCTTCGGCGCACCGCCATTCTCATCGGGGATGAGCTTGAAAGTGATCGTGGTGTCAAAGTAGGAGCCTTCTTCCTCGCTCTTGGGGATCTGGCCGCTAACCTCCGCCACCACGGCGATTGAGGAGCCGCGCTGAGCGATGTTCACATCGTGCAGGGTAATGGCGAAGGCGTCCTTCTCGAACTTCTTGAAGAGATCGCCGTTCGCGAGGTGCTCAAAGGCCGCCTTCTTCGCCGGTTCGAGCAGATCCACGGCTTCCGAGATGCCGGTGCCATCGGGACTGACCTGGTAGAGGTTGGCGTTGTAGGTGGACCACTTGCCGCTGCACACTTGGACGAAATAGGTGTCCGCCGCGCTCCAGACGACTTCGTTGGTGTAGTGACCCCAGTTGGGTTTGTCACTGCCATGCGTGCCGACGACTTTGCCGAGAATGGCTCCGGTGCTCACATTGACGGCATAGTTGGCGAGGTTCTCGTCCTCCGGGTCGTCGTAGGAAAGCGTGCCGTCCTCGGCTGGCTCGCCGTCTGGCGTGGATTTGCCTTTCAGACCCCATGTGAGCGCAACCTGACCGTCACGGGACTGCGAGCCGCGAATGAGCCGCCAGCCCTCACCGGAGGTAGCAGGGCCGGAAGCTGCCGCAGGACCCGTAGGAGCGTCATCGGCGGTGATTTGATACGCCTTGGCGATGATGGCCTGCGCTTCCTGCTCCAGATCGCCGTAGAGTTCGCCCGCGCCTTCGACTTTATCGACGGGGATCTCCTTGTTCTTGAGGGCGGTGGTATCGGTGGGCTTTCCTACCGCAAACTTGCCTGTCTTCTCCAACACGCGGATGAGGCCGCCCTCGGCGAAGTAAAGACGCTTCTCCACGACGCTCGTGGCAGCGTTCTCCTGCATCGGCGTCATCTCCGAGCGGTCGAGGACGAAGAGCAGCTCGCTGCCATGGAAGAAGAATTGTTTCTTTCCCTGGCCGTGATCGTCAAAGGAGAGCGATTCCACGCGGTAGAGCGGCGGCTCGTCCTCGCTCTTCCAAACGTGATTCTCAAAGGCATAGCCGCCCTCCTGCCCGTCCGCACTGTAGCTGAGGTGCGGCCAGGTCTCGTAGTTTTCCTCCACCGCCTCAAAGACGCTGGAGATACGCTTCAGGGCGGATTTATCCTGAGCAACAAGGGAGGAAGCCGTGAGCATCACGGCGAGGAGGAGCGGTGTTTTCATGAGGGGAGAGAGGTTGGAGATTACTGCACCCATTCAAACAGCGGCCAGGGGGCTTTCGGGTAGTTTTCGCGGGCTTCTTCCATGACGCCCGTGTCTCCGGCGAAGCCCCAGTGAAGCGTCTGCCAGTTCCCCTCAGCGTCTTTTTGGAGCAGCGCGAAAAAGTCGAGTTCCATATCGGCGGCGATGCCTTCGGCCTTCACGGGTTTGCCATCGGCCGGAGCCACGCTGCCGGTGAAGCGTGCCCAAGAGCCAATCTGGCGGACGCTGCCGGTGAATTTCACGGCCTTGCCTGCGTAGTCGGTGACGGGTGCCCGCATGGAATCCATGATGGCCTTCCGCTCGGGTGAACCCATCTTCGGCTCGGTGACGGGCACTTTCTTGAGCGAGGTGGTAAAGGCCACGCTGTTGGGTTCCTTGAGGTTCATGCGGCCATTGCCGCCTTCGACGAGTTCGCCCTCGCCGATGAGGAGCTTGTCGCCGTCGAGCTTAAGGACCATTTCTTCGCTCTGCTCGCTGCCTTCGATCTCGTAGCTCCAAAGCACCTGGATGACATCGCCATTCACGATGCCGTCGAGGTAGCCACGAGCACCGTGCTCATTTTTTGGCTGCCAGGCTTTGGTGCCGCTGACTTTTTCGCCGTCCTCGATGCTGAGGGCGATGCGAGTGGAGTCCGCTTTGGTTTCTTTGGCAAAGAAGAGCACCTGTGTCTCCGCCGAAAGGCTGTGGAAGGCAAGGGAGAGGGCTAGAGCGAGGAGGGATGGCGTTTTCATGAGAAGAAGGAATACAAAGCAGCGGCCTGGATGGCCACGCCGCCGAGCAGCATGGCGAGGAAGATGAGGGTCATCTTCTTCCGCCGGCCGGGGCTGAAGAAGATCATGCCGCCGGGAATGCCGGCCAGCCCGCTGACAAGCTGGCCGCCCATCACCGCAGCGATCATGCCGAGATGCGCATCCGCGCTGGCGGAGCCGGAGTCATTGGCCATGACGCTGGCCATGAGCTTCATCGTGCCGAGGACGAAGGCTCCCGCCAGCCACAGCGTCATGAAGACGATGCCACAGGCCACGAGCCACGCGGAGGCTCGCTTGGGAGGTTCCGGGAGCGGTGGCGCGTCCATGCTCGGAGAAGGGATCAGGGATTGCCTACCTTGATGGATTTCAGGATGCCGAGCTTGGCATCCAAGTGCTCATCGGAAGCTGGCAGCGGGTGCTGGGAGATGAGGATCAAGAACTTGTCCGCCCCTTCTTGGACATACTGCACGAGGTTCACGGAGTACTTTTTGCCATCGGACTCGGCCAGGCCGTTCTCAAAGGTGGCGGTGAGCTTCAACGCCTCGTCCTTGTTCACCTCGGCGTCCTTGGCCTCGTTCCAGACGATCTCACCGTATTTGCCGCCGATGTCCGCCTTCATGCTTTCGAGCGCCTTTCCGGCCTCGCTGGCATCGAGGATGAGCACGTTCATCGCCACGAATTTGTCCGGCGAGTAGCAGTAGCAGCCCTGCTCGGTATTCTCCAAAGGCCAGTCGGCCGGGAAATCCACGGCGAAGCGCGGCTTACCTTCCGCAGGATAGGCAAAAGTCTTCGAGGTGGCGTGGGCCTTCACCGTCTTGATGAGCGCCAGACCAGCCTCGCCGTGCTTATCAAAGCCTTCGGGGCTGGAGATGAGCTGGACGAGGATCAGGTTCTTCGCGGCCGGTTGATTGATGATGAGGCAGGCAAGGTTCACCTTGCCTTCTTCGTCCGTGCCTTTGGCCTGAAGCAGCAGGCTGACCACGCCATCGCCCTCGATTTTTTCGGGTTCCTCAAACTTCAGATCCTTGTAGTCTTCGGCGAGGAGTTCCTTCGTCTCGGTGATGGCCTGATCCACCTCTTCATTCGTGGACTCCAGCGGCATCACCAGCACGAGGTAACTGTCGTCATCCTTGGGATTGGCCATCAGGCCGTTGCCCTCGTTTTGAATCTCCCAACCGTCCGGGAAGGTTAGATCCACCAGTGGTTTCCCCGCCGGATAAGCGGCCACTTGTTCCGCACGGGTGATGGATGAGAAGAGAAGGGCGGCGCAGAGAAGAAAAGCAAATTTCATGCGGATCCGCCCTTCATGGAGTCGCCGTGGAATGTCAACTTCGCCAGCGTGGCATTTTCACCACCCAAAGAGGCTCGCGGGCATGCTCATTTCGAAGCAATCCGGGCGATCTCTTCGCTGCTCAATGCCTTGCCGAACACCGCGATTTCGTCGAGGCGGCCTTCCCAGTTGTCGGTGTTGTCGCTGCGGCCGCCGAGGAAGAGAGCGGGGATGTTCACGGCGGGGGCTGCGGCTTCGAGATCGAGGGCTCCATTGAGATACACGAGCACTTTGCCGCCTTTCCGCACG
>JBILVU010000164.1:0-11275 GCA_044370285.1 Prosthecobacter sp.
CCTCGCGGCATCTCGGCCCACGATCACGCGGTCAAAAGTGCCGCTGATCCAGTTGCCGTTGTGGATCATGTCAAAGGACCGCTCCCGCCACACCTGCGCCTCGGGAGATGGTTTCGTGAAGGCCGCCGCCACATCGGACGAAGCCAGTACCTCACGCACCATCGTCAAAGCGATGTCCTCGATGGCTTCGCCGCGCAGCAACCCGCTCTTTGCCCAAAGCGGCTCCAGCACGCTCAAATCACGATCCCATTCCACGAGGGCCAAAAGCTCATGCACCAACGTGCCAAGCCGACGCCCCGGCTCGCGGCCTTCGCTAAAGAGCACGCTGCCTTTGACCTGAAAATCCTCTTCACCCGAGGGCGTCACGCGACGCGGCATGGCCTGATGACGTCGCAAAAGCTCGCCGAGAGGCTCGCGGGCTTCGGGAAGGGCAGGGGACTCGGTTTTTGCAATCGGCTCAAGGCCGGCAAACCACGCCGCATCACCCGTTTCCCATTCGATTTGGAATCCATCCCGCTCCACCGCCGCGCCGCTGCTCAGCATGCTGCGGAGGAATTGGGCCTCGTTCACCGAGGTGGAGGTTTTGGGCGGCGGTTTGGCCACGAGATACAGGCCACGCTTGGCCCTCGTCATCGCCACATAGAGACGGCAGAGCGATTCGAAGCCAGCCCGTTGCTTCGCGGCCTCAAACTCGGCCCGCAGCTCCGCGTGCATCGGCAGGAGCGCACGCGGCGGCTCTTGAAGGACCCAGTCAATGCCATCCTCATTGCGATTCACCACCAGCGAGCGGGAGCGCACGAGGTTCATCGCATCGCCGCTCACACCGGGAAGGATCACCACATCAAATTCGAGGCCCTTCGACTTGTGCACCGTCATCACCTGCACGGCCTGCGCCGCGCCGCCGCTGCTCATCGGCGTTTCGCGGGCATGCTGGAGGAAGGCGTCGATGTCCCGCGAGCCATGCGAATCAAACTCCGCCGCGATCTCGCCAAACTGCCGTAGCCGACGCTCGTGAAAGGCATCCATCGAAGGCAAAACTTCCCGCAGATGGCGCGACCACACCTCCGTGAAGCCCACGAAGCCATTTTCAAACACCAGCGATCTCACCGCCGCCATCGTTTCGAGTTCAGGCTCGATCTTTTCACGCAGCGGCGTCATGCGCAGATGCTCGCGGGCCATCGTGTCATCGGGATGCGCAGCACCTTGCAGCAGCGAGAGCAGCGCCAGCGTCACCGCATTGTCCGTGGCGGGATGCTGCTGGGATTCACACACGATCTCCATGCCCGTTTCCGCCCGCAGCGTGTCCGCCATCTCATTCGCATCGCTGTTGCCACGCACCAGCACCGCGCAGCTCAGGCCACGATCGAGAGGCTGCAAATGCTTCAACAAGGCCGCCACCACCAAGGCTGGCTCCTCGTCCTTTTCAGCGCAAAGCAGCGCCGCATGCCCGGCGAGCTTCTGGTTGCGTTCCGCTGCCCGATGAGGCTGGAATTCAAAGCCCTTCGTGCAGCCTGCGACGAGGCTTTCCATGCCCACCGGCTCGCCAAACACCGCATTCACCGCATCCAGCACCGCCGGGGCGCTGCGGAAGGAACAGCTCAGGCTCTCGCGTCGCAAACCCTCTTCACTACCTTCACGGTGCGGCCACGTCGCCAGCACGTCGTCAAACAATCCCGGTTCCGCCTGGCGCCAGAGGTAGATCGACTGCTTTGGATCACCCACCGCGTAAAAACTGCGCCTTCCGGCATCGTCCTGCATCACCTCATCCACGAGCCCCTTCACCACGCCCCACTGCACGCGGCTGGTGTCTTGAAACTCATCGAAAAGCCAGTGCTCGTATCTCGAATCGAGCCGGAACCACAAGTCCGCGTCCTCGTTCTGCAACCAGTCCGACGTTCCCACCGCCTGCGCCAGCAGCCGCTGCACATCCGCGAAGGACAATCTCCCGCGACCCCGCACCCGCCGCGCATATTCGCCCTCATAAAGGTCCATCAGCGCCGCCATGCCCGTCGTGCGTTGAGCACGGCAGGCCAGCTCGCGATGCAGGATCGTGCGAGCGAGCCGCATCCAAACCTCCCGCAGCATGCCATCGAGCTTCACCTTCTTCCGCGCCCAAGTGAATACGTAGGAACCCTTTTCGAGTTCCGGCCATGCTTCGCCCGTTTTTTCCACAAAGAATTTCAAGCGCTTCCCAAAGCTCGTCCCCGGCTCCCAGGTGCTCAAATCGCTCTCCAGCTCGTCGAGGAATTTGATGCCCTCATCGTTCTCCGGCTGAAAAACACGTCGCAAAGCCTTCATGGCCTCCGCCAGGCTTTCTTCGCCCGCTGCGATGCCCGGCACACGCCCCCAGCGCTCGGCCGAATCGCTTTGTAGCCAAGTATCGTGATGCGCCTTGATCCAGCTTTCGAGGCTTTCCGCCGCGCCGCGTTCTTCGTGGCCAAAGGTGGCCTGTTTGTAGCCTTCGAGCAGCGCCCGAGCCGTTTTGCCATCCTGCTCCGCATGCACCCGCTCCAACAAGGCATCCAGCGCCTCGCGTCGTGCCTGAAGGGTTTCATCCTCCGCCATCACGCGAGCACCGAGTGGCAGTCCAAGCTCCAGCGGAAAGCACGCCGCGATATTCGCGAAGAAGCTATCCATCGTCCCCAGCCGCAGCTTGTGCAGCCGACGCGTCACCGAGCGCAGCAGTTCATTGAAGGCCACCTTGGGCGGCGGAGCCGGGCTCAAGCCATCGAAGTAACCCTGAGCATCCCCCGCCTGCGCCATCGACGAGAGCTGACGCAGAATGCGCTGAAAAAACTCCCCCGCCGCCTTCCGCGTGAAGGTCATCGCCGCGATCTCCTCCGGCCGCTGCCCCAGCGAAAGCAGATGCACATGCCGCCGCACCAGCTGGTAAGTCTTTCCAGACCCCGCTGACGCCGAAACCAAGATGTGCCGCATGCGCTCCATGTTTGGCCGCGAGTGTGAACGGGCAGACCTTGGTGGCAAATGGTCATCGCCGACGGTTCGAGGCGCTTCGCCCGGCTCTTTTTTGGTAGCCAGACGCCACCGCTTTTTCCTATCCTCCGCGCCTTCATTATGGAAACACCGCTCTCTCCCCTCGATTTCGCCCGTCGTGCCCGCCGCCTGTATGCGGAGCGTGAAGCTATCGTCGATGGAGACCTGCGGCTGACTTACCGGCAGTTCTTTGAGCGCTGCGACCAATGGTCCGCGTGCTTGCAAGCGCTCGGTGTGCAGCCCGGCGACCGCGTGGCGCTGATCTCGCCGAATGCGCACGCGCATCTCGAAGGCTACTACGCCGTGCCGCAGATCGGCGCGGTGACCGTGCCCATCAATTTCCGCCTCACCGCCGATGACTTCGCCTACATCCTTCGTCATAGCGGCGCGAAGGTTGTTTGTGCGCATCCCGACTACTTCGAGGCCATCGAGCGCATCCGCCCGCAAACGCCCGATGTGCTGCACCTCGTCGCTCTCGAAGGCGCACGCGAGGGCTGGCTCGACTACGAAGCCTTGCTCGCCGCCGCGTCATCCGATTTCAAACCGGCCTCCATCAGCGAAACGGACCTCATCTCCATCAACTACACCAGCGGCACCACCGCGAACCCGAAGGGCGTCATGGTCACGCATCGTAACACCGCGCTGAACATCATGGGCCATCTCATGCACACCCGCATCAGCAGCGCGGATCGCTATCTCTGGGTGCTGCCGATGTTTCACGCGAATGGCTGGTGCTTCACCTGGACCATCACCGCCGTCGGCGGAAAACATGTCTGCCTGCGCAAGGCGGACCCGCGGCTCATCTTTGAGGCCATCGCCCGCGAAGGCATCACGCTGCTCTGCGCCGCGCCCACGATCCTCATCAGCATCGCCAATGCGCCCGAGGAACTGCGCAAATCAGCACCACGCGGCGTTCGCGTCTTCACCGCCGGTGCGCCGCCTGCCGCAGCCACCATCGAGCGCATCGAAGGCGAACTCGGCTGGGAAATCATCCACGTTTACGGCCTCACCGAGGTCTCGCCCATCGTCACCATCAGCGAAAGCCGCCCCGAGCATGCGCAGCTCAGCTCCGCCGAACGGGCACGCATCAAAGCACGTCAGGGTGTCGAGTATCTCGGCAATGCGGAGGTCCGCGTCGTCGATGACGCGGGCCACGAAGTCGCCCAAGACGGCTCGACGCTCGGTGAGATCATCATTCGCGGCAATGCGGTCATGGCTGGCTACTACAACGACTCCGCCGCCACCGCGAAGGCCATCCGCGATGGCTGGTTTTACAGCGGTGACGCAGCCGTGGTGCATGCCGATGGCTACATTGAGATCCGCGACCGCTGGAAGGACGTCATCATCAGTGGCGGCGAAAACATCTCCTCCATTGAAATTGAAGGTGCGCTGCTGCGCCACTCCGCCGTGCAGGAAGTCGCCGTCGTCGGCATGCCACATGAAAAGTGGGGCGAAACCCCGCAGGCCTTCATCGTGCTCAAACCCGGCGCAGCGGCCATCGAGGAGGAATTGCGCCTGTTTTGTCGCGAACACCTCGCGCACTTCAAAGTGCCCCACGGCTTCACCTTCATCGCGGAACTGCCCAAAACCGCCACCGGCAAGATCCAGAAGTATGTGCTTCGCGGTGGCCGCGCAAATATCGCCGCACAGTGAGCCTTGATTGCACGCATCGAGCGGTGTCTGCTCGCTCCCTATGAGCCAACCTGCCTGCCCCATGTGTGAGATGACCGACGTTCTCGAGCACGCCGAACGTTTTGAATGCATGACCTGCGGCCACGAGTGGGCCAAAGAAGCTGAGCCCGATGCCCCCGACGCCGAGCGCGTGGTGAAAGATGCTTACGGCAACGTGCTCGCCGATGGCGATATCGTGGCCATGATCAAGGACATCAAACTCAAGGGCTCCTCCGACGTGATCAAAGTGGGCACCAAGTCCAAACCCATCCGCCTCCAGGATGGCGATCACGAAATCTCCTGCAAAATGGATGGCGTCCTCATCGGGCTGAAGGCCTGCTTTGTGAAAAAGGTCACTGCCTGATTCGAGCCTCAATTCCCCACCGGAATGAGCACCTACGATATCCGCGTTCGTCTGAAGGACAGCGCCTTGATCCCCGCCACGCATTCCACCGTCGTCGGCCGTGGCGATGCACCGCTCCCCGTCGTCGCCGATGGTCAAATCAGCGTCACCGGTACCCTCGGCCTCCCACTCATCACCCGCGTCGGCAGCCTGCTCCGCATCGAATTCCTCCGCCGCAAAGCCACCACCAACAGCGGCCTCACCTACGAACCCCATTCAGCGACACCCTCGTCGATCCCTGGTCCACCTCCACCATCACCACCATCGACGACACCTGGGAACGCGTCCTTGTCGAAGACGACCAGCCTACTGCCACGAAGCGCTTTGCTCGGGTGAAGGTGCGCTGCACGCAGCCGTGAAGTCGGAGTGTCGGTGCCTTACTCCTTCGGGGGCCACGTCACGCCTTCGAGTTCCTTCGGCAGTTGCGTTGGGTCCTGCGGATAAAAGAGCGAGAGATCGACCTTCGACTTCGATCCCTGCACAAACTCCAGTTCCTCCGGTCCGCCGATGATGAGCCATAGCACTTCTTCATCCGTGTCGTTAAAGACCTGACGAAGCTGATCTGGACCCACCAACACGCCGCCGTGTTTCGGGACGGTCAGCGTCTCCTCGCCGAGGCGGATGCGGCCCGTGCCTTCGAGCACAAAATAGAACTCTTCCGATTGGATGTGCTTGTGCAGCGTGTTCGCACTTTGCGGCGGCATGCGCCAGAGGCGGGCACCGAGGTTCTCACTGCCGGTGCGTTCGAGGAAATCCGCGTTCGGGATGCGCATCAGGTTCGACGGACGCCAGTGAAGATCATCCGGCGTGATGAGCTGGTAGCCTTGGAAGGTTTTCATGCTGCTTCCATATCGAAAAGGCGCTGGTCACGCGATGGAATTCTTGCTCCACGGGCCGCCACCGGCATCATGCGCCACGATGAACCTCACCCCTGACCACATTCTGCAAACCGGCCTCGCCTTCTGGGGCTCGAAGACCCTTCTCACCGCCGTCGAAATGGAGGTCTTCACGGATTTGGCCAAACATCCCGGCGATCTCGCCAGCGTGCAGGGGCGCATGGGCCTGCATCCGCGTGGAGCGAGTGACTTTCTCGATGCGCTGGTGGCGCTGGGCTTCCTGAAGCGCGAGGACGGCCTCTACTCGAACACGCCCGAAGCCGATCTCTTCCTCGATAAGGCGAAGCCGTCCTACATCGGCGGCATCCTCGAAATGGCGAACCATCGCCTCTTCCATTTCTGGGGGGATCTCACGACGGCCGTGCGCACCGGCGAATCGCAGAACGAGTCCAAAGGCGGTCACGATCCCTTCAAGGCGCTCTACGCGGACCCGGCGAAGCTACGCGAATTCCTCCGCGCCATGTCCGGCGTGAGCCGCGGGGCCAACATCACCATCGCGAAGCAGTTTCCGTGGGCGAATTACCAATCCTGCGCCGACATCGGCACCGCGCAGGGCGATCTCGTCACGCAGATCTCGTTGGCGCATCCGCACCTGCGCGGCATCGGCTTCGACTTGCCGGAGGTCGGCCCCATCTTCGAAGAATACATCGCCGCGAACGGTCTCGCTGACCGCGTGAGTTTCACCGGAGGCAGCTTCTTCACCGATGAACTACCGAAGGCCGAGGTGCTGCTCTTTGGCCATATTTTGCACGATTGGGACCTCGACACGAAGCTCATGCTGCTGCGCAAAGCGTATACAGCGCTGCCGGAAGGCGGCGCGGTGATCGTCTATGACGCTATCATCGACGACGAGCGGAAGCAAAACGCCTTTGGCCTGCTCATGAGCCTGAACATGCTGATCGAGACGCCTGGCGGCTTTGACTACACCGGTGCAGATTGCATCGGCTGGATGCAGCAGGCGGGCTTCAAGGACTGCCGAGTCGAGCACCTCGTGGGGCCCGACTCGATGGTCATCGGTATCAAGTGAGCGGCATCAAGCCTGCACAGGTTTGGCCGCGGCCATCTTGCGCATCATGATGAAGCCGCCAACGACGAGCACGAGCAAGGCGATGCCGAGCACGGGCCGCACGGCGATCCAGGCGATGGCGATCACGAGCAGTGAGATGGTGCCAGCCAGCACCACGGAGACAAGGCCCGTGCCCATGCCGATGATGCTGCCGATGAAGGGGATGACGCTGCCCAGCACGCTGAGCGGACGCATGATGGCCATGAAACCGAAGGTCATGAAGAGGAAACCGGCAAATCGCAGAATCCAGGTGATGAGGGTGTTCGCGGAAGCGGCATTTCGGAACATCACCTCGGCGCTGACCACGCCGCTCTCGATCATGCTGATCGGGTCACCGGCTTTGGTGGGGAAATCGCCAAATGTGCTGCCGAGCTGAGCGGCCACGATGCTGAAATGGCCGGGCTTCACGATTTCATAACTCACTTTTTGATCGCCGATGGCTGGCGCGGCGGGATCTTTGCCAAAGTAGAAGGTGTTCTGATGCACCTTGGCGCGGTCTTTGAGATCCTCCGCGAGGTCCTCTTCTTTCAGTGAAAGGGCGGTTTCTCCGCCCATCTGCTCAACGAGGCTATCCGGCACCTCAAAGGCACCGAGCGTGATTTTATTCGGCGTGAAGGTGCCGCCATCCACGATGAGTTCGCCGCTGTTAGTGTGATCCGCAGGGACTTTGAACTCAGAGGACTTTACTGGTGTGCTTACCCATTGCTTTTCATAGGTGTAGGTCGTTTTCGTTTCCTCGCTTCCGCCCACGTTTTCCTTCTTCTCCTCCTTTTTATTCTCCACCCACTGGTAGATCTCGATGTGGCGGATGAGCTTCAAGGCGGGAACGGAAAGGCCAAAGTCGGGGTCTTCGATTTCGGATTCCGTCTTCGCCTCGCCGCTGACATGGACGAGCTTCTTGTCATTGGCGGCATCCACCTTGTCCGCAGCTACGGCCACGACGGCAGCGGCACCTTCTTTGAGGCTGTTGGCGGTGGTGACGGCGCGGCCTTCATTCCACCAGAGCAGGATGACGCACACAGGAATGGCCACGAGGCCAAAGAGAATGCCTTTGATAGAACCGCCAATGCGGCTGAACCAGCCTTCGCTGGAGATTTCGGTGTAGGAGTCGGCCATGAGAGGGGGAGAGGAGTGCTGCCTTTTCAAGCGGAAATCATGCCGGATGTCCAATGCTTTTCCGCTGAAAGCTAGGCATCGTGCCTTCGTTCCCGTGGCTGATGAGATACCCCCACCTTTTCGCTCTCGCTCTGATCACCCTGGCCACCGTCCGTTCCCCGGCGGAGGAGGCTGCCTATCAGCCGCAGCTCTTCCAAAGCCTGAAGCTCGTCTATGAGGACCAATTCGACGGCGGCTCGATCAACGCGGATTTTTGGGAAGTGCGTCAAAACACGACCTGGGCCATTCAGGATGGCGTTTTGCATGGCAGCCAGTCCACGAAGGAGTTTCAGGCCAAAAAAGTGGCCGAAGGCGATAAAGGCCACGCGGGCTTCAAGCCGGTGATTTGGCTCAAGAAGGTGCCGGAGAACTTCGTCTGCGCCATGCGGGTGCGTTACGATGCCAAGGCGTTTCAAAAAGGCTTCCCGCTGCTCGATCTCGGCCATCACATTCACACGATCAATTTTGCCGAAAAGGCCACGACGCTCACAATTAAGAAGGATGTCGAGAAGCTGGCCGCGGAGAAGCCGCTCTTCACGCTGAACGAGTGGCATGAGGTGGTCATCGAGCTAAAGAAGGGCACGCTCCTGCTCCAAATCGACGGCGTGAAGCACGTCTTCGAGAGCAAAAACATCGACATGACCGGCCAGGCGCAGATTGACTTCAAAGCCGTCGATCTCGGCACCTGCCAGATCGATCACATCAAGCTCTGGGAAGGGAAGTAAGGCGTCCTTCAGATCACACAAACCGCCTCGCGACCTCCGTGTAAAAACGAAGCGCTTCCTCGACCTGCGAGCATTCGACGTATTCGACGGCGGCGTGGGCTTGATCGATGCTGCCGGGGCCGAAAAGGATGGTGGGGATGCCGAGGCGGCCGAACTTGCTGGCATCGCTGCAAAAGGGAACGCCGCAGACGGTGTCATCGCGCTGCATAGAGCGGAGGATGTCGCGAGAAAGGGTGACGAGTGAGGTGGTGGGATCGGTTTGGAAGGGCCAATCTTGCAGCATGGGCTTTTCCATCTCGGCGATGAGGTCGGGGTGCTGCTGTGAGAGGTCGTTGAGCATGGTTTGATAACCAGCGAGGACGGTTTCGACTTCCTCGCCGGGGAGGAGTCGGCGGTCGATCTCGATCACCGCTTCATCAGGCACGAAATTGACCTGCACCCCGCCGTGGATGACGCCGACATTGCAGGTGCCGGGGCCGAGCAGGGGATGCGGTGCGGCGGCGAGGCGTGCGTGATCTTGCTGCATGGCCAGAACGACCCGAGCCATGGCGGTGATGGCATTGATGCCGAGGTGCGGTTTGGCACTGTGGGCGGCTTTGCCCTTCGTGCGGATGCGCCAGCGCACACAGCCCTTGCTGGCGGTCACGCAGCGCATCTCCGTGGGCTCGGCGACGATGGCGGCGTGGGCTTGCAGGTCCTCGCAGAGCTTCACGACGCCGCGGAAGGAGTATTCCTCATCGACGACCGCGGCCATCCAGAGCTCGCACGGTGGCTTTTCACCGCTGGCATGCACCTCCGCAATGGCGTGCATCATGGCGGCGAGCCCGGCTTTGTCATCCACAGAGCCTCGACCGTGCATTTTGCCGTCCTTCACGACGGGGTCGAAGGGATCAATCGTCATGCCCTTGATCGAAACGGTGTCCATGTGGGCTTCAAAGACCACGCGGCGTGAGGGATCGCGGCCCGGGACGCGGGCGATGACGTTGTTTCGACCTGGAAAGACTTCTTGTTCCCATGTGTCGATGCCGCGCTGCTCAAAGAAGCGCCGCACATAGGCCGCGACCGCCGCTTCGCCGGGGCCGCCCTCGTAGGAGCTGTTGATGCTGTTGATGCGGACGAGGTCGGCGAGGGTTTGGAGGACGGGAGACATGGTGAGGAGCTTTGGAGGTCTATCGTTCAAAGACACCCGTTTTTTCAAGATTCGAGGCTATGCAAAACGCGGAAGCATGGTTGAATGGGCGACTTTTCCACCAGCCAGCATGCATATCGACGATATTCTCAAGGATCAGAAGCCCACGCTCTCGTTTGAGTTTTTCCCACCCAAGACCTCGGAGGCCTCGGAGGCGCTTTATACGACGATTGGCGAGTTGGAGGCCTACAAACCCTCTTTTGTGAGCGTGACCTACGGCGCAGGCGGCTCCACTCGCGAGCTGACGCATGATCTCGTGGTGCGAATCAAAAAAACGACCACGCTCGACCCTGTGCCGCACCTTACCTGCGTGTGCCATAGTGAAGGTGATGTGGCCTCCATCCTCGAACGCTACGCGGAAGCTGGCGTGAGCAACATTCTCGCTCTCGGTGGTGATCCGCCGAAGAATCTCGCGGGTTATGACCGGGCCAAAGACGCCTTTCAGCACGCGGCGGACCTCGTGGCTTTCATCAAGAAGTTCAATGAAGGCGGTGGTCATGCGGATAAGCGTGGTTTTGGCATTGGCGTGGCCGGTTTCCCCGAAGGTCATCCTACGACGCCGAACCGCGTGATCGAAATGGAGCATCTCAAGGCCAAGGTGGATGCGGGGGCGGACTACATCTGCACGCAGTTGTTCTTCGATAACCACGACTTCTACGATTTCCGCGCCCGCTGTCGCCTGGCGGGTATTCATGTGCCGATCATCGCGGGCATCATGCCCATCACCAGCGCCTCCGGCATGCGCCGCATGGCTGAGTTGGCCGCTGGAGCACGCTACCCGGCGAAGCTTCTCCGCGCCATCCAGCGTTGCGGCAATGACGAAGACGCCGTGCAAAAGGTGGGCATTCATTACGCCACCGAGCAATGCCTCGACCTCCTCGATCACGGCGTGGACGGCATTCATTTTTACACGCTGAACAAATCCCACGCCACTCGCGAGATCTACGCCAGCCTGGGCATTCATGACTCCGCCGCCTTGCGCAAGGCCTCCTGACCATGAGCCAGGGAAAAGCACCCTTGATTGCCGCCATCGAGGCCGGCGGGACCAAGTTTGTTTGTGCCGTGGGCACAGGCCCGGATGACCTGCGGGACATCGTGCGTATCCCCACCACCACGCCCGAGGAGACGCTCGGTGAGGTTTGCCGCTATCTCACGACGGCGAGATCGAAGCACGGG
>JBILVU010000199.1:0-7999 GCA_044370285.1 Prosthecobacter sp.
GCCGTTTGAAGCCATCGGCGTGGGTTCCTTTGGCCCGGTGGACCTCGACCCGAACAGCGAAACCTATGGCTACATCACCACCACGCCAAAGCCTGGCTGGCAGTATGTGGACGTCGTGAACATGCTGAAGACTCGCTACCATGTGCCGGTGGCTTTTGACACGGATGTGAATGCTGCCGTGCTCGGCGAATACCTTTGGGGAGCTGGGAAGGGCATTGACCCCCTCGTTTACATCACCGTCGGCACAGGCGTGGGTGGCGGCGTGCTCGTGCATGGGCAGCTTTTGCACGGCCTGCTGCATCCCGAGATCGGTCATCTCATGGTGCCACCGCCACAGAATTCGCGAGCGGTGCAGGCCATCTGCCACTGCCCTTTTCACAAAAGCTGCGTCGAGGGCTACGTCAGCGGCACCGCTCTCGCCGTGCGCTGGGGAGTGAGGGCGGATGCGCTGCCCGATGATCACCCGGCGTGGGAGGAGACGGCCGATGTGATGGCGCATGCCTTAATGAACATCACGCTCACCCTTTGCCCCCGCCGCATCATCCTCGGCGGCGGTGTGATGGAGCAGCCGCATATCCTGCCTCTGGTCCGGGGAAAATTTGCCAAGGTGATGAACGGCTACCTCCGCGTGACGCAGATGACACGGGAGCTGGATGACTTCATCGTTGCCCCTGGCCTGAAAGGCCGCTCCGGCATCCTGGGGGCGCTGGCGCTAGGTGGATATGTGGTAAAAAGGTGACCCCACTGGGAGCCTTATGCTCGCCAGTACATCAGTGCGGCGGAATTGCAGCTTGCGGAAATATCGCGCCCGCGTTTAGAATTATAAACCATGAAATTCCTCCCGTTCATTCATGCTTCGCTTATCGCCACTTCCTTGCTGCTCGTCTCCTGTGACAGGCAGAAGCAACTCCTGAGAGAGAAGGAGCGCTTGGAGGCGGAGTACAAGCAGACATCGAATGAAATCCAAGCGATAGAGCAGCGCATGCTGGCACTAGGCAGTCAAGTGGCGACCGCATCGCTGAATTTGGAGCGTCAAGCAGCTGTCGCGGAACAGAAGGCGGCCGGCTTAGAACTCGAGGTTGGAGCCATGGAGGGCAAAGCTGAAGCTCTCGAAAACGCGACGAAAGAGTTTTCCGCCCGAGTAGATGCTTACAAGGCAAAGTACCTGCGTTGATAACATCGTTCCAATCTTCAATCCCTACTCATATGGAAACAGGTAAATTTTGGTTCATCATCATCTTCGTCAGCATCGTCGCAGGCATTTTCACTGGCGTGCAGCACTTTCAAGGGGTGGATGTCGCGAATGCCCAGGTGATCGAAACGAAGTCCAAGCTCGCACAGCTCAAAGACACTCTCGCCCTGAGGCAGGACGAGTGGTCAAAAGTAAGTGCGCTAGCCTCGAAAGCTCAACAAGCAGTCACTAAAGAAGCTCCATTAACGGCGAAGCGGGAGGAACTTAAAACTCATATCCGTCGCTTAGAAGGGGATTTCAAATACATGGTCAAATCCATGAAGGATACCGTGGAAAAAATCCGTGCAGCTGGTGTGGGTGCGGAGTTTCCAGAATTAAGGCTCTCGAATGGCAAGGTCCTCAAGTCCGCCAAGATCAAGAAGCTCGAGCCGATGAATATTTCGTTTATCCATGCCGATGGCTTCACCATTGTGACCTATGACGAACTGCCGGATGACATTCGGGAGCGGTTTGATATGGGAGGCAACGGTCTCGCTGAGCAGCTTGCTGCGGCCGAGCAAACCATTCAAACGGCCAATTATTCCGGCGCACGTTCGACTGGGAAGCCGTTCAAACAAACCAAGGATCATATCGGTTCTCCCGGAGTGCAGACCATGGAGGGACTGACGATTAATTGCCCGATTCCTCTGCAAACTGCCAATGTTCAGACTCCAGCCGGTCTTCGTCAGATGCTTGGATGGGAAGGGAAAGATGGTTCAAAAGGCATCGAGATTAATGTGGCCGTATCAGATGCATTGGAAAGCACCACGCTAAACCTTGACGGTGGGGTGGCCGGAGCGGTCGCGAACCTCGAAAAATCGGGCATATCCAAGCTATCCAAATCAGATATGGACCTGAAGATTTCGGACCTTCCGGCAAAAAAATGCTCTATCTCAGGTCTAGCCCAAGGACAGCCCATTTTCTTTGAGATGGTGTTCATTGTAAAGGCTCAGCGCATGTACATGCTGATGGCCGTTTTCTCCAAGGATCCCCAGGCTCGCGAAATGGCCAACGCCATTCTCGCCTCCGCCAAAGTGGAATAAGTCAATCTTGCGCTGGGTGTTTTGATTGACGGCGGCCTTTCATCCCGTTTGAATCGGCCTCCGCATGACCCAATCCATCCTCTCTCTCATCACGGTCGTGGCACTCGCAGGCGGCGCCGCCGCTCAAGTGGCCTACGAATTCGTCCCCAACTTCATCACGCCACCTCCCGGCAAGGAAACCATTGGCAACGGCCATGGCGAGATCGCCGTCGATTCCACCGGCAAGATCTACGTCAGCGTCCAGGAAGCCAATGCAGGCATCCAGGTGTATGGCACCGACGGCAAGTTCATCAAAGCGCTGCCGCTGCCCCAGTCGCTCCACGGCTTTGTGGTGCGCAAGGATGGCGATGGTGAGTTCCTCTTCGCCGCTGTGCTCGGTGAGCAGAAGGTGATCAAATGCGATCTGGAGGGCAAAGTGCTTCTGACGATCCCGACGAGCGAGTTTCCGGCTGACAAGATCGGCAAGGGCCTCAAGCTGACCAACTGCGACGTGGCTCCGAATGGCGACATCTACGTCGTCGATGGCTACGGCCAGAGCCACATCTTCGTCTTCAGCCGCGAAGGCAAATTCAAGGCCGTCTTCGGTGGCCCTGGTGAGCCTTTGAAGCTGGCGAATGCGCACAAGATCTTCATCGACCGCCGCTTTGAACCTGCTCGCGTCATGATCTGCGACCGCGGCCACAAGCGCATGCTCCACACCGACCTCGCCGGTGCCTTCATCGGTGAGATCGCCACCGAGATGCGCAATCCTTCCTCCGCTAGCTTCCATGGCAATCTCATGTGCGTCGCCGAGATCGCCGGCAATGTCAGCGTCTGGGACAAGGACAACAAACGTGTCGCCGATCTCGGCACCGCTCCGAAGCTCACCAACACGCCCAAGATCGAACCCAAAGACTGGCAGCAAGGCGTCGTCACCAGCCCTCACGGCATCACCTTCGACAACGACGGCAACATCCTCGAAACCGAATGGAATCAGTGGGGCCGTGTGCTGCGCTGGAACCTCAAGAAGTGATGCGCCTCGGGCGATCCATCCGCATTTTAGCCGCAGGGGGAGCCGTTCTGGCCCCCCTGTGTGCTTTTGGGCATGCCATCGAGTATCTCACGGCGAAGCTCACCCTCCTGCCTGATGCATTCGTTCGCCTCGAAATCACGGCCGACCATGCATCCAATCCGCTGATCCCCGACGAGGCCGCCGCGCTCGCTGCCTTGAAAAATCCGCTCCACCTGCAAAGCGGTGAAAAGTGGCTCCCGCTGAGTGATTTCACCGTTCCCAAGCTCGATCACCACAAAGACTGGTCCCGCTGCGCCCCGCCGAATCTGCCTCCACCGCCTCCCGAGGCCGAGCATTCCCTCATCACCGCCACCTGGCAGTGGCAGCATCCAGAGGACGCTCTCATCTTCACCGTGCCCAAGGGAAACATGCATGATGTCTTTCTCTGGCAGCCTACCCAACCCGAAGAAGGTGCCGAACCTCGCTGGATGGTTTTGCTGGCAGGCGATGTGACGCGTGAGATTCCTGTCCTGCCGCGTCGTTGGCCGTTCTGGCTTCTTTTCGTTATTCCGCCTGCCTTGTTGCTTCCATGGCTGCTGCTTCGCCAGATGCAAAAAGGTGCCCACGCCAATTCTCGCGCCAAGATTCCTGACTCCGACTCTTCCCAACCGCAAGGAAACCGCCATTCTCACGTTCCACCCAACCCATGAAGACACTCCTTCTCTCCTTGTTGTTCGCCGCGACCACCTTCGCGGCCACCATCCCCGATGCCGCCAAAGTCGGCCAGTTCTACGCTGGCTGCCAGGCCTACAGCTTCCGCCTCTACACCGTCTTTGAAGCCATCGACAAAACCGCCCAGGCAGGCGGCAAGACCATCGAATTCTACCCCGGCCAGAAGTTCGACGACACCTCCAAGTGGGATCACAACGCCACGCCCGAGATGATCGACAAAGTGATGAAGCACCTCGAAGCCAAAGGCCTCACCGCCGTCGGCTACGGCGTCGTGAAACTCGGCAAAGACGCCGCTCAAGACCGCAAGGTGTTCGAGTTCTGCAGAAAGGTCGGCATCAGCATCGTCGTCACCGAGCCCGATGTGGCCGGACTCGACGGCATCGAAGCCCTCGTGAAGGAATTCGACATCAAGATGGCCATCCACAACCATCCCAAGCGCCCACTGGACCGCGCCTACATGTTCTGGGACCCCGATTACGTCCTCGGCCTTGTCAAAGACCGCGATCCTCGCATGGGTTCCTGCGCCGATGTCGGCCACTGGGTCCGCAGCGGCCTCGATCCCGTCGAGTGCATCAAGAAGCTCAAAGGCCGCATCTTTGACAGCCACATGAAGGACCTCACCGAGTTCGGCAACGTCAAAGCCCACGACCTCCCCTTCGGCCAGGGCAAGAGCAACATCGCCGGCATCCTCGCCGAATACGCCGCTCAAGGCTACCCCGGCCCCCTCCACTGCGAATACGAGCACAACTGGGAAACCTCCGTTCCCGAGATCACCCAGTGCCTCGACTTCGTGAAGAAATGGAAGCCTGCGACAAAGTAATCCCGAACTTCGGTTCGATTCCTCTCCTGGCGGCGACCAACTCGGTCGCCGCCTTTTTTGCATCTAATGCCAACGGTGAACTGGTTCACAAGCGTCGAGAACCTACTCGTTCGCCGCTTTTTGCTTTCAAGGCCAACAGCCTTGCGTCATGCAGCCCAGGGTTGTGCGAAGCACTACCCTGGGTCTCAAGCCAGGAAACATCTCCATCTCAAGAGCGAACCCTGAAAGGGTTCCGTCCTCACCTTGGCTGCTTCAAATACGCGATCAAATCCGCCAGCGCCTGCGGCGTCAGCGCCGCCTCCAGTCCTTCCGGCATCAACGAAATCCCCGCGCTCTTCAACGACGCCACATCACTCCGCAGCACCGACTTGGTGATGTTTCCGGCCATCTTCAGCGTCAAACTCGCGCTCGTCTCCGTCATGATCACGCCATAAAGCTGCTCGCCATTCTTCAGCGTGCAATGATACGCCATAAACCCCGGCTCAATGATCGCACTCGGGTCCAAAATCGAATTCATGAGCTTCTCTGTATCGTGCTGCACCACGCTGCGCAAATCCGGCCCCAGCTCCAGCCCCACGCCATCCAGCTTGTGACAACTGATGCACACACTCGCGAAAACCGTCTTCCCACGTGCCGCATCCCCCTTCATCCCCAGCGCAGGTTTGAACTTCTCCACCACTGCCGCCCGCGTCGCACTCACCGAATCCGCAAACACCTTCTCCGCCAAGTTGGCGATGTTTTTCTTCGGATGCTTCAGCAACCGCGCCCGCGTCGCCGCATCACAAGCCTTCGCCTCCGGCCGTTTCAGCAGCGCCAAAGCCCAATCGTCATTCGAGAGCAGCGTTTCGAGGATCTGCGTGCGCAGCGCCGGCGTGCGCTGGTCCCAGCCTTCGAGCAAAAACTGCTCGCCACCCTTCGGCTGCAGCTTCGCGACGAGCCGCAGCACGTCTGTAGGCGCAGTCGCCAGACTGCGGGGATCTGGCGTGTTTGCAGCTTCATCCTTCCGCACTTTGGCAAGTGCGCCTACACCCACACTTTTGGCCCAAAGCTCCGGCAGCAGGCCTTTCACCGTCTCGCGATGCCCGCGATCCGTCGCCAGCAAGGCCAGCGATTCCATCGTCGGAGCCGTTTGGAGCGATTCGGCGGCCCGTTGCAGCTTTGTCGCCATTTGATCGACCGCCGCCCGCGCCTTCGGGTCCGTGACCTGCTTCGCGAAATCGGCCAGCGAGAGGTTTTTCTCGTCCAGGACGGCTAGAAGCACCTCAAGCCCGTTTTGAGCCTCCAACCGCGTCACCAGTGCCGCGATGGCTTTTTCGTTCTTCGTCGCCAAAGCGCAGCGCATCAGCATCGCGAACGGTTTCGCGTTCGATCGCTCGCACACCCGCTCCAGATGCGGCAGCACCGAGCTCAAGGCCGCTCCTTGCAGCGGCGAACCCGGCTCCGCGCTGTTCAGCACCTCTGCGAGCAAATCCCCCGCCCAGTCGAACTTCAACTCGCCGAGCGTGCAGGCCAGTTGGAGGCGCACTTTGGCATCCTCGTCGTTCACGAGCTTCGCCAGCAGCTTGTGGAGTGCGGACGCCTCGTCCGCTTTCCATTCAAGCTTCTCGGCCATTTGCAGAGCTTGCTCGTGAACGAGCCACCTCGCTTCATAGTCATCACCAAAGAGAGTGAGGCAGTCAGAGGTGCTGAACTTTTCCAGATTAAGAGCCGTCCAGGCGAACTGCACAGTTTCGATGCTGGATGCGACACGCCCAAACTTCGAGGCCTTGTCCTTGCCATTCCACTGCTCCACCATCTGCATTTTGTCGCGCCCGTAACCACTGCTTCGGACCACAATGATGTGGTCGCCGCTCGGTTCTTTAACCTCTTCCTTCACCACCCGCCAAATCCTCCCCTTGTCGTCCCCTTCGCGGTAATGCGGCAGTAGCTCCTCCTTGCCGTTCTGCGGCAGCCACTGCGGGTGCTCGATCATGTAGCGATACATGTCGGCGACCCAGAGCGCGCCATCGGGGCCGGTGCGTACCATGACGGGGCGACACCAGCGGTCTTCGCTGGCGAGAAAGTCCATCTTCGACTCGGTGGGATCGCGCACGGCTTTGAAGGTGACGCCGTCGTCTTCGAGAATGTGATGCTGCACGACGTTGTGGAAGGGCTCGCAGGTGAAGGCGTGCGTTTTGCCGTCAGTGAAGAGCACCTGATCGCGATACACTTCGATACCACAGGCGCTGGTGAAGCGTCCGGCTTGATCAAAGCTGTGGAAACGCTTTTCCATGCTGCTGGCGGGATAGACGGGCGGATTGCGCGGGAAGAGCTGATGGATCGGGTCCGGCGGGATGACGTGCGGATTGCGGCGCAGGTAGTGATCCTGCAGGACGTAGTGCCAGAGCGGGAAACTGTTCTGCACGCCGAACCAGTGGCCCCAGTCATCGCGGGCGCGGCCGAACTGCGAGGGGCCGCTCTGCGGGTCAAACTCTCCCGTGTCCGGCTTGAAGCGGAAATCGCGGCTGCCGAGGTCGATCTTCTCGCCGGTGAGCTTGCACTCGATTTGCGTGCCTTTGTTGTAGCCGCCGTGATGCGCCCCCGCGGCGCAATACACCCAGCCGTCCATGCCCCAGCGCAGGCCGTTCACGCGGAGCTGCTGGTTGCCGGTGCTGAAGCCGGTGTAGAGCACCTTCTTCGTGCCATCCGGCGAAATGAAAAAGATGTCCGGCGCGGCGGTGACGATCACGCCTTCACGCCACGTCAAAATGCCGGTGGGATAGCTCAAGTCGCTGACGATGACCGTGCGCTTGTCGTAGCGACCGTCGTTGTCCGTGTCCTCCAGCCGCACGACGCGTCCGCCGGCCTTGCCATTGCCATCCATGCCCAGCGGATAGTCCGCCATCTCAATGACCCACAGGCGGCCCTGCTCATCCCAATCAAACGCCACCGGATCGAGCACCACCGGCTCCGCCGCGACGAGTTCGATGCGGTAACCCTCACGCACATGCCATTTCTTCGCGGATTCTTCAGGAGAGAGGGGCTGTGTTGTAGTTGGAACCTTCGACTTCGCGCCCGCGTCGTGGAGTGCGGTGGCAGAGATGCCAGGGCCACCTGGCATCGGCGGCACCGCTGTCGAGCGGTCTTGGGTGTTCGATGACTTGCCAGCCTTCGACAGCGGTGTGGCGCTATCGCTTCCCACC
>JBILVU010000231.1:0-5677 GCA_044370285.1 Prosthecobacter sp.
GACCCACGCCACCCCGATCCTCGCCGACATCCACGGCGTGCATCAGGCCATCTTCTTCACCCAGACCGGCCTTGTCGGCGTCGAGCCAAAGAAAGGCGATGTCCTCTGGCGTGCCGAGTTCCCCTACAAAGTGAGCACCGCCGCCTCGCCGGTCGTGTTTGAAGACATCGTGTATTGCAGCGCCGGTTACGGCGTCGGTGCCGGGGCCTTCAAGCTCAGCAAAAAAGGCAGCAAGCTCTCCGCCGAGCAGATCTGGCGTCGTGAGAACGAATGCTTCAACCACTGGAGCACCCCCGTCGTGAAGGACGGCTATCTCTACGGCATGTTCAGCTTCAAGGAATACGGCGCCGGCCCTCTCGCCTGCGTGGACATCCGCACCGGCAAGGACATGTGGAAAGAAGGCGGCTTCGGCCCCGGCCAGGTCATCCTCGTCGGTGACAAGGTCGTCGCCACCAGCGACAAAGGCGAAGTCGTCGTCGCCACCGCCAACCCCGAGAAATACAGCGAAGTCGCCCGCAAAGACGTCCTCGAAGGCAAGGTCTGGAGCTACCCCGTCCTCGCTGGCGGCAAAATCTTTGCCCGCAGCACCACCGAAGCCGTCTGCCTCGATCTGAACTGATTCACATCCGAACTGTTCTTCAGGCCCATGAGTCTCATCCGGCTCATGGGCCTTTGTTTTATCCGCAAAAGACAGCTTCGCGCCCCAGCAGCGTTTTTTGAGCCTCCCGCCATGCAAACCACCCTCAAAACCAAGCTCTCCGTCTTCATGTTTCTCCAGTATTTCATCTGGAGCACTTGGTACATGACCCTCGGTGCCTACCTGGGCACGCTAAACTTCAGCGGGCAGGAGATCGGCCTCGCGTATGGCGCTTTTGCTTGGGGTGCCATCCTTTCGCCCTTCATCGTCGGGCTCATCGCGGACCGCTACTTTGCTTCGGAGAAAATCATCGCGGTGCTCGGGGTGGCGGGTGGTTTGGTGATGCTCTGCATGCCGCAGTTCAAAACTTTCAGCACGGTTTATCCCGCGCTCATCCTCTACTGCACGCTTTACGCGCCCACGCTCGCGCTGGGCAATTCCGTATCCATGACGCACCTCGCCGATGCGAAGAAGGATTTCCCCTTCGTGAAAATATTCTCCGCCGTGGGCTGGATCGCCGGTGGCGTGGTGCTCAGCCAGCTCAAGGCAGAGCAGTCATCCATGCAGTACTACCTCGCAGGCAGCACCTCGATCGTTTTTGGCCTCTTTGCTCTGACACTACCCGCCACACCGCCGCAGAAGAAAGGCCAGGATGTGTCTCTGGGTGAGGTGCTCGGCCTCGACGCCCTCGCGCTGCTAAAGAAGCCAGCCTTCGCCATCTTCATCCTCTGCATGTTCCTCATCTGCATCCCGCTGTACTTTTACTTCGTGAACCTCGGCACCTACCTCACGCAGCTCAAATGGGAGGACATGGCGCAGAAGATGACGCTGGCGCAGATCTCCGATGTCATCTTTCTCATCCTGCTGCCGCTCATGCTCAAAAAGCTCGGCTACAAGAAAACCATCTTCCTCGGCATCACCGCATGGGTCACCCGCTACTTCATGCTCAGCGCCAGTGCCTCCAGCACCGGCACGCTCCTCATTTTCGGTGCCATCGTGCTCCACGGTGTCTGCTACGACTTCCTCTTCATCGCTGGCCAGCTCTACGTCGATGCCGAGGCGAACGAGCGCATCCGCGGCGCGGCTCAAGGCCTCATCGCCATCATCCTGTGGGGCTTTGGTTCCCTCGTCGGCACCTACCTCGCGGGCCGCGTGATGGATGCCCACAAGCTCGCCACGCCTCGCGGAGACATCACCCACGACTGGGCCGCCATCTGGAGCACGCCCGCCTGGATCGCCGTCGGCGTGCTGGTGCTCTTCCTCATCTTCTTCCGCGATCCACCAGCGAAGTCAGCGAGCTCCTCCTAAAAAGCCGTCATCACGATCCAAACAACGCCTTCACCGCTGGCTTCGTCACCTTGCCCATCGCATTGCGCGGCAGTTCGCTCACGACTTTCAGCCGCTGCGGGATTTTATAAACGGAGAGGCGGCCTTTGCACCAGTCACGCAGCGCGGCGAGATCCAGCGTGCCGCTTTTCAAAACCACCGCCGCCGTGACGGCCTCGCCCCAGGTGTCATCGGGCAAACCGATCACGGCGCACTCGGCGATGAGCGGATGCTCGAGCAGCACGGCTTCGATTTCGAGGGCGCTGAGTTTGTAGCCACCGCTCTTGATGATGTCCACGCTGAGGCGGCCCATGATGCGGTAGTAGCCACGCTCCAGCACGGCCATGTCGCCCGTGCGAAACCAGCCGTCTTCAAAAGTCTCCGCCGTGGCCTGTTCGCGGTTCCAGTAGGCTTGAAAGACGCCGGGACCACGCACTTGGATTTCTCCCGGTTCATCCTCGGCAGTGATGATGGGGCCGTTCTCGGCCTTCAAACGCACTTCCATTCCAGGTAGCGGCGCACCGACGGCTCCGGGGCGGCGTTCGCCATGATACAAATTGGAGATCGCCATGCCGATTTCGGTCATGCCGTAGCGTTCGAGCAATTTTTGGCCGGTGAGGGCGGTCCATTGCTCATGCACGCTCGCGGGCAAGGCAGCACTGCCGCTCACCATGAGGCGCAGGCGTTTGAAACCGGCCACAATGGCCTCACGATCCGCCTCGCTCGCGGCTTCGAGCGCCTGGATAAGTTTCACATAGATTGTCGGCACGGCCATGAAGAGCGTGTAGGCATCGCCGCGCACGCGGTCGAGGATGGCAGCCAAATCAAAGCGCGGGAAAGCCTCCACGGATGCACCGCTCCACAAAGCGCAGCCGATGATGTTGATGATGCCGTGGATGTGATGCAGCGGCAGAAACATCGGGATGCGATCTTCCGCGCTCCATTCCCAGGCCTGCACGAGGCTCTCAATCTGCGCTTGGATGTTTGCGTGCGTCGTCACGACACCCTTCGGCTTGCTCGTCGTGCCGCTTGTGTAGAGGATCATCGCACGGCGGTTCACATCAACCTCAGGCAGCGGCTTCAAATCACCCCTGACCTCCTCCACGACCATCAACCGAACTCCGAGCCTTTCGCAAAGCGTCGCAATCTTGGCCGCGTTCGCTGCATCGGCCAAAACGAGGCTCACCTGCGAATCCGTAAGCGCATACTCCCACTCCGGTTCCGTGGCGGAGAGGCAAATCGGCAGCTTGATCCCACCTGCCCGCCAGATACCCCACTGCGCCGCCACATACTCCACACCGGGCGTCACCAACAAAGCGACACGGGCTTCGTTCAGATCTTCTGCATCCCCGAGCAATGCGGATGCGATGGCGGCCGAGCCATCGAGGAGGTGTTGGTAAGTGTGTGTGCTCGTGGCTGATCGAAATGCCGGGTGGCTGTTATGCGAACGAGCGCGGGCGATGATGGGGAGGTCGGGCATTTGGTTCAAGTGATGGAGTTAACAAGAAATTTTCGAGCATCATCCATGCTCCAGAAAAACTCATCGCAGTAAGCAAACGGGTCGTTGTTCAAACGGGACT
Organism: Prosthecobacter sp.; assembly: GCA_044370285.1. GTDB lineage: Bacteria > Verrucomicrobiota > Verrucomicrobiia > Verrucomicrobiales > Verrucomicrobiaceae > Prosthecobacter. The sequence continues at coordinate 3,544 of JBILVU010000231.1, forward strand.
GATCAATGCCGCCAAAACCCGAAAGAGGTCCCCAAACTATGGCAAGCCTCTTATGTGGAGTCACGATCTCAATCTCCCACGAACCATACGAGGGATTAATTGTTTGTGTAACAAATGAAGCCTCAGGTAACAGCTCCGTTATCATGCGTTCCATATGTGCCGCTTCGACTGTGGGTATTTCTGCCATCGGCCTCAGAAGAACGCTTTTACCGCAAAAAACAACACCGACGGCCCCATCAGGCAACCGAGTCCGGTGTGAAACGTCGCCACCAGCGCACCATAGGGCACCAACTTGCGATCCGTGGCCGCGAGACCAGCGCTCACACCGCTGACAGTGCCCGCGAGGCCGCCGAAGACCATCGCGGAGCGCGGCGTCTTGAGGCGGAGGAACTTGGCGGCGACAGGCGTCGAGATCATCACGAGGATCGCTTTGATCACACCCGTGGCAATGCTCAGCGCCATCACATCAGAGGTCGCGCCTATCGCTCCACCTGTCACGGGGCCGACGATGTAAGTGATCGCTCCCGCGCCGATGGTGGTCATGCTCACCGCATCGCGATAGCCAAAAACCCAGGCCACCGCCACGCCGACGATGAAAGGCAGCACCGTGCCCAGCAGCAGCGCGATGGCACCGATCCAGCCTGCTTTCTTCGCCTCCTCGGCATGAACTTCAAACGCCATCGCCACGATTGCGAAGTCACGCAGCATGTTCCCACCCATCAAACCGACACCGCTGAACAAGGCGAGATCAGCCAGCCCCTTCGAGCCGCCCGACATCTTCCCGCCGACATACGCCAGCGCCAGGCCGATCAAGATGGCAATCGCCGATCCCTGCACGCGACCAAAGGTCAGCTTCCGCGAGATCACACCCGACACGAGCATCACCAAACCCACCACGGCGAACGCGGTGACGAGTCCATTCTCCTTCGCGGCCTTCTCAAGAATCTCCCACATCATTTGCCGTCCTCCCCAGCCTTCGTTTCTGGCTCCATGCGATTGATGAAGGACACAAACAGCCCGCAGAGCACCACGCTACCCACCGCCGCGATCAGCGCCACCGGGCCGCCCTTCAAAGCTGCCACCACATTCTGCTGCATCGCCATCGCCACGACGACCGGTATGTAAATGGCACCCCAGTAATGCACACCGCTCTCCGAGGTGGCACAAAGCCGACCGGTCTTATACAGATAGATGCGCGAGATGATCAACAACAACATCGCGATGCCCACGCCACCCACATTCGTCTGCATTCCGAGCGCCCGCCCCAGCAAATCGCCAATGATGATGCCCAGCAAGTGGCACACGGCGAGCAGCGCGGTTCCATAAATAATCATGGCCTATTTCTTGGCAGAAACGGCCTAAATTGTCTCCATAAACTTTAAAGACGGCGTAACCCCCATTTCATGTAGCGATGAAGATAGCTATAACCTCGACATCGTCCCCGTGCTGCTGCTAAACTTGTCCGCCTCGATGCCGAGACCTTGCAACATCGACACAAAGAGGTTCGCCATCGGTGTGTTGTTTTGGGTGTCGAAGGCGAGGTGCTGGCCGTGTTTGAAGCCGCCACCGGCGAGGATGAGGGGGAGGTTTTGGTTGCTGTGGGAGTTGGCGTTGCCGAGGCAGCTTCCGTAGAGGATCTGGGTGCGGTCGAGGAGCGTGCCGCCGGTTTCGTTGACGGATTGAAAGGCTTTGAGGAGTTCGCCGAAGGCGGTCATCTGGGCTTCTTCGATCTTCTTCAGCTCGGCGATCTTGTCGGGTTCGTTGCCGTGGTGGGTGAGTCCGTGGGTTTCACTCTTCACGCCGGGCACATGCGGCACGACGCTGAAAGTGCTGAGGGAGAGCGTGACGACGCGCGTGCTGTCCGTCTGCAAGGCGAGGCGGATGAGGTCAAACATGAGTTTGGAGCGTGCGATGACCTCATTGGCATCGGCGATGTCCTTGGGCTGCGGATAGTCCACTTTGGGTTTGGGGCGGTTTTCCCATTCGATGTTACGCTGGAGGCGGCCTTCGAGTTCGCGCACGCTTTGGAAGTATTGCTCAAGTCGCGCCCGATCCTCCGCGGCGGTGCTTTTTTCGAGTCGCTTGGCTTTGTCGAGGATCAGATCGAGCACACTGCCACCGGCTTCGATGCGGC
>JBILVU010000233.1:0-5639 GCA_044370285.1 Prosthecobacter sp.
TTCGATCCGGCGGCGCTGCGCGGGAAGAAGGTCGTCAATGCGCAGCTTCATGTGCATCTCGCCTCGCCGGAGGCACCGCTGCGGCGCACGACGGTGTCGTCGATCACGCAGGAGTGGGTGGAGGGCACGGGCAGCAGCTATGCGAAGACACCGGGCGCGAGTTCCTTCGTGTGGGCGAAGACGGGCGAGCTGCGCTGGGGCAACAATGACTCCGACATCACCAGCGTTGTCTGTGGTGAAGGCGGATCGATCTGGGGCTTTGGCGATGCTTCCGCGCCGGATGCGGAGGGCTGGCAGATCATTCCCATCGCGCCCGAGGTGGCCCAGGCGCGGCTTGATGGCCGTTCACATGGCTTTTATGTGATCGACGACATCGGCAACGAATACACGCGGGATGGCAATTCCTTGAAGTTCACGAATTTCGTGAACCGCTATGTTTCGAGCCGCGAGGACAAGCGGGTGCATAAGCCCTACTTCACGCTGTGGCTCGAAGATGGGGCGGTGGAGGCTCCAAAGGCCGTTTCGGAGGTCAAATCGGTCGCCGCAGCCATTTTGCCGGAGATGCCGAAGGTGGAGGCCGTGAAGCCGAATTTGCCTTCGAAAGACGTTTTCGGCCGCGAACTGGCTTCGACGCACTTTTTTGCCGCGAAGGGCGAAACGATCGGTTTTTCGGTCGCAGGCCCGGCCATCGTCAAAGCGCACAGCTTGGGCGTGAAGCTCTACTCGATGCCAAAGGTCGGCGGCATGCATGATCCGCTCGTGCCGGGCACGGGCGATGACACCTTCATTGAGCTGCATGTGCCGAAAGACACGCCTGCGGGCGATTTGAAAGGCACGGTGACGGTGAATGGCACCGTGATGCCCTTCACGGTGACGGTTTGGAATTTCGCGCTGCCGGATCGCCTCTCGTTCCTGCCGCAGATGAACGCTTACGGCCTTCCGGGACATGTGCGTGACTACTACCGGCTCGCGCATGAGCATCGCGTAGTGCTGAATCAGCTGCCGTATGGCTGGACGGGCAAGGTGGACGAGCCCGCGCCAAAGCTCGGCGGCGATGGGAAGTGGGATTGGACGAAGTTCGATGCGGAGTTCGGTCCGCTGCTCGATGGCAGCGCCTTCGCCGATCTGCCGCGCGGCGCGGTGCCGGTGGACGCGTATTACCTGCTGCTGAATGAGAACTGGCCGATGAAGCACGACGAGCATTTCAAAGGCGGCTACTGGATCGAGAGTGCGTTCGATGAAGCCTACTGGACGCAGTTCCGCACGATGTCGGCGGAGATCGCGAAGCACTTCGAGTCGAAGGGCTGGACCGAGCCGATGTTTGAGTTCTACCTCAACAACAAGGTGTACTTCAAAAAGGACGACTGGCGGAAATGCACCGCGGCATGGATTTTCGACGAACCGGTGCACACGCAGGACTTCTGGGCCATCCGCCACTACGGCCGCGAATTCTGGAAGGCTACCGAACCCTTCAAGAACGTGCACCTCACCTATCGCGCCGACATTTCCCGCCCGCAGTGGCAGCGTGAACTGCTCGATCACTGCGTGAACGTGGAAGTCGTCAGCGGCGTGCTACGCGACTACTGGCCGCGTGTGCAGCGTCGCGCCAAGGACTGCGGCAATCTCTACTACATGTATGGCAGCGCGAACGCCATCGGCACGCCGAACATCACCAACGCCGCGTGGTGCATCGAGGCCTGGTCGCTCGGTGCGGATGGCGTGGTGCCCTGGCAGACCATCGGTCGAAAAGAGTCCTGGCAGGCCCCCGACGAACTCTCCGTGCTCTACCCGACCGACAACGGCCCTGTGCCCAGTCTGCGCCTGAAGACCTTCCGCGCCGGTCAGCAACTCGTCGAGTATCTCACGCAATACGCCGCAGTCAGTGGCGAAAGCCGCGAGAGCGTCATGGCCGCCGTGCGTGCCATTCCGGGGCTCAGCGCGACTCTCGTGAAGAAGAATGAGGAAGACGCTGGCAAGTCGCAGTTCGGCAAAGACACGCAGCCCGCCTTTGAAGCACTGCGCATGCGTCTCGGTGCCTATCTCGATGCCAAAGCGCCTGCGCCGAAGGATCGCTGGAATGATCCTCGGCCTGCGCGGCCCGATTTGAAGAAGGCGCGGGAGATCGTGCCGCTGGTGCCTTGAGAGGGCGATGGTTAATCCCCACCGCCACCACATCCTCCGCAGCCGCTACCACCGTCGCCGCCACCATCTCCGCCTCCTCCACCGCAACCGCTCGCTCCACAGCCACTGCTGCCGCAGCCGCTGGAGGAGGCGGCTTGGGGGCGATGGACCGTCTGGTAAAGCGGTTCATAGCCCGCTCCAGCGAGCGCGCTGGTGCCGGCGAGAGCCACCGCCATCGAGGCCAGATAACCGGCTTCGGGCAAAGCAGGCTCAGACTCCTTCAGACGGGGTGCCATCGCCGGTTTGGTCATCTGTTTCCATGCTGCTTCGCCCGCTGGCGTGCGGCGGGCGATCATTGAAAGCACCAGGCACATAACGATCAGGCTCATCACCAAGGCGATCACGAGAAAGGCCACCGGGCGCTCCCGTTCCAAACCGATGAAGACCTTCGCCACGCCGATGACCATCATCAACACCAGCGGAGCGGCCGTGATGAGCTGGATTTGAGACCTCTGACCACGGCTCAACATCAAACCGGAAGACTCGAGATTCCTCCGCAGCTTCTCCGCCAGCGGGGTGAACAGCTTTCGAAGGCTGCGAAGATCCTGTGGCAAGCTTTGCAGCACCCGCTGCTCCACCGCGTGCAGGCGGGAGTCGATGATGCCCGGTACAAGATGCAGTGTGGCTGGCTTTCGAGGTCCATCGGTTTGCACCTCCAGCATCCGCCGGGCAAACAACGATGACAGCGCCGCATCCAGCGCTCGCTGCTCACCGCCGCCCAGCATCGCCACCTCGTAAGGATCGCTGACGGATGTCGCCCTCGTGGATGGCGCCACGATCCTCGTCGCGATCTTGGCCAGCAGGATGGAGACCCCTAGAGCAATCGCGAAACCACCTGCGTAGAAGACGAGAAAATCCTCGCCTTGGTAATCGAAGACGTTCAAGTCATCACAACTGACAAGCAGCATCGCAAAGACCGCCAACGCGGCGGCACTCATGGCATGCCGGGCACGCACTCGCGGCAGCCAGGCTGGTTTTGGCAGGGTCCAGTGACGCGAGACATCCACCCAGCGCAGGATTTTGGGCCGGAAGCAATGCTCCACATTCGTCCAGATGTTCGCCGGCGGCTCCTCGCCAAACAGCCGCCGGTAGCTGTCGAGCGTGCGCTGGTATTGCTCGCGGTATTTGCCGCTCTCCAGCGCTCCACCTTTGGTGGGCTCGTGATGCAGCGGACGGCCGAGGATCTGGCCGCAGAGCACCTGCCAGTAGGAGCGTGTATAGACGAGATGCAGGTGCCAGACCTGATCGACCACTTCCGCCGGTGTCACCGGATGGCCCGCATGCATCGCGAGCAGGAGGAAGCGTTTGTATTCCTGGATGGCGCGAGTGGTGAACTCACGCGACCAGCCATTTTCCTTTGAAAGCCGTGCCGAGAAGTCGAACACCGCGTTGTTGTCATCGAGCTGAAAACTTTCCAGCTTCTCCCACAGTGCCTGAACCTCAGGCGTCCAATGTTGTTGGGTCATAGGTTGTAGAACGATGAAAGGTTTGCACGGCGCGGCGGCCCTGCCTTGGGATAAAAGTGACGCTTTCGTCACGCGCGGCACTTCATCGTGGATATCCGATTCAGCAACCGCCACCTCGCTGCCATAGCGACTTCAGATACGCGTTGTCCGGCGCGGGCTTCACGGGCCGCTCGGGCGTGGCGATCATGGTGCGGACGCGTTTTTCGCTGCTGGCGATGAGGTCGTGGATGATCTCGGCCTCGGGGAGGTTCTTCCAATACTTCATCGGCATCTCTGATTGCATGGCCTGCACCTTGAGGCGGGCGGGATTGAAGATGCTGCGGTAGTAGGTGCGCCAGAGGTCGTCGTGCGCATCGGCGGCGGGGGCGTCGTGACGGCTCATGCCGGGCATGAAGCTGAGTTTGTCGCCGTCCCAGCTCGCGCACTCGTCGGGGGTCAAAATGGACCACTCCATGCCGGCGAAGCGTTTTTCGAAAAACGGCGCAGCAAGGCGTGTGATGCGATATTCGGGCTCAAACCATGCGACGAACTGCTCGCGGCCGTTTAGCTCGTTCACGCCGACGAGGCGGAAGCGCACGAAGGCGTGCATCTTGTGGATGTCTCGGCTCACGGCCTTCGCCCACATGTTGCATTGATGTATGTCGCGGTCGGAAGGCATGGCGAGGAGGTGTTTTTCGCCGCCAAGCGTGAGACGATGCAAAAGTCGATACAGGATGGCAAAACGGCGCTCGTCGGTGTGAGCGCAGACATTGGCGGCGAGACGCAAAAAGTCGGCGGGGACCTTCACGGAGGCGTTTGGTGCGGTTTGATACTCCGCAGGTTGCTCGGCTAGCAGGCTGGCGGTTTGCGAGGCGTCCACCCAATCGATGTTTTCTGGTGCCACGCCATGCCGCAGCAGCTCGCGAGCTTTGGAACGCCAAGCTTCGAAAGTGGGCTGGATTTGGGCGGTGTGGGTCATGCGTGGCTTCTTCAGGTCTCACACCACAGCGCAAAGGTCATCACGACTCGCATCACCTGCTTCGTGGAATTCAAAAGGATTTCCCACAGATTCGGGGAGGCCCACAGATTGAATTCCAAAACCAATCTGCTGGCCTCTATGAATCTGCGGGAAATCACGATTCATGATGATGCTTGGCATGGGCGGGTTCTGATCTTGGCGGCTTTGCATGAGTCAAATTTGTCCGCTGACGGCCATGGCGGCATCGGCGCGGGTGGTGGGAAGCGGGGCGTTGAAGTTGAGTTCGAGCTGACGCGGGCCGGGGAGGAAGTGCTGGCGGAGGTTCGTGCTTTCGAGCAGGGCGATGCGCGGGCGGTGATCGGCGGCGATGATGAAGGGCATGACCTTTTTGAGGTTCACGCGCATGCGCTGGAGATCGGCGAGCGTGAGACGCGACCAGCGTCGCGCGGCGAGGATGCGTGCGACATTGACGGTGCCGAGGCCGGGGATGCGCCACAGCAGCTCCTGTGAGGCGCGGTTGATGTCCACAGGGAAGACGGCGCGGTTTCGCAAGGCCCAGGCGAGCTTTGGATCGAGGTCGAGATCGAGATTGGGATCTTCTTTGGGCAATAGCTCGCCGACATCGAAGCCGTAGAAGCGCAGCAGCCAGTCGGCCTGATACAAACGATGCTCGCGCACGAGCGGCGGCGGCTTGATGGGCAGCAGCACGCTGGGCTCGGGGATGGGGCTGAAGCCGCTGTAGTAAACGCGGCGCAGTCGGCAGTCGCGATACAGCTCATCGGCGCGATGCAGCACGAGCGCATCGCTGCTGTCGTCCGCGCCGACGATCATCTGCGTGCTCTGGCCGGTGGCAAAGGCAGGCGCTTTGACCCGTGGGCGATTCACGATCTGTCGCGCCTCTTTTTTTGCCGCGAGGTTTTCGTCGATGCGCTGGCGGATGCCGTGCATGGCCTGCTTGGTGTTCGTGAGGTTCTTTTCCGGCGCGAGTCGGTCGAGGCTCTGCTGCGAGGGCAGCTCGATGTTGATGCTGATGC
>JBILVU010000234.1:0-5591 GCA_044370285.1 Prosthecobacter sp.
CGAGGTTTTGAAGCGCAGACGAAGGACCTGCTCGTGCTGAACACCGAGCATCAGCTCGACTTCATGGACGAGGAGAATGCCGAGATCAGCTTTGGTGCGCAATACAGCGGCCTGCCGGAGATCAATATCACCAACATGGCCTTCAACGCCATCGACGAGGCCACCGGCGTCTCATCCGCCTTTGTCTCCGCCGCAGGCAATGAAGTCTTCAACTCGCTCAGCGGCGGTGTGGATAGCTTCACCGACATGCTCAGCGACAAAGCGGAAGACATGATCGGTGATCTCCTCGATCAGGCGCTCGATCCCGTGATCGCAAGCTTCCTCGCTGCCGTGAAGTCCAACACGCCCAGCAATGCCAAAATCGACCCCGTGGTGCTCTCCGGCCTCGTCGATACCTACTTCCGCAATCCATCGAGCGAGGCTGTTTTGGCGCTCAACGATGTCTCCAATGCCGCTGACCTCACGCAGGACATGATTGATGATTTGGTGGCCAAACTCACCACCATCGAAAGCGCCATCGATGCCGTCACGACCGGCCTGAACACGGATGGAGACCCCGAAATCGACTCCTACGGCCTGCTGGCGAAATATGTGCCTTCCGGCGGCAGCGAGGCGCAGCGTGAGGTCTTCATCAGTCTCGCCTCCGCACTGATCGACACGCTCGGCACGGCAATTTCCTCCAGCGAGGTCGGCGATAAGATCCACGAGGTGCTCGCCGAGATCGACCCGCAGCTCGACGCGGCGCAGGAGGTGCTTTTGCAGATCAAAGATGCCATCGGCGAGGTCAAAGCCGCACTCGCCACCGGTGGCGAGCTGGCCACGGAGCTCGAAACCATCTGCAACAACGCCACCGCGCAGATCCAAGCCGCCAGCGATGCCGCCGGTGACTACGCGGAGGACCTCGTGCTCGCGATGACGGTGGAAGACCAGCCGGACATCGACGCCATCATCGCGGAATGGAAAGCGCAGATTGCGCAGAAGATCACCGATGAGATCTTCGAGAGCCAGTTCGTGGCAGACATTCAAGAAGCCATCAAAGAGCGTGTGTATGACCTGCAAGGTGCCTTCAACCAAGCGGTGGACACCGCCTTTGCCGCGCTGAATTCCCTCATCCGCCAGGCGATGAGCGAGGCGCTCGCCGGCATCGACGAGGCCATCAATGACAACTTCCTCGGTGATGTGCAGGCCTACCTCGGCAGCGGCTCGCTCACCGGCTACGCCCACATCAATGGCGATAGCCTCGACGAGCTGCGCATCGACGCGAATTTCAAAATGGAGTTGCCGGATGCCATGGAACTGGCCGCTTACCTTCAAATCAAGGAGCTGGACTCCGACGGCGCAGAAAATGCCTCCTGCTGCGGTGGTGCCAGCGGAGCCAACGTCACCGAGGTGACCATCGGTGCCCTGGATGTGGCACTGGGAACGAGCGGACTCAGCGGCGAGGCGGTGCGAGCCGATCTCGGCGTCAAGTTTGCCCTCGATAGCAGCGGCGCTCCCATCGGCCTCGGCGGCTCGTTTGAGATGACGAGTGGTCAGATTAGCTTCGAGACCTTCACCATCACCGAACTGGGAGCCAGCGTGATGTTTGGAGCCACGGAGAACTACCTCGCCGCGAAGATCGGCGTGGAGTTTGGCGAGTATCAGATGGCGGGCGGCGTCTTCTTCGGCCATGCTTGCAACATTGATCCGCTGCTGATGGTCGATCCGCAGGTGGCAAGCGTGCTGACGATGGACAGCTTCACCGGCGTGTATTGCTACGGCGAGGCCACCTTCCCGGTTTATGGCACCGGCACCTGCCTCTTCAACATCAGCGCCAAGGCCGGTGCGGGCGTCTTCTACTTCACCGAAGGTCCCACCTATGGCGGACGCCTCACGATGGGCGTGTATGGCGAGGCTCTCTGCGCGGTCGAGATCGGCGGTGAAGTCTCTCTCGTTGGCCTGAAGAGCGGCGACGAATATGCCTTCGCTGGCAGCGGCCGACTCTATGGCAAAGTCGGCGTCTGCAGATTCTGCCTCGAAGCCGACCTCCGCGCCCAGTTCGAGTACACCGACCAGGGCGGCTGGGAAGTGGACTATTGATGCCTTTTCTGAATCCCGACCCTTTTCACTTTCATGAACGCTTTCATCCCATCCACAAAGAACACGCTGAAACACTCGCTTTTGCCGCAGAGGAGCAAAGGAGCAGAGGAAGCAGAGCCTTTTAAAATCTCTGCCCTCTCTGCCTCACTGACCCTTTGCGGCAGAATCATCTGTCTCCTGGCATTCTTTCTCACGAACGCCCTCCTCGCCCAATCCGGCACCGGAAACTCCCTCATCGTCGCGGGCACGACGACCACGAACGGCACGGGCAGCTATGCGTGGATCGCGTTGCAGCCGACGGACCCTTCGGTGGTGATGGGGAAGCAGATCGCGGTGTATCGGAAGAATGGCGGCCCGGCCTCGCCGAATCCGTTTTCACGCGTGGCGATCATCGAGCCGGTGGCGGATGTGCGCACCGTTGGCTCGCTGCTCACGCGGGCGAATGTGCTCGGCGAAAACATCGCGGAGCTAAACTCGGTGCTTTCGGAGTTGCTGGAGGATGCCAGCGCCGCAGGAACGATCAGCGTCGAGCAAAAGATGGCCGCGCTCATCACGGGTGCCTGGGGTGACGACAAAAAGATGCGCCGCGTGATGCTCATCGCCCGTCAGCGGCCTTCCGTGGCGCTTTGCGCCGGTCTCGCCCACATGGAGAAGGTGCCCGCTGCTGGGGCACTGACCTATGAACTGCGTGATTTTGATACCACCACGAGCACAGACCTCGGCGTCGTCGGTCGTGTGACGCTCGATCCCGCCGCGCCGCTGGTGCTGCCAGCGCCTGGCAAGCCGGTGGAACTGCCGGATGTGACTTCGAAGGGTAATTTGAACGTCTCGCTGCGCTGGGCCACGCCGAACGCGCTGCGTGATCTCGCTCCGCTGCATCATGGTTTCGATGTGTATCGCGTGCCGGAGGCCGCCGCCATCGCCAAAGGCTGGCATGCCACACCACCGTCGAATGCGGCTGATTTCGCCACCGAGCCCACCGCGAGAAAAATCAATCTGCTGGCCATTTTGCCGCCCGTGATGCTGAGCACACCTGAAGCGACGAATCTGACCAACGAGACTGTTTTCGTGAATGACGACAACGGTCGCTTCAAGACGGCAGGCACGCCGTTTGCGGATGCGGCGGAGTTTTATTACTTCGCCGTCGCTCGTGATCTGCTGGGGAATGGCGGCACGCCTTCCGCAGGCACGCTGGTACAGATTTGTGATCGCCTGCCGCCGCCGCTGCCGAAGAAGGTCAAGGTGCGCAACGTGGCGAGCTTTGTCGCCGGCACGCATGATCAGCGACTCGAAGTCTCGTGGGAGGCACCTGCTTTGAGCGCGCCGGAGACGATCAGCGGCTATCGGATCTACCGCTGGCGCTCGCCGCGTGAGATTCCGGCCAAGGAGAAGGACATGAATCGCAATCTCATCGCCATCGTGCCTGCCACGACGCTCAGCTTCATCGATGACAACACGCCGCCACCTCCTGGCACGGCCACGAATGATTACAGCACGCCCACCTGGCCTGCGGACAATGGCAAAACCTTCTTCTACACCGTGCGCAGCATCGACGGCAGTGTGTGTGCGAATGTGAGCGGCAATTCACCGCCGGTCTTTGGTGTGCTGCGTGACCGTGAAGGACCCGCTGGCTCGAAGGGTGATCTGGCGCTGCGCTGCTTTGATCCGCTCGTCAGCTTCACCAGCCTCACGCAGGTGACGAAGAGTGGTCTCGTCGGCAATGTGGGCCATCTCGTGCTGCAATGCACCAGCTCGCTGCCACGCGGCCTGGAGCTGGCGGAGTTTCGTTACGACCATCCGGCGAAGGGAAACTTCTTCCTCGGCCGCGCCGCTTTCGCCCTCGATGGCGGAGGCAATCTCCGCTCCGTGCTCGCTCGCGAACTGCCGAAGTATGATGGCGAGGGCACGCTCTTCTGCCGCGTGCGCACCACGGCTGGAAATCTCTCCCCATGGGTGCCCGCCGTCTCCCAGGACAACAAAACGCCGCAACCAAACAAATACATCGACGTGAAGTGGAACGTCGCGCTGAACACGCTCGCCCTTCCCGGCATCGACTGCGGCTGGCGTCATCAGAGCACCGATCCCGTCACGGGTGATACCATGAAGCCCGGCGGCATCTTCACGCCCACCACCGGCTCGCGTGAGTGGAAGATCTACCGCCGTGTGGATAGCAGCCCGCAGACACTCATCGCCCAGGGCATCATTCCCGCTGGCAGCACCACCGCCATCACTTGGACGGATACCGATCCGCCTGCGGGCAACTGCACCGTGTGCTACTTCCTCGAGCTCACCGACGAGCATGGAAATCCCGGCCCGCTCACGCAGCAGGGTGAATGCACGAGCTTTGTGGATGCCACCATGCTGCCCACGCCGATGCTGGAGCCCATCACCTCCGTGGCACCGCTCGTCAGCGGCCAGATGAAAGTCACCTGGATGTGCTCGACGGCGGGTGTGGAGCGTTTTGAACTGTGGATCAGCCGTTCCTCCGGCACGCTGCCCACCAGCACTGGCAGCGGCCTCTCCGAGGATCTCGCCACGCATCCGAACTACGCCAACGAGATCGACTTCGCCGTCTTCCAGACCGCGCTGGCACGTCATCTCAGCCCCACTGGCATGCCGCAGTTCAGCGTGGATATTCCCGTGTCCACGAGTGACACCTACACCGTCATGGTGCGTGCTGTCGGCGCTGGAGATGCCGCCACGCGGGCTGCGGGTGCTTTCAGCAATGCGGAGACCTTCCGCTACACCATCCGTGACTTCACCTTCTCCGCTCCCGTGCCCTGGCCGGATCGTCCGCTGCCTCCGCAGGCGGATTTTCATGCGGGCATCCAGGCCACGCATCTCGCTCTCGCCAAGCTCTCGCCCTGGAAAGGCAATGCCGTGCGCATCGGCGAATACGAAGACCCTGCCTTCAACGGCTCCAACACGTCCGCCGCCCCCGAGCAAGGTGGCCAGAACAACGCGGTGAACGTCGTCTTCAACCTCAGCGGCACTCGCGAAGTCGAGGAGCACCTCTACTCGAACGAAACGCTCGTGGTGGCCGAGGAAGGCAAGACCACACGGCCCGGCAAAATCCTCCCCGTGGCCCTTTACCGCGTGCAGGTGGCCAACACGAACTTCCCCATCGTCTCCGGCGACATCGTGCAGGTCTCTCCGCTGATGGAACGCATCGCCCAGGTGATCTCCGGCCCGAACAAAATCGTCACCGATCCCTTCACCGCCATCCTTCATCAAAGCGATAGCCCCCTCACCGGCACCGAGGCGCAGTTCGACCACGACATCTTCCTCCTCGACCGCCAGCCCGTCATCAAAGGCGCCACCTACAAATACATCCTCGTCCGCTTCGGCCCCACCAAGGAGATCGAACGCGTGATCGTGACCAACACCGTCGATGTGCCGCTGTGAGCCTGATGTCCGAATTTCAAACCATTCCCATTATGAACGATTTCATTCCATCCGCGATGCACACGCTGAAACGCTCGAATTTGCCGCAGAGTAGCAAAGGGGCAGAG
>JBILVU010000110.1:0-18925 GCA_044370285.1 Prosthecobacter sp.
ATGTGTGCCTCTTGGAAGCGATTCACGGCGAGGAGGATCCATGAGCTCTTGGATCAGACCGGGCATTTCTGGCAGGGCGAGACCTACGACCACATTGTTCGAAGCGAGGGCGAGTTTCTCCATTACCGTGACTATATCCGACAGAACCCGGCAAAGGCAGGATTGAAGGAGGGCGAATACTCTCTGTTCCTGCCGAAGGTGGTAGAATGAAGTACACCGCCTCTCCGAGGCGGAAGTTTGGGGAGGGCCGCCTCGGAGAGGCGGTGTACGCACTTACTTCAAACTGAGGATGAACGCCTTCACATCGGCGAACTCCTGGGGCTTCAGGATGAGGTTCATTGGCGGCATCGGGGAGATGCCGAGTTTCTCAAAGCCTTCCGCCAGCTTCGCGTTCGGGTTCATGAGGCTTTCGAGGATGTAGGCGGCGTCTTTGCGGCTGGCGATGCCGTCGAGAGCGGGACCGACGGCGCTGCCCTGGCCTTTGAGGATGTGGCAGTTTTTGCAGGCGGCGATGGGGTGCTCCCAGAAGATCTTTTCACCGCGTTTGGCGTCGCCAGCGAGCTTGGTGGCGTCGTCTTCGGTTTCCATGATGAGTTCGCAGAGTTTCACGTCGTCGAAGTAGGTATCGCCTTTGCCGACGTGGAGGAGGTTGATACTCGCTTTCGGGCGGTCCTTGCTGTTGAAGGTCACTTCCACTTCGGTCCAGTCTTGGTCGCGTTTGAGAGTGTTTGTCTCGGCGCGGCCGAGGTGATCATTCAGGCTGGCTTTGCCGCGAAAGGCGTGCGTTTTGACCCAGGCGCTGAGTTTGTAGTCGGTGTTCGGTTTCAGGGCCACATCGGCGAAGAAGCTGGTGTCGGCGTTGTCGCGGGTGATGACGCGGAAGCCGTGTTTGCCGCTGTGGACCATCTTTTTGTCGATGACGATGCCCCACTGCGCTCCGGCATTGCCAGGAGCCTTGCCATAATCACGATGCGCCCAGCCCACGGGTGTTTTCTTGTCGGCGGCGAGTTCTTCAAAGCCGGGATTCGGCAGCAGATTGGGGCCTTCTTTGTAGTTCAGGGCCTTGTGCTTCTTCCCGAGCATCTTCGCAGCCTCGGCGAGCCATTCGTCGTTTTTGACGACGGGATCGCTGGCGAGCTTTTTGACGAGTGTTTTGATTTCTTCGGTCGTGGGGAAGTCCGCCAGCTTCACGAACGCGGCGAGGCGTGTGTTCAAATCGGGATCGGAGAAGACGCCGGAGCCGAAGAACAGATCCTGCGCGGCTTTGTCAGTGCCGAGGGCACGGATGGCGTTGCGGCGGAGTTTGGCGTCTTTGGAGATGAGGGCGGCCTGGTGGGTTTTTGCGTCGAGCGTGCCGCGAGCCTCTTTGACCCAAAGAGCGTGGATGTCGGACAGGTCGGACACGTCTGACCCGTCGGACGCGAGACGCTGTTTCGTCAGCCTGCCATAAAGCGTGTCCTTGGCCTTCGAGGCCCCTTTCGCGGTGATGCGATAGATGCGGCCACGGCTGTGATCCCGCAGCTCGTTCTCATGCGCACCGCCGACGCCGGTGGTCGCCACGAAGCCGCCGCGTTCTTTGCTGGGCGTGGGGTTGTGCTGGATGATGTAGTTTTCGAAATCCGCCACCCACACCGCGCCATCGGGACCGACTTCGGCATGCACGGGGCTGTTCCATTCATCGCTGCTGGCGTAGAGGTTGAAGGCATCGAGCGCCTTGTAGCCGGCTCCGTCTGGCTGCACGTCCATGAGGGCCACAACCTTCATCGTGGGCTCGCAGACCATGGCCATACCCTGGAAGCGCTTTGGCAAAGCATCGCTGTAGATGAAGTTCGATCCTGCGGCAGCGGTGTAGCCGCCGAAGACGTCCACCTGGCGGAAGTTTGGCGTGATGGTGTGGCAGGTATCGACGACGTTGATCTTTTTCGCGGTCATGCCGCGTGAGCCTTCGGGATATGCGGTGGCGGGGATGCCGCCGAAGAAGATGGGCGCACCATTCGCGGTGCCGCCGAATTGATCGCCCGCGTCATTGTAGCTGTGGCCCCAGGCATTGTTGGTGAACTGATGCAGGAACTCGATGGCGCTGCCGTCCGGCTTGAAGCGATACGTTCCCATGGCGAACTGATGCTTCTTGCCGCCGACGTAGCCTTCGATGCCGCTGTAGCCGACGCAGCCGTAGATCCAGTTGTCGAAGCCGTAGTGCAGGCTGCTGGCCTGGGCGTGGGTGTCGCGGATGCCCCAGCAGTCGATGATGACCTCGCGTTTGTCGGCTTTGTCGTCGCCATTGGTATCTTCGAGATAGATGAACTGCGGCGGTGCGGCCACGATGATGCCTTTGCGGGCGAAAACGATGCCGGTGGGCAGGTTCAGCTTGTCGGCGAAGACGGTGAATTTGTCCGCTTTGCCATCGCCATCGGCGTCTTCGCAGATTTTCACGCTGTCCTGGCCTTCGTGGTTCTCGCTGACGCCGTGTGGATAATCCCGCGTCTCGACGACCCAGCAGCGCCCACGATCATCCCATGCGAAGGCGATGGGCTTCGCGATGTCCGGCTCGCTGGCGAAGAGCTTCAACTCGCAATCGGCGGGCACCTGGGTGCGCTCCATGCTGCCTTTGGGCGAAAACGACTTCTGGAAAGTCAGTGGCTCCGGGCGCTTCTCGTAGTTCGCGACCTGCGGATGCTTCTCACGCTGCTCAGGCTCTCTTTGGGTCAAAAAGGCTTCGTAGGCGGCTTTGCGCTCGGCGGAGAGCTTTGAAAGGATGGCCTCACGGCTCAGGTCATCGCCCGCTTTGACGACGAGATCGTAACTGGCGTCCACCTTCTCCTTCGCGTAGTCAAAGTAGATGGCATCACGCCCCAGATCTCGCATGGCATTGTGAAGCGGGGCGATATTGGCGCCGGGCGTGTCGATGTAGAGCACGCGGATGGGATTGGCAGCAGCGGTGAGGGCTGTGAGCAGGAAGAGCAGCGGTTTCATGGTTGTGTGAGTATGTTACGGGGCCGGCGTGGAAGCTGTGCGGACATCTTTTGGGCGAAATCGGCCACGCAAAAGGCCGGTTGCAGAACGAAGAGCTCTGATGGAAAAGAAGACGCAACCCCACCACCCTCCGATGACCCAGCCCCAACGAGAAGCCGCCCTTGATCTGATCATTCTCTCCGTGTTTGCCGACTCTCATGTCAGCCTGAAAGAGGACAGCTCCCTCGAGGCGGTGCTGGGGAAGATCGGCTGGGAGTCCACGAAGCCGAGAGACATCTTTTTTTGCAATTCGATGAACCGCGCTCGCCGGGCGGTGGAAAGCGAGGAGAACCTGAAAACCTATGTTCAAGAGCGAGCACAGGCCCTTTCCAGCGTGTGGTCGAAGGCGGAGGCCTTCTCGATGCTGCAAAGCGTCCTTTCGAGCGACGGCGTGACCGAGGATGAGAAAACGTTCCTAGCCCGTGTGAAAGCCGCGATGGCATGAAGAGCCTATTGAGCATCCGCGTGCTGCTACCGCTGCTCAGCGGCGGTCTTTTGGTGTTTGCGTTTCCGGGATGGAACTCGCAGCTCGCGGTGTGGCTGTGGATGTTTCCGCTGCTGGCGGTGCTTTGGCCGGTGAAAAGTTCCAAGGTTCAAGTTTCAGGTTTCAAGTTGGGTTACTTGGCGGGTCTGGCGTTCTTCTTGCCGAACCTGTGGTGGATCCGCCATTCGTCCCGCGTGATGCTCGGCGGGGCACGCGATGGTTCGTGGGCGGGCTGGGGGCCGGAGTTGTTGGGATTCGGCGCGGTGATCGGTCTGGCGGGTTACTGCGCGGTGTATTTTGGCCTGTGGGCATGGTTTGTGGCGAGGTTTGCGAGGCCGCATCACACCACGCTCACGCGTGATGCCTGGTGGCCGAGCACGCTGCATTCGTTGAGCTGCTCGTTTCTCGCGGCAGGGGCTTGGGTGGCCTGTGAATGGCTGCGTAGCGCGACGGTGTTTACCGGCTTTGGCTGGAACGGTCTTGGCGTGGCCTTTCATCGAAACGTGGTGCTCATGCAGGCTGCGGATACGGTGGGCGTGATGGGCCTTTCCTTCTTGCCGGTCTTCGTGGTCTGCACGGCATGGAATTCACTCACGCGGTTGTTCGCTGCCTACCATGGCCGGGGCACCTGCAAATCACGTGTCGATTTTACTCTGGCGATGGTGCTGCTGCTCGTGACAGGTGGCTACGGCATGCTGAAGGTGAGTGAGAAACACCCATCTCCGCTCAAGGTGCGTATCGCCATGGTGCAGCCAAATGTGTCTCAAGCGGATGCGATGACGGGCGATCAGGCTGAGCGGACGTATGAGCGGCTGCGCGATTTCACGCGGGTCTTTGCGAAGGATCGTGATCTCGTCCTGTGGCCGGAAAGCGCCCTGCCGGTGAATCTGAACGACAAATACGGCCAACTGCCGCCGAACTGGCATCAAGGCTACTTCGAGAGCTTCATGACGCCGAACAGCGCGAAGCTGCTCACCGGCACGGAAATTCATCTGAGCGATGAAGAAGCGTATGTGTCCGCCATTTTGCTCGATCATGACTTCGCCAAACGCCAGGAGTATCACAAGGTGCATCTCGTACCTTTTGGCGAATACCTGCCGCTTCGCGAAGTGTGGCCGTTTTCGATGCTGCGTCCGATTTTCCCGGCAGATTTCATGTTTGGAACGAAGACTGAACCGCTGCGCCTGAATGACAAGGTGAGCCTTATCCCACTGATTTGCTTTGAAGATACCGTGGGCCGCGTGGCGAGGCGTTTTGTGCGTGAGGAGCCGCAAATCATCGCCGCGATCAGCAACGATGGCTGGTTCATCGATAGCATCGAGACGGAGATGCATCTCGCGAATGCCAAATTCCGCGCCGTGGAGCTTCGTCGTCCCATGGTGCGCTGCTCGAACATCGGCGTGACCTGCTTCATCGACGATTACGGGCGTGAGACCAGCCGTCTGAAAGATCCCGACACGAAGGACACCTTCATCGAAGGCGTGCTGCCGGGGGAGGTCACTCCGCATTTTTCTCATCTCACCTTTTACGCAAAGCACGGCGACCTCTTCGCCATCTCGTTGCTTGCCCCTTGCGTACTCATCATCGTCCTCCGCTGGAAAGGAACTCGTGCATGTCAGGCGTGATCGTCATCTGCCCCAGTTGTTTTGAGGAGTTTGAAGTGCCTGCGCCGCATCCGGGTGAGGTGCCTTGTGATGTGGACTATGATTGTGAGGTGTGTTGCAGGCCCATGCGGATCGCTTTTGATGAAGAAGACGGTGAGGTGGTGGGCAATGCGTATGGCTTGGGTGAAAACGGGCCGGGATATTGAGCTTTGCGAGTGCTTTAAATTATCATTTTTGCGATTAAATAATTTGGCTGTTTGCAAAGATGGAAGTTGTCGTTAGTCTCACAAAATCCCGCTGCCAGGAGTCTGGTGGATGAGGACCTAACAAACACGGTTAACACCCACACACATATACATGAAAATCGCTATCCTTACCCTCGTGGCGGCCTCCGCCCTTCTCAGCGCTTGCCAGCAGAAGGCTCCGCCTCCTCCTCCCCCTGTGCACACTGGCAAGTAATTCGGCCGCTGCTTAACGCAGCAGCTTGAAACTTCCAACCTACTCAAAATATGATTCGTTTCTCCACTGTTCTGCTGGCTGCTTCCTCTCTTCTCCTGGCGTCCTGCGCCACGAAGAAAGATTGCGCCACCTGTGATGCCAAGGCCAAGTCCGCCTGCTGCTCGAAAGACGGCAAGGCGTGCTGCAAGTCCGGTCACAAGCACTAAGAATCGAAACAGGATTCTCCACCGCCGTTCCCCTTCCAACCGGGGGACGGCGGTTTTTTTTGCGCCCGTTCTCAGTTCCCGGTTCTCAGTTCCGTGTTTGGTGTGTAAGTAGCCTCTTGGAAACTGTGAACCGAGAACTGAGAACCGAGAACTGCCTGCTGGCCCTCGAAAGCTCCTGTGACGAGACGGCTGCGGCCGTGTGTGATCTGGATGGAAACCTCAAAGCCAGTCGAATCTCCTCGCAGATCGAGATTCACCGCGAGTTTGGCGGCGTGGTGCCGGAGGTGGCCTCGCGAAATCACATCCTGCATGTGCGTCCGCTCGTAGAGCAGGTTTTAAATGATGCGGGCATCACGCTGAAGGATGTGGCCGCCTTTGCCGCCACGAGCGGCCCTGGTCTGGTGAGTTCGCTGCTCATCGGCACCTCCATGGCCAAGGCGCTCGCCGTGGCGGAGGCGAAGCCTTTTTTGGCTGTGAACCACATGGAGGGCCATCTGCTCTCCCCTTTCATGGGGGCAAACCGCCCCGTCAGACCATGCATCGGTCTCATCGTCAGCGGCGGACACACCATGCTCGTGCGTGTGCATGAGGTGGGCCGCTATGAATTGCTCGGCCGTACCCGCGATGATGCCGCTGGTGAAGCCTTCGACAAGGTCGCCAAGATGATCGGCCTGCCCTATCCGGGCGGCCCGGAGATCGACAAACTGGCTGCGAAGGGAAATCCGGCGGCCTTCGCCTTTCCGCGCAGTTTTCTCGATGGCAAAAGCCTTGAGTTCAGCTTCAGCGGACTCAAAACAGCCGTGCTCTACGAGCTGCCTCGGATCGATTTGAAGAACGAGCAAACACTTGCCGATGTGTGTGCCAGCGTACAGGCAGCCATTGTGGACGTGTTGGTCGAAAAACTGGTCCTCGCCGCCA
The DNA here is from genome assembly GCA_044370285.1 of Prosthecobacter sp. Taxonomy (GTDB): domain Bacteria; phylum Verrucomicrobiota; class Verrucomicrobiia; order Verrucomicrobiales; family Verrucomicrobiaceae; genus Prosthecobacter. The sequence continues at coordinate 6,684 of JBILVU010000110.1, forward strand.
AGCTCACGAAGAGTCAGCTCGTGGCCGTCAGTGGCGGTGTGAGCTGCAATCGCGGCCTGCGTGCCGCTTTGCAGGTCCGCTGCGTAAAAGCCAATCTCGAACTGCTGCTCGCTGAACACGCCTTATGTACGGACAACGCCGGTATGATCGCCTTTGCAGCCGCGCAGCGTTTTAAGCTCGGCCAAAGTTCCACGCTGGAAGCCGAGGTGGATCCGAATCTGCCGCTCGTTTAAACCTGCCAGAAATGTAAGGGAGGTTGTCGCGTTCTCAGATCATGCTACCCCGCATCGCCTGCCTTTTCGCCCTCATCGCCTCCGCGTTGCATGCGGAGAATGCTGAGTCACTCTTCGTTCGCCGCGTGTGGCCCTTGTTTCAGGAAAAATGCCTCGCCTGCCACGGCAACGACGAAAAGAAGATCAAGGCCGACTACGACATGCGCACGCTCGATAGCGCCACCAAAGGCGGCGAGAGCGAAACGAAAGCTCTGGTGCCCGGCAAGCCCGACGAAAGCCCGCTCTATCTCGCCTCCACTCGCACGCACGACGATTGGGAGCCCATGCCGCCGAAGGAAGCCGATCAACTCAAGCCCGAGCAGCTCGCTTGGATCAAGGAATGGATCACCAGCGGTGCCCCGTGGCCCGATGAAGCCAAGCGAAACGCCATTGCCAAAGCCAGCGCTGAGAAGTGGAACGCCGAAGATGGCATCACGGTGAAGGTGAAAGGCGCTTTGTCACCCGAGTGGTCGAATCGACGATACAAACCGGAGTCGCTTTGGGGATGCCAGCCAGTAAAAAAGCCAGTGCTCAGTGCTCAGTCCTCCATGCATCCCATTGATGAGCTGCTCGCCGTCAAAGACCCCGCGCCTGCCGCTGATGCCCGAACCTTCATCCGCCGCGCCACCTTTGATCTGCTCGGCCTGCCGCCGAGTCCCGAGGAAGTGGAAGCCTTCGCGACAGCCTGTGATCGGTCCAATCCGTCCGATCAGACTGATCTTGTCCGCACCCTGATCGACAAACTTCTCTCCAGCCCCCACTACGGCGAACGCATGGCCCGCCACTGGTTGGATGTCGTCCGCTACGCCGACAGCAGCGGCTTCGCCAACGACTACGAACGCGGCAACGCTTGGCGCTATCGCGACTACGTCGTCCGCAGCTTCAACGCCGACAAACCCTATGACCAATTCATCCGCGAACAAATCGCCGGGGACGAGATGGTAGATGCAAACCGAGAACAGCGAACCGAGAACTCCGAACTCTTGATCGCCCCCGGCTTCCTCCGCATGGGCCCGTGGGAACTCACCGGCATGGAAGTCGCTAAAGTCGCCCGCCAGCGCTTCCTCGATGATGTCACCAACAGCGTCGGCGAGACCTTCCTCGCGCACTCGTTGCAATGCGCCCGCTGCCACGATCATAAATTCGATCCCGTGCCCACGCATGACTACTACGCCATGCAGGCCTGCTTCAGCACCACGCAGCTCACCGAGCGTGAAGCACCGTTTTTGAAGGAAGAAAACACCGCTGGCTTCGACGAGAAAAAGCATCTCGAAACCCGCCGTGCCGAGCACATGGCCGTTTTGAAGCGTCTTGATGCCAAATTGCTCCTCAACGCCCAAAAGTGGCTCACCGACAAAAAAATCGATCCAGCGAAATGGAACGCCGCTGTGACCCAGGCAAAGAAAGGCGGCGGCAAGAACCCCAAAAAGGGCTTCTCCGATGTCTTCGGCACCGCACGGCAAATCCTCACTAAACAAGGTCTGCCGGAAGACAGCTTTCCGCCGAAGCTCGTGGGTTTTGAGCCGCAGGACTTCGGCAACGAGCGTGTGGCCCGCAAAGGCCTCGAACGCCTGAAGTGGGAGATAGAGCGCTACGAGCCCTATGCCTTCAGCGTGTACAACGGCGTCACCATCCCGATGGTGACCGTCTATCAGCCGCTTCGCATGCCCGGCGACCGCATGAAGAACGGCGAACTCGAACAAACCGCCATCCTCGGCGGCGGCGATCCCTTCTCACCCACGACAAAGGTAAACCCGGGTGTGCTCTCCTCACTATCTCAAATCTCAAATCTGGAATTTCAAATCGCCGAAGGCGTGGAAGGCCGACGCACCGCGCTCGCCAAATGGATCTCGAGCAAGGACAACCCTCTCACCACCCGCACAATCGTGAACCGCCTCTGGCTCTGGCACTTCGGCCAAGCCATCGCTGGCAATCCCAACAACTTTGGCAGCACCGGCAAGAAGCCCACCCATCCCGAACTGCTCGACTTCCTCGCCGCCACGCTCGTGGAGAAGAATTGGAGCATCAAAGAGATGCACCGCCTCATCATGACGAGTGCTGCCTATCGTAGAACGAGTTTTCCAACTCGTTCCAAACCTGACGAGTTGGAAAACTCGTCCTACGCCACCTTCACGCCTCGCCGCCTTATGGCCGAAGAACTCCGCGATGCCATGCTCAGCATCACTGGCGAACTCAATCCCACTCTCGGCGGCATCCCGAACCGCCCCGAGATCAACATCGAAGTCGCCATGCAGCCGCGTCAGGTCATGGGCACCTTCGCTTCGGCTTGGGTGCCCAATCCGCTTCCCGCCCAGCGTCATCGCCGCAGCCTTTACGCCCTCAAAATTCGCGGCCTGCGCGATCCCTTCATGGAGGTCTTCAACGAACCCGCGTCCGATTTCTCCTGCGAAGCCCGCGAAGTCTCCACCGTCACGCCTCAGGTCTTCAGCCTCTTCAACGGCCAAGCTAGCTATGACCGTGCTCTGGCACTCGCGAACCGCGTCCTGAAGGAAAAAGCCGTCGATCCCATCGCACGCATCTTCACCCTCGCCTACGGCCGCCAACCCGCCGCCGATGAAAAGGCCGCCTGCGAAGCTCATTGGCAGCAAATGACTGCCAAACAAGCCACGCTCACTTTCGCGAAAACCCAGCCACCTCTCGAAATCCGCCGTGACGCCGTCGAAGAGAACACCGGCGAGAAATTCAGCTTCCAGGAAAAACTCCCCGGCTACACCGACTTCGTCCCCGACCTCCAACCCTCCGATTGCGACGCCAAAACCCGCGCTCTCGCCGATGTCTGCCTCGTGCTGCTAAACTCAAACGAATTCGCTTACCTCTTCTAAGCCATGAATGCCCCTTTTTTCCCCTGTGCTGGATCGCGAGCGCTGCATGCGCCCACGCGGCGTGAGTTCGTGTATGGACTCGGAACCTCGCTCGGCAGCGTGGCTTTGACCTCCCTGCTTGCCGCTGAGCAAAAAAGTCCACTCGCCCCGAAGCCTCAGATGGTGCCTGCGAAGGCGAAGAACTGCATCTTCCTCATGATGGAAGGCGGGCCGAGCCACATCGACTGCTTTGATCCGAAGCCCGTGCTCGAAAAGCTCCACCTCAAGGAGTTCACCCGCGAAGGGAAGATGAAGTCCGCGATGGAGAGCGGGAAGCGCTACTATGTGAAGTCGCCCTTCAAGTTTGCGCAGCACGGCCAGAGCGGCGCGTGGATGAGCGAGCCGTGGCAGCATCTCTCCAAGGTAGCGGACGAGCTTTGCTTCTACCGAGGCTGCCAGGTCGATTCTGTGAATCATCCCACGGCGATGTATCAAATGAACTGCGGCAATCGCTTCGGTGGCGATCCGGCGATTGGCTCCTGGGTGAATTACGGTCTCGGCTCCGTGAATCAGGACCTGCCCGGCTTCATCGTGCTGCCGGAGATCAGCTATCCACAGGGCGGCAGCGCCAATTGGGGCAATGGCTACCTACCCGCGCACTTCCAGGGCACCGCACTGAGAGCCAAAGGATCGCCCATCCTCGATCTCCAGCCGCCGCAAGGTATCACACCGGAGCATCAGAGGGCTAATCTGGATTTGTTAGGCAAGCTGAACGCCAAACATGCCGAGGAGCATCCGTGGCATGACGAGTTGAAAGCCCGCATGAACAACTATGAACTCGCCTTCCGCATGCAGATGCAGGTGCCAGAGGTCATTGATCTCGAAAAGGAAGATGCGAAGACCAAGGAAGCCTACGGCATCGGCAGCGATGCCACGGATGCCTTTGGTCGGAAGTGCCTGCTCGCCCGGAAGCTCGTCGAGAAAGGCGTGCGTTTTGTGCAGCTCTACGCGGGCACTTGGGACAGCCACGACTACATTGAGCGGGCGCACGGCAATCTCATCCGCCAGGTGGATCAGCCCATCGCCGCGCTTATCGCTGATCTCAAACAGCGCGGCTTGCTCGATGACACGCTCATCGTCTGGTGCGGCGAATTCGGCCGCACACCGGACAATGGCGTGCGCGGCGGCACCGCCTATGGCCGTGATCACAACCCCAAGGCGATGACCATCTGGATGGCCGGCGGCGGTTGCAAAGCCGGCCACAGCATCGGTTCCACGGATGATCGCGGCATGGAGGCCATCGAGGAGGTGCATCATGTGCGCGATCTGCACGTCACGCTGCTGCGCCTGCTCGGCCTCGACGATAACAAGCTCACTTTTTACCACGGCGGCCGCTTCAAGCAGCTCTCGCAGATCGGCGGGCAGGTGATCGAGAAACTGATCGCCTGAGCTTACTCCAGCGCTTTGATTTTGAGGTTGCGATACCAAACCGGAGCCTGCGCCTTGCCGTGAAGGCCCTGAAGGCCGATCGGACCGCTGCGAGCGTAGTCCTTGAGCGCTTTCTTGAACTTGTTTGGCGTGCCATCGGGGTTCTTGCCGATTTCCGGCCAGTTGTCGAGGTTCGCGTCGATGATGGTCTCGCCATTGAGCACCACCGTCACTTTCGAGCCTTTGCAGGTGATCGTGTAGCGATTCCATTCGCCCAAGGGCTTGCCGGCGGCCTTTGAGGGCGGCATGGCATCGTAGATCGCGCCGAGCATACCATACTTGCTGCCATCGGCGCTTTCGTGGACCTGGATTTCCAGCGCGGCGAGCACGTTTTTGATGTCGCCACTGCGCAGAAAGACGCCGCTGTTCGACTCCTTCGCCACCTTGAACTCGAGATCGAGGATGAAATCGCCATACGACTCCTTCGTCCAGAGCGTGTCATGGTTCTTCGCCACGAGTTCTTTGCCGTCAAACTGCCAGCCGGAGGCATCTAACGCGTTCGAGAGATCGGCGGCGAACAAATTCTTCCAGCCCGATGTGTCGGGATGATCCGTGGCAAAGGTGATCGTTGCAGTGAGGGCGAGGAGCGTGGTGAGCAGTTTCATGGAGAGGGGGCACTACGCGATGATTTCCCGGATGACATGCCCAAAGTCGCGCTCCAGTCGCTTGCGGCCGGGGATTTCGAGTTGGTGGGGGTTCAGGCCGAGGAGATTCAAAATGGTGGCATGCACATCGGTGACGTAATGCGGGTGCTCTATGGGGTGAAAGCCGAGTTCATCCGTCGCGCCATGAATCGTGCCGCCCTTAATGCCGCCGCCGGCCATCCACACGCTGAAGCCATACGGATGATGGTCGCGGCCATCGCTGCCTTGCGTGCCGGGCGTGCGGCCAAATTCGGTGGCGAAGACCACGAGCGTGTCATCCAGCATGCCACGCTGCTTGAGATCCTTCAACAGGCCGCTGATGGGCTGATCCACCTGCTGCGCGAGGCTGGTGTGATTCTTCTTCAGGCCGGAGTGCGAGTCCCATGCACCTGCCGCGCCATCGCCATGCTGGATTTGAATGAAGCGCACGCCGCGCTCGGCTAGGCGACGCGCCACGAGGAGTTGTCGCGCAAAGGGACCCGCCACTTTGTCATCGAAGCCGTAGAGTTTTTTCGTCTCGGCGCTCTCGCTATCGAGATTCATCGTCTCCGGCACAGCGGCCTGCATGTTGAAGGCGAGCTGGTAGCTCTTCATGCGAGCGGCGAGTGTTTTATCGCCAGGATACTGCTCGGCGGCGAGGCTGTTGAGCTTATGAATGAGCTCAAACTGCGCGGCTTGCTCGCCCTGGCCGATCTGAAATTCCGGCGCGGCAAAGGTGAGCGGGTTCTTCGGATCGACCTTCAAGTTCACTGCGTCGTAGGCGGGACCGAGGTAGTGACCATCGCGCACATCGAAGTAACGCGGGCCCATGTTCACAAAGGACGGCAGGTTTTCCGTCATGGAGCCCAGGCCATAAGTCACCCAGGCACCGAGCGTGGGCACGCGTGGTTCCAGCATGTGCCGACCGCTGTGAAATTGCACCTGCGCTCCATGATTGTCATCCGTCGTCCACATGCTGCGGATGAAGGCGATCTCATCCGCGCACGAGCCGATGTGCGGAAACCAATCGCTAATCTCCACGCCGCACTGGCCGTAGCGTTTGTAGCCGGTTTGCAGCGGATAGATCACATTGCGCTGCTTGCCGTTCGCATCGTTCACCACGACCACGCGGACTTTTTTGAGTTTCTCGGGGTCCTGCACGCTGGCAAAGGGCGTCTCGCCGATGGACTTGCCGGCGTATTTGGTGAGCATCGGCTTCGGATCAAAGCTCTCCATGTGGCTCACACCACCGCGCATGAAGAGCCAGATGACACGCTTTGCCCGCTGCGGGATCACCGGCAGGCCGCTCGGCGGCTGCCAGCCCTGCTCCGCCCGTAGCATCGAGGCCATCGCCACACTGCCCAACCCGCCAAGGATGTCCCGGCGAAGAAATGGCGTGGGTGATGGGCGATACAGCATAGTAGCAATACGTCTCGCGACACCGGGCTTCTTACTCCGCACCCAGCGCAGGCAGCTCATCACACAACGCCAGCGCCTTCAGCGCCTGACACGTCGTGATGTAGGTGCTGTAGTGATAGTTTCCTCGATAGAGCGAATGCATCCACCAGCGGCCGGAGACGCGCTGTTCCTTCTTCAGCCATGCGATGGCTTTTTGAAGGCGCTGATCTTTGGCGGGCACATGGCTTTGACGCATCAGCACGACGGCGAGCGCGGTCATGTAGGCATCGCTTTCGGGTTTCGCGGCATCGGGAAGGCTGGTGATGAGCTTTTGGACGGTTTCGCTGACTTCGAAGTGCCAGTCGTTCAGCGCGGAGAAGTCCCGCGTGCTCCAGCCACCGTCGGCGTGTTGTTTGGAAGAAAGCAGTTTCAGCGCGGCGTCGCGTTTTTCGGCAGAAACGAGCTCTGGCATGTAAAAGGCGAGTTGGAGGCTCAGGACGCGATCCCAGTCATTTTTCGGCTCCGCGCTACGCAGCCAGGTTTTGAGCTTTTCGACCTTTCCGAGCAGCTTTTCGTCCTTGAGGCCCGCGAGCCATCCAGGAGCCGCAGTGATGGCTCGCACTGCTTGCAGAGAGAGTTCGAAGTCGGTGGTGATGTGCGGGATTTCGACCTCGCCATGGCTCACGAAGGCTCCGCTGGCCGCCTGGCGCTCAAACATGTCGCGGATGGAGCGCTCGGTGGACTCGCTCGTTTTGCCGGAGAGGTGCTTGTCCCACTCCGCAAGGCCCAGCGAACGCCACACGGCCGAAAAAGCGCCCGGCATGTGCTTGTAGCCGCTCTTGGTGGCCGTCTCCTTCACCTCTTTGACCTCCTTCGGCACGAACTCGATGAAGTCCGCCACGATCTCCTCGCTCGGTTTGCCGAGTTGCGGGATCAACGCGGGCCGCTCGCTGAGGTATGGGCCTGTCGTGTGGCAGTTCACGCAGCTTTTTTCGCGCACCCAGCACGTCGAGCCATCATCGAGATACTTCACCGCCGCCCTGATCGACTCCGCGCCGAACTGCGTCACGCGTGGCTCGTCAGCCGTGGGGATGCTCACTTGGATGTCGCCGGATTCGTATTGAAATACAGGCTTCGGTTTCGGCGCGGGAGTGGTCGCGGCAAAAAGGACCGAAGGGACGAGGAGGACGGCAAGGACAGATTTCATGCGGCATTCAAACGCGCCGCGAGGTCCTCATTTCTCCGCCACACGCGTGATGAACCATTCCACCGAGGCGGAAAGCGTGTGCGCACCCGATTCGTCGTGCAGTTCGACCACTACGCTCACGATGGCCCGGCCTTTGATCGAGAGTTCGTTCTTCACCGACTCAATGCCGTCCGGCAGCGAGACGGTGGAAGTCATCCGACCATGAGCAGGCTTCCTGAACTTCGACTCCAACCGCCGCACTACCGGCACGATGCCCGTCAGGTCGCCAATGGCCCGCAGCAGGAACTCACCGCTGGATGCCTCCGCCAAAGCGAGCTGTGCGCTGGCATGCACGGTGCCGAGATGATTCAAATACTGCGGTCCGGCGGGCAGTTGCAGCACCTTCGTCGGATCGTCCGCGATTTGCAGACCCACATGCTGGTTAAAAGGAAGTTCGATGACGCTATTCATGGGATTAAAGCGGTTTGTGCATGCAGAGTGCCCCACCGGCCTCTGGCACATACACGGCCTGTTCAAATCCGGCGGCGGTGTAGATGCGACGCGCGTGGCGGTTGTTTTCCTGCACTTCGAGCGTGAGACGGCAGCAGCCGAGTTCACGCCCACGGGCCGCGATGGAGTCCATCAAGCGTTTGCCGATGCCGCGACCGCGATGGGTTGGCTGCACAAAGTAATCCATGATGTAGAGCAACCGCCGCGCCGCGAAGGTGGAAAAGCCGAGGAAGCAAATTGCCAGCCCGACCGCCTCGCCATTGGCGTAGGCCAGAAAAACGTGCGTCGTGGGATGCTGGCGCAGACCGGGGATGAGATCGCGATGCGCGGCATCGGACAAAGGATGCCCGTCGCCCATCGGATCGGCTGAATAGGCATCCAGCAGACGCAGCGTGTCTGCGGCGTGGTCTTCGCGGGCGAGATCGGCTTCGAGTGTGGTGATGGATTCGTTCATGGGAGTTTCTGGCTCGGGAGTGATCGCATCGCCCACGCGGATCACGCCATCGCTCAAAATATCCGCCCGCAAGCCGCCGCGATCTGCCAGCGGCTTCAGTAGCGCTTTGCCAGTCACTTTGTCCAAGTGGGCACACGGCGGACAGAGGCGGATGCCTTCGATGAGCACGGTGCCGATGCGGAAGCGCTTTCCGACGAGGTCGTTCAGTCGCAGGCCCTCGGTGACGATGTTTCGTCGTGCCTCGGCGGCGCTGAGGTCGATCTCGGTGAGCACTTCGCTTTCGATCAGCGTGAGTTCACGGCCTGGGCCTTTCGGTTCCCAATCGGAAAATGTGCCTACGCCTTCAAAGTAGCGATCTCCGACGAGGCCGCGATGCGCCCGCGCCTCCACCTCAATCACCGCCTGCGGCAGCACGGTGGCGGATGGGCTGATGTAGATGGCGGTGACGCTCGCGGGCATGCGTGATCTTGCCGCCGACTTCTGGCAGGTCAAATGGGAGAAGTTCTTGAGGCGCGAGGGGATGAATGCGTGAAACACGTCTGACTCTCGTTTTGAACACATGCATCGGTTCTTCCTCTTTTTGCTGCTCACTTCCAGTGCCCTCGCCCAGCCCCTCCTCGTTGAAGGTGGTCAGCCGCGTGCGGAGATCGTTATAAGCGACAAGCCGTCGCGTATGCAGCGAGTCGCCGCGCATGAGTTTCGCCAGCAGATCGAGAAAATCAGCGGCGCGAAGCTGCCCATCGTCACGCAGCCTTCGGGGAAGGGGATCAAGGTGTTCATCGGAGCCAGTGCGCACTCGCCAGTGAAGGCGGAGGGACTCAAAGATGGAGCGTATCGCATCACAACCGGGGCAGATTGGATGGCGCTGATCGGCGATGACGCCGATTTCGAGCCGGTAGGGCCCTTTGCGCGGAACAACAGCGATATCCCGCGAGCACATGCCGAGTGGGAAAAGATCGTCGGAGCACCGTATGGGCTGCCGAATCCCGGTTTGTATAAGCACCGGGCCAAAATCCCGCTGGATGGAGAAATACTCGAAGTCTGGGGCCTCGACGAACGCGGCAGTTTCAACGCGGTGAGCGGCTTTTTGCAAAAACTCGGCACCCGCTGGTTTTTGCCCGGCGAACTCGGCGAGGTGTTGCCCACGCTGAAGACCATCGAGCTACCGAAGCTCGACGAAACCGTGAAGCCCGACTTCGCTTTGAGGCAGTTCAACTTCCGCTTCGCCACCTGCGGGCCGGACTCCGCGCTGTGGGTCATGCGACTCGGCATTCGCAACGACGAGCGCCTGCAAATCGCCCACGGCATGGCGAACATGACGAATCGCCAGCCTGTTTTCGACGCCCATCCCGAGTGGTTCGCGATTTACGGCGGCAAGCCCGACTTCAAGGCCGGCGATTCGAAGTGCCAGCTCTGCTACTCGAACGACGAGCTTTTCCGCGAGGCCGTGCGCTATGCGCGGGCACTGCTCGACACCTTCCACTTGGAAAGCGTGTCCATCATGCCGCCCGATGGCTACACCTCCATCTGCCAGTGTGAGAAGTGCAAGGGCAAGGACTCGCCCGAGCGCATCGATCGCGGCCTGCTCAGTGACTATGTGTGGGACTTCGTCAATCGCGTGGCCAAGGAGGTCGGCAAAACGCATCCGAACGCGAAGGTGCTGAATTGCGCCTATGGCGTTTATACCCTGCCGCCGCTGAAGATCGACAAACTGGAGCCCAACGTCCTCGTCGGCATCGTCGGCGGTCGCCGCCCGATGAACATCGGCGCCTCCAAAGCCGAGGGCGAAGCCGCACCCGAGGCCCTGCGTGCCGCGTGGGCAAAAAAGACTAACAACCCCATCATCAACTTCGAAAACTATCCCTTCACCGACCGCGGCTGGTATCTGCCCGCCTTTGCTTCGCAGTCGATGGGCGACACGGTGATCGCCACCAAAGGCATGTCACAGGGCGAGGACATCTGGCTCACCGTGCGCAACGACTTCGATAAAGTCGGCATCGGCTTCAATCACTTCCTCGTCTATTTCACCGCCCGCGCCTACTGGCCCGGCTACGAGCCAACCGCAGCCCTTCGTGAGTATTGCCGCCTCTTCTACGGCCCTGCTGAGAGCGAGATGCACACCTTCTTCACGCACTGCGAAGCGAACTGGAAAGTGATGGATGTGGACAAGCCAAAGGCCGATGAAGCACTCGCCCTTTTCGAGAAAGCGAAAACGAAAGTCCGTAGCGGAAGTCGTGAGACTTCCGACGCTTCGGAACTCTCACGAGTTCCGCTACCCATCTACGAACAGCGCCTCGCCCTCATCGACGACTTCCTCAAAGGCCTTCGCATGAAATCCCAGCAACTCGGCCAAAAACGTGGTCCCGTGCCCACCGTGCGTCTCGTCGGCGAAGCGAAGGGCATCGTCATCGATGGCAAGCTGGATGACGAATACTGGCAAAACTGCCCCACCGCCGCAACCGGCAAGTTCCGCGAGTTGCAAACCGGTCGCACGCCGACCTTTGGCACCTCCTTCAAAGCCGGATTGCAAGGCAACAACGTCGTCTTTGCCATTCGTTGTGATGAACGACGCGGCGAGAAACCCAACATCACCACCACCCGCGATGACGACCAAGCGCTCTGGCATGGAGATGCCATCGAGATCGAGATCGCCACCGAGACGCACTCCTACTACTCCATCGCCGTCAGCCCCGCCGGGCATGTCGTCGATCTGGATCGCGGAGCGCCGCGCAGCCAGTGGTTCACCTGGGATGCCAAAGCGGAGGTCGCCACGCACATCGCCGACGATCACTGGACCGTCGAGATCAGCCTGCCCATCACCACCGATGAAAACGATCCGCTGCATCAAATCATCGGCCGCCACCCCACGCAGAGTCTGCCATGGCACATCAATCTCTGCCGCCAGCGCATCCGCGAGGACGGCGAGGAGCACAGCGCCCTCTCGCCTACCGGCGTATCCAATTTCCACGCCCCGATGAAGTTCGCCCACTTCTATGGTGGTCGTTCCCATCAGTTCGACGCCGATCCGAGCGTCACCGATTTCGCGCTCGGTTTTCAGGCCGCGATGCAAAAGCGCAAGCCCGAGCCCTTCCTCGCTCTCGCCGCCACCACGCCGATCTCAGACTTCCAAAAAGCCGCCGCACTTGAACAAACCGCGCAACACGACAAGAAGGCCGCGTTCATCGACCAGATTCCCATCGAAGCCGTCAAGAAGACCGCGCAGATGCAAAACCTGCTCGCCAACTTCCAAGCGGCCGAAGTCGTGAAGCAGTTCGGAGCCGAAGACATCATGAAATGGCCCTTCTGGAAGCGTGGCGATGGTTTTCATCATCGCGGTCGCGCCTATTCGATCACGAAAAACGGCGACAAAGCCGAATCCGACCTCAGCGCCTCCTTGGAGTGGATCGGCGATCCACGCACCCGCGAGACCGTTTTGCTCGTGCAGGCCCAAAACCGCGAATTGAACCTCAAAGACGATGCCAAAGCCCT
>JBILVU010000111.1:0-18777 GCA_044370285.1 Prosthecobacter sp.
AGGCGAAGACCGTCATCTGGAACGGCCCGATGGGCGTGTTCGAGATCAAAGAAGCCTCCAAAGGCACCTTCGACATCGCCGAGGCCATGGCGGCCAATTCCGGTGCCAAAAACATCATCGGCGGCGGTGACAGCGTGAAAGCCGTCAAGAAAGCCAAGCTCGGCGACAAGATGACCTTCATCTCCACCGGCGGCGGCGCCTCCCTCGAACTCCTCGAAGGCAAAATCCTCCCCGGTGTCGCCTGCCTCAAAGACAAGTAATTCGTCCTTCGTCATTCTTAATTCGACCATTCAAAAACCATGCCCATCGCCCACTTCCGCAAGCCCATCATCGCCGCCAATTGGAAAATGCACATGACTCCCCAGGAGTCCGATGACTTTCTCCGCTCCTTCGCCCGCCTCGTGCCGGACAAGTGCCCCATCCAGATCGTCGTTTCGCCGCCCTTCGTGAGCCTCGAGCGCTCGATGACCGCGCTGCAAAACGCCCGTGAGCAGAGCGTCGAGCTCGCCGCTCAAAACATGAGCGCCGCGCCTGCTGGAGCCTTCACCGGCGAGATCAGCGCCCGCATGGTCAAAGAATGCGGCTGCAAGCACGTCATCCTCGGTCACAGCGAGCGCCGCAGCCTTTATGGCGAAACGAACGCCATCGTGAATGCCAAAGTCCTCGCCGCCCTCGAAGCCCGCCTCCACCCGATCCTTTGCATCGGCGAGACGCTCGAAGAACGCGATGGCGGCAAGATCGAGCAGGTGCTCGAAAGCCAGCTCCGCGAATCCCTGGCCGAAGTCGGCCCGCGCCGCATTACGGACATCGTGATCGCCTATGAGCCCGTGTGGGCCATCGGCACTGGCCGCACCGCCACTTCCCAGCAGGCGCAGGACGCCCACGCCTTCTGCCGCAAGGTGCTCAGCGACATGTTCGGAGCCGATGTGGCCATCAAAATCCGCATCCAATACGGCGGCAGCGTGAAGCCCAACAACATGGCCGAACTCATCGCCATGCCGGACGTGGACGGCGCCCTCGTCGGCGGTGCCAGCCTGGAGCACGGCTCCTTTTGGGAGATCTGCCGCGCGGCCATCGACTGGACGAACGCAAACGCGTAGTGCTTGGCGCTACATTTAGACGTTCAGATTTAGCCTCTTGCCAGTCACGGTGAAACCTGAGCATGATGTCTTTCATGCTCAGGATATTCCTCCCGTTACTCTGCTGCATGGCAGTCACCCTTTCCGCCGCCGATTCACCCGGCTGGCGGGCAGGCGCGTCTGACATCGACATCACGCCCGACTACCCCGTCCGCCTCAGCGGTTACGGCAGCCGCACCACCGAGTTTGAAAAAGTCGCGCAGCGGCTGCATGCCAACGCCCTCGTCATCCAGTGGGCGGATGAAGCGCCCGCGTGCATCGTCACCGTGGACAACTGCGGCGTGCCTGCCGCCCTCCGTGCGGATGTTTTGAAGCGCCTCGCCGCCACGGGGAAGCCGATCACCGATGAGCGCTTCTCCCTGCACTCCACGCACACGCACTGTGCCCCGATGCTCAAAGGCCTGCTGCCGTTTCTCTTCGGCAAAGACCTCACCGCCGATGAGCAAAGCCGCGTGGGCCGCTACACCGAGGACCTCACCAAATGGATCGTCGAAGCCATCACCAAAGCGCGCGAGAAAATGGAGCCCGCACGACTCGATTGGTCGGTCGGCAAAGCCTTCTTCGGCCTGAATCGGCGTCTCCAAACCGAGGCTGGCCTTCAAAATGCGCCCAACTTCAACGGCCCCGTCGATCGTGCCGTGCCCGTCCTACGGGTGAAAAGCGCCGATGGCTCCAAATTGATCGCCACCCACGCCAACTATGCCTGCCACTGCACCACGCTCGGCATCAATGAAATCCACGGCGACTGGGCTGGCATCGCGCATCAGGAACTCGAGTTACGCTTCCCTGGCAGCATCGCCCTCATCGCCATCGGCTGCGGCGCGGATCAGAATCCGTATCCGCGCCGTGAGATGCGCTTCGTTTTGGATCACGGGGTATCGCTTGCCAAAGAAATCGTCCGCCTCATCAACGAACCCATGAAGCCCGTGCGTGGCCCGCTCGCTTGCGCCACGAAGGAGGTCATCCTGCCCTTCGACAAGCTTCCCACGCCCGAAGAGTGGAAAGCCCGTAGCACCGACAAAAACAAGTACACCGCCTACCACGCCCAAAAACACCTCGCCATGCTCGAACGCGGCGAAAAAATCCCTCCGGCACTGCCTTACACCGTTCAGGCCTGGCATTACGGGGATGACCTCCTCACCATCAATCTCCCCGGCGAGGTCGTCGTGGACTACAGCCTCCGCTTCAAAAAGGAATACGATCCCGCCCGCACCTGGGTGAATAGCTACACCAACGACGTGCCCTGCTACATTCCCTCCCAACGCGTCTGGGAAGAAGGCGGTTACGAAGGAGGGGGAGCCATGATCTACTACGGCCGCCCCACCCGCTTCTCCTCCGGCATCGAAAACATCATCGCCAGCGGCGTCCAAACCATCGTGAAGCCCGGCTTCAAAGCGAAGTGAGTTTGAAAACTCCCACCATCTCCCGCCCTTCACGTCCCGGATAAGCACTCGCTGGCACATAACTCTCCACGAGTTCAAACCGCGGAGCCATCAGCGCCTTCAACTCCACCTCGGAGATGCCAAACGGCGGCCCCGTCTCGCCCGGGTCCATCTCCGGGTTGATGAAAAACACGCCGATGAGCTTTCCACCCGGCTTCAACAGCGACGCGACAGCCTCGCGATACTTCTCCCGCCACTCCGGCGGCAACGCACAGAGGCACGTGTGCTCCACCACGGCATCAAACTCGCCCTTCAGCTCGAACAAATCCCCCAGCACAAAACGCTCCGCCAGCTCAGGATACCGTGCCTTTGCCCGCTCAATCGCCGTCGGCGCGATGTCCAAACCGTGCGCGTCGATGCCACGCAACACCAAAAACGCCACATCGTGCCCCACACCGCATCCCGGCACCAAAACGCGGCCCGTCAGCTCATGGCGCTCGAAAAACTCCACCAGTGCCGGTGAAGGCTGGCCCTTGTCCCACGGCGTGAAGTTCTCTTGGTAGGCTTGGTCCCAGTTGGTGATGTTCACAGCGCTTTTTGTTTTTCGTGTTTGATGGTTCCCTCCAACGTCGTCTGGCCCGCTTCGCCGGTGAAGATCACTTTGCTCTCGATCACATCTTTTGCCTCACCTTGCAGCGAATCGAGCACCGTGATGCTGCTGCTCCCGCTGCCAGTGATCGCTTTCAGCTCCAGTGTGAGGTTCACCGTCGAAACATTGCCCTCGAAGCGAATCGTCTGCGAGCCATCCGCGCCGGTCAAAATGGCCTCAAACATGTCCGTGCCCGCGTTGTGCGTAATCGTCCATTTAAAGGCCTGCGTGTCGCTGTTCATCGTGCGCGTGCCCTCGATGAGGAAGCTGTTCTCCCCGTCCGCCTTGCCCGTCCACTCCTCGGTGATGGTGACCAGATTGTTGTTCTCCCCCTTCAGCTCGCCCGCGGCCTTCCAGGTGCCGATGAAGTGCTTGAAGAACGCATGCGTGGACAAATCCGCCCAAGCTGGCGTGGCGAGTAGGCAAAGAAGGGCGAGAAGCGTTTTCATGGCTGAAGGAATCACGCTTCTGGCTCCTCCGCCGTCCAGTCCACCCGGTCATAAATGTCTGCAAAGGGCAGCCGCACTTCGATTTCATCCAGCGTGAGCATCGCATCCGCCCCCTCGATGATCTCCGGCCACCAGTTGTTCGAGCGACGGTGGATGTACGCTCGCTGTGTAGCCTGCTCGATCATCACATACACCTCCAGGCTCTCGATCTGCTGGTAGGCTTTGAGCTTCTCGCCCTGATCGGTGCGCCGCGTGGATTTCGAGAGCACCTCAAACAGCACCGTGGGACTCACGCAGTAGTGCTCATGCCGGTCCTTCTTGTCACAAACCACCATCACATCTGGATAGTAGCCAAATTCCTCCAGCCCGAGCTGGACGCGGAGCTTCATGTCCGTTGTGAACGGCTCGCACTTTTTGCCTCTAAGGGCGCTGTGCAGGCGGGCAAATACATTGCCGGAGATGCGGTTGTGGCTGCGACTGGAACCCGCCATCGCATAAATCTGGCCGTTCACATACTCCAGCCGCACTGGGCTGGCGGTATCGAGCTGCTGGTATTCCTCCCACGAGACGCGGGCAGGAGTGGCGGCTGGCTTGAAGGGGAGCACGCTTGTCATGCCAAAGGCTATGCGACCGTTGCGCCGTGGTCAATCACCCTCTTGCAGCCCGCTTCGGGGCATTGTATCCGCAGCGATGCCTCAATTCCCTGCCCCCACTGGTTTCAAAGAATGGTCCTTCGTTTGCGATGCGCTCACACAGGGCCAGCTCAGCATCATTTTGCGCAAAGGCGGCATCCACGAAGGCCGCGGCGGCTTTCAATGGAAGCATCGCGAGTTTTTCCTCTTCCCGACCTGGTTCCACAATCAGGCAGCCGACCTGAACTGGACGCCGGAGAACACGCAACGTGCCTTTCCGCCGGAAGAAGAACGCCAGACGGTGGACATCGACGGCTGCGCCACGCTCGAGCAGGTGTGGAAGGTCACCGATTGGGACAAAGTCGCCGCCCTGGCCCCGCTGCACATCTGGAACGAGGACGTCGTCAAAGAGCGCTTCGTTTACGACGACGAAAGCTGCCTCCACGTCGCCCTCGTGCGTGCCTACAAGCTCCCGCAACGCTGGCACTTCCCCTATGCGAAGAGCTATGGCGGCTGCCGCTCCTGGATCACCCTGCCGGAGGAAGGCCTGCCGATGGCCGCCGCCGCGACCCCGGCGCTGAGCGATGCGGCCTTCGCGGAGATCGCCGCCCAGTTGAAAGCGATCTTGGGTTAAAAGCCCGCCTTGGGGTTTCACCACCGAGTTCATCGAGAAACACAGAGATTTGATTTTCTGCCCTCTGTGCTCCTCTGTGACCTCTGTGGTCGTTTTCAAGGAAGCCGACTGCAACGTCACTCATGGAAGCCATCCGCCCCACCCACGTCGAAGTCAGCCTCGGCACCCTCGCGCAGAATTTCGACGCGATCCGAACGCATGTCGGCGCGGCGGAGGTGATGCCGGTGGTGAAGGCAAATGCCTATGGCCACGGTATCGTCGAGGTCTCCCAGCATCTCGCCAAATGCGGCGCGACGTGTTTTGGTGTCGCCTTACTCGAAGAAGCCCTCGTTTTGCGACAGGCAGGCATCACGCAGCCCATCCTCGTGTTCGGCGGCGTGGTCACGCGGCAGATCCCGCAGTTCATCGAGCATGATTTGATGATGGCGGCCTCCTCCATCGACAAAATGCGCCAGATCGACGAAGCCGCCGTTGCCGCGAAAAAGAAAGCCCGCGTGCATCTGAAGATCGATACCGGCATGGAACGCATCGGCGTGCATTGGTACAGTGCGGAGAAACTGCTGGAGGCCAGCCTCACCTTCCGAAACATCGAGATCGCCGGGATCTACTCCCACTTTGCCAATTCGGACGCGGAAGACCTTTCCAGTGCGAAGGAGCAGCTCTCGAGATTTTTGGAGGTGCTCGAATTTTACCCGAAACGCGACCTGAAGGCCCCACAGCGCCACATCGCGAACTCCGGCGGCATTTTGCAGCTCCCGGAGAGCCATCTCGACCTCGTCCGGCCCGGCATCATGCTCTACGGCGTCTATCCTTCTCGTGAAGTGCGGCAAACCATCGCGGTGAAACCGGCGCTGAGCTGGAAGTCCGAAGTCGTGTATTTCAAGGTCGTACAACCCGGCAACGCCGTCAGCTACGGCGGCACCTGGAAGAGTGATCATCCCGTGCGCGTCGTCACCGTGCCCGTCGGCTATGGCGATGGCTATTTCCGTGCGCTGTCGAATCGCGGTCAGGTCATTATTCGCGGCCAGCGGCACCCGATTGTGGGCCGTGTGTGCATGGACCAGTTCATGGTGAATCTCGAATGGGGCACCGCT
The DNA here is from genome assembly GCA_044370285.1 of Prosthecobacter sp. Taxonomy (GTDB): domain Bacteria; phylum Verrucomicrobiota; class Verrucomicrobiia; order Verrucomicrobiales; family Verrucomicrobiaceae; genus Prosthecobacter. The sequence goes on from JBILVU010000111.1 coordinate 5,980, forward strand.
TACAATGGCGACGCCGTCACGCTCATCGGCGTCGGCATTTCCGCCCAAGACGTGGCCGACTGGGCCGGGACCATCCCGTATGAGGTGCTCACCAACATCCACGCACGCGTGCCGCGTGTTTACGTTTAAAGCCTTGCTTTCATCAGCAGGCAGCCGCACGTCACAAGGTGACCCTTATCATCTTCGACCTTGAAACCACTGGGTTACGACCTTGCCTCCATCAAATCATCCAGATCGCGGCGGTAAAAGTGAAAAACGGCGAATGGGACAAGGGGGAGCTTTTTGACAGTTATGTGCGCCCCGAACATTGCATCCCGTCCTTCATCACCAAGCTCACGGGCATCACTCAGGCCGAAGTGGCGGATGCGCCCTTGCCTCGCGATGTGCTGACGCGTTTTTCGGAGTTTGTGGGCACCAATGCGACGCTCATCGCCCACAACGGGCTGCGTTTTGACATGCGTTTCATCGCGGAGAACTGCAAACGGCTCGGCATGCCCGTCCGCGAAACGAACGCGCTCGACTCCAGGGACTTCTCGCGAAAGATCTGGGGCGGACGTGGTGGCCACGGCCTTGATGCAGTGCTGGCACGGCTGGGACTTTCCAGCGAAGGCGTGAAACGCCACGATGCTCGTGGCGATGTGCAGTTGCTCGCCCGTGCGGTGCGGCAGATGTGGGAACGACTCACGCCCAACATGCATGACTGCCCGGTGGATTCTTCCATCGGCGTGATTCCCGCCCTAGCCTGACCCGCACACGGAGTGTGCGGACCACATTAGACGGCCCGCTCCAGCTTCTCGTCGATGCGGGCGACGAGAGTGTCGAGGAGTTCGCTGTTGCCGAAACGCTCCACCACGCCGGCGAGGAAGCCTTCGATGATGAGCTTGCGGCTTTCGCTGTCGCTGATGCCGCGGGCTTTGAGGTAGAAGAGTTCTTCGTCGCTGATGGGGCCGCTGGTGGCGCCGTGGCTGCATTTGACCTGGTCGGCGTTGATTTCGAGGCCGGGGAGGCTGGTGGCTTCGGCTTCGTTGCTGTTGAGCAGGTTGCGGCAGGTCTGGTAGGCGTCGGTGTAGTGCGCCCCCTCATCGACGATGATGAGGCCGCTGAAAATGCTGCGGGACTGGCCGTAGAGGGCGTTTTTGTAGAGCAGGTCGCTGGTGGCGTGCGGGGCTTTGTGGCGCTGAAGTGTGCGCTGATCGAGGATTTGCTCACCGATGGGCAAACTGACGCTGAGCATGTCGCTGCGGGCACCTTGGCCGACGAGGTCGCTGACGCTTTCGCTGCGGCTGAAGGCGGCGCCGAGCTGCACCTGGAAGCTCTTCACGCTGGCATCGCGTCCGGCGGTGATGCTGGAAAGATGCAGCGCCTGGGCGTCATCGGCGAGTTCCTGGCATGCAGCATAAGTGATCTTGCTGCCGCTGCCACCGACGAGATCGGCGATGGCGATACTGAGGCCGCCTTCCCCTTCGAGACTGCGGTAATGATCGACGACGCTGACCTCGGCGTGATCGCCCGTGACGATCAAGGTGTGTGGGAAAATGGCAGCGTGGTCGCCGACGACCCAGTGGAAGATTTCGACGGGCTTTTCGATGACGACATTCTTCGGCACGATGACGACGGTGCCAGCTTTGACATGCGCCAGATGCAGCGCGGCGAATTTGTTCGAGCCCAGAGCTTGCTCACCCTTCATGAAATGCTGCTGCAGGGACGCTTCGTGGGATTTCAGGGCTTCCTCGAAGCTGACGCAGACCACACCGGCGGGAAGGCCACTCGTGTCGCACTCGACGAGGGTGTCGTTGACGAAGACAAAGCGTGCGGCGCGTTCCTTGAGGCCCTCCGTGGCTGCGAGCGCGGCTTTGGACTGCTCGGCAGTCGGTGCCTTGGCCGGAGCGTGATCGGCGAGCTCGATCTTCTTCGCGTTTGAGTAGCGCCAGTTTTCGTCTTTGAGACCGGGAAGCGGCAGGGACTGGAATTCGGTCCATGCGGCGTTGGAGCGCGTGGTGAACCAGCTGGGCGTGGAGTTGGTTCGAGCAGGTGCGATGGCGAGGAAGCCGGTGGAGGTGTCAGATGTCATGATTCAGAGAAGAGACGAAGTCTTTGGACTGCGGCAGCCTGCTGCCGCTTTGGGGAAGGCAGCCCTGCTGCCGCCGAAGGGTGAAATGTGGACGAATGGGAAGCTCGTTCTCGCCAGCAGGCTGGCATCGAAAAGCGGCAGCAGGCTGCCGCAGTCCATGTGGCTGTTCCGTGGAGCGCTTGTGGCAAGCGAAGCTTGACGACGCTTTGCGATGGCGAGGAGAGCTGACGAAAGCCAAGGTCTGGAGGCACTAAACAGCATCACGGAGCTATCTCTCCAGTTTGAATCTCTGATGCGTCTTCAGCATGGTCGTCATAAAGCCAGGCTGCGGCTCCATGGGCATATTCATGAAAGGCCGTTCCAAACTGAGGATCTGGAACCAAAGTTTCGCCTTTGCTTTTGCCATCCGGCTTTACTTCCTCGAAGCAGATGACCGGATGAAAGTTCCTTTCCTTTTCTTCGAACCAGCCCATGTCGAGAAATTGCCCTGCGTGAAAGAAATACTGCTCGCAGATGGCTCTACGCAGCTCTTGGTCTGCGATTCCGTTTTCGGCGAGCACCTCGTTCAATCGAGCTAGCTCCAAAGTCTGATAACTAGCGACACATGGATCATGCAAATCTCCTGGGACGTATTTCATGAGTAAAGCCTAGTTGGAATTCATTCGTCAATGTCGGCGTCAGCCGACGCTTCCCTCCATCTCCAGGTCGATGAGGCGTTTCAGCTCCACGCTGTATTCCATCGGGAACTCCTTCACGAGGTCGTTGATGAAACCGTTGACGGACAAGCTCATCGCTTCGGCTTCGGTGAGGCCGCGTTGCATGAGGTAGAAGATTTGGTCGGCGCTGACCTGGCTGACGCTGGCTTCGTGCTGGGTGCTGTGTTGATTGCCGCGGACGCTGATGGCAGGGTAGGTGTCGGTGTGGCTGTTGCTGTTGATGAGCAGGGCGTCGCACTCGGTGTTGTTTTTGCAGCCTTTGAGGTGCTTCGGGATGTGGACGAGGCCGCGATAGGTGCTGCGACCTTCACCAATGGAGATGGATTTGCTGATGACGTTGCTGGTCGTGTCATCGGCGGCGTGGACCATCTTCGCGCCGGTGTCTTGATGCTGGCCGCTGTTCGCCAAAGCGATGCTGATGACTTCACCACGGGCGCGTTTGCCTTTCATGATGACGCCGGGGTATTTCATGGTGAGGCGGCTGCCGATGTTGCAGTCGATCCAGCGCACTTCGGCGTCTTCCATGGCGATGCCGCGCTTGGTGACGAGGTTGAAGACGTTGCTGCTCCAGTTCTGCACGGTGACGTATTGAATCTTGGCTCCCTTGAGAGCAACGAGTTCGACAACGGCGCTGTGCAGCGTGGCGGTCTCAAATTTCGGCGCGGTGCAGCCTTCCATGTACATGACCTCGCTGCCTTCATCGCAGATGATGAGCGTGCGCTCAAACTGGCCGAACTGCTCGCTGTTGATGCGGAAGTAGGCCTGGAGCGGGTGCTTCACCTTCACGCCGGGCGGGACGTAGATGAACGAGCCGCCGCTGAACACGGCGCTGTTGAGCGCGGAGAATTTGTTGTCGCCAGTCGGGATGACTTTGCCGAACCATTTCTTGAAGATCTCGGGGTGCTCTTTGAGACCTTCGCTGCTGTTCACAAAGATGACGCCCTGCTCGGCGACGGCGGCTTTGATGTTCGAGTAGGCGGCCTCGCTGTCATACTGCGCTTCGACGCCGGCGAGGAATTTGCGTTCCTGCTCGGGGATGCCGAGACGGTCGAAGGTCTTCTTCACGTCCTCCGGCACGTCGTCCCAGGAGCGCTTCGGCTTCTGACCGTCGCTGAGGTAGTAGCGGAACTCGTCGAAGTGGATGTTTTCGAGGTCCTTCGTGGCCCAATGCGTGGGCATGGGCTTGTCCTGGAAGACTTTGAGCGCCTTGTGACGGAACTCGCGGATCCAATCGGGATCGCCCTTCACATCGCTGATGTAATCGACGGTCTTCGACGTGATGCCGAAGCCGGAGTCGAACTTGTTGCGCTCGGGGAAGGTGAAATCGCCGACGCTATCGACGCGGATGTCGGAGATGTCGTTTTCGACGGCCGGTGGGACGTCGAGGGTGGAGTCGGGGGCGGAGACCATGGGGATTTATGATTTAAGATTTATGACTTATGATTGGGCGCTTCAGCCGACTTTGCGGCGTTTCAGCGTGACGAATAGAGCTTGGGTGCCACCTTCACTTTTTCCTTCGATGGGAGTGATGGAGACAAGCTCCCATCCTTTGTCTCCAGCATCGTTTAGAAAGGCTTTGATCTCATCATGCGGGATACTGAGCTTGTTCAGCATGCCTTCTCGGATGCTGAAGCTCGAAATGTGATATTCCCAGAATGAATCCATGACATTTATGCTGCTGCTTTCATTGGCTCCTCATGGACCCAGTCGTAGCCGCGTTCTTCAAGTTCGAGGGAGAGCTCTTTGCCGCCGGTTTTGACGATGCGACCGTCTTTGAGGACGTGAACGATGTCGGGCTGGATGTAATTTAAGAGGCGCTGGTAGTGGGTGATGACGAGGAAGCCGCGGTTCTCACTGCGCATGGCGTTCACGCCGCGGGAGACGATCTTGAGGGCGTCGATGTCGAGGCCGGAGTCGGTTTCGTCGAGGATGGCGTATTTCGGCTCCAGCATCATGAGCTGCAGGATCTCGTTGCGCTTCTTTTCGCCGCCGGAGAAGCCTTCATTCACGCTGCGGCTGGTGAAGCTGCGGTCCATCTCGAGCTGGTCCATGCGGGCGTAGAGCTGCTTGTAAAACTTCACGGCGTCGATGTCCTCGCCCTTCGGCAGGCGGGCTTTTAAGGAGGCGCGGAGGAAGTTGGCGTTGCTGACGCCGGGGATTTCGTGCGGGTATTGGAAGGCAAGGAAGAGTCCGGCGCGGCTGCGGGCATCGACGGCCATGTCGAGGATGTTTTCGCCATCGAGGAGGACCTCGCCGCTGGTGACTTCGTAGTCTTCGTGGCCGCAGAGGACCTTGCTCAGCGTGCTCTTGCCGCTGCCGTTCGGGCCCATGATGGCGTGGACTTCACCGGGGTAGATGGTGAGGTTCAGGCCTTTGAGGATTTCGCGGCCGGGGATCTGGGCGTGGAGGTTTTTGATTTCGAGGGACATGGAAAGGGATGAGAGATGGGGGATGAGGGATTATTTGGCCGCGCAGGCATCGCAGGTGCCATGGATGGCGAGGTCGGTGCGGGTGACGCGGGTGCCTTTGGGGAGGTTCCAGAACTTCGCGGGGTCGAAGTCGGTGGCCGGGTGGGCGTCGATGACTTTGCCGCAGGTTTCGCAGTGGAAATGGACGTGCTCGTGGAGATTGGCGCAGTAGCGGGACTGGCCGCGCTCGAGGTGGACCTGCTTGATGAGGCCGTGGGTGGTAAGATGGTCGAGGCAGTTGTAAACCGTGGCCAGGGAGATGCCGGGCGAGCGGGATTTGACCCGGTCGAGGATGTCGTAGGCCGTGGGGTGGTCCGTGGAGCCGGCGAGGACGTCGAAGACCTCGCGACGGTGCGGCGTGAGGCGCACATCGGCCCCGAGGACGGCCATGCGGCATTCGAGGCCGGTGGGCTTCGAAGGGGCACGGGGGGAGGTGGCAGAGGGTGTCATGACGGCTCCGGCTTTAGAATTGGAATGATTCTAAGGCAAGCGGGAAGATGAGCCGAGGGCTCTTGGACGCTCGGGTTGGCCGCAGAGGGGCGGAGGAGCAGAGGGTGCAGAGTTTTTTCGGGCAGATCGGTCTGATCAGTCCGATCGGACCGATCATTCGGCCTCGGACAGCCGCCGCCGGGCCGATTTGAGGGCCTGGAGGGTCCAAATGACCGGGTAAAGCCGCTCATGATACCACAACCGAGCAAAATAGAGGCCGATGGGGGCACTTGGGAAGTGGGTGCCGTGGCGGGTGGCTTCGAGGAGCCAATCCAGCGGAGAGCGGAGAGCAGAGGGCGGAGAGCCAGAAAGGCAGAGGGCGTGCAGGGCGACGGCCGTTTCTTCGATGCTCGCGGGGCTGGCGGGATCGCCACCGAAGGAGCCATCGGGCTTTTGGGCGGCGCGGAGGTAGCCCAGGCCGGTTTGAATGAGGTCGGCGGCGCGTGCGGAGAGGTCCAGTTGGCCGCCGAGGTGGTTCAAAACCTGCGCGGTGCCATAAACGGGGTTCATCTCGTCGGGCGTGTGTTCGTTGCCGAACCAGAGCGGGAGCCAGGAGCCATCGGCGGCCTGGTTTTTCTTCAAGTAGGCCAAAGCGCGACTGGTGGCGGTTTCGATGCGGGTTTGGAGCTCTTCGGGCAACTCGGCCTTCCATGTCCACCAAGCGAGTAGGGCATGGGCGGTGATTTCGGGCGTGGAGCGATCAAACGGCAACGCGCCCCAGCCGCGGCAGAAGGTCGGGATACCGCCGTCGCGGTTTTGGAGGTCCAAAAGCCACTCGACAGCCGGAATGACGTTCGATTTCACCACAGAGTACACAGAGAGGCACAGAGGTTCATTTTTTGAGTCCTCTGTGTTCCTCTGTGAACTCTGTGGTGGATCCGAAACCAATGCTTTGAGGGCGATGAGCGCACTCGAGGTGTCATCGGCATCCGGGACGCCGCCGGGGAGATCGGTCCAGGCCCAGCCACCAGGAGCGGCGTTGGTGAAGGGATGCACCTCGCGGTATTGCTGGGTGAGGAGCCAGTCCGTCACGGCTTGGCGGACAGGAGTGTCCGCGCTCCCTTCCAAAGCCCGCACCGCGAGTGTCGTGCCCCAGGTGGCGAGATTCGTGTCGATGGGCCAGGCACCGTCGGCACGCATGCTGCGGCGGAGGAAATCGACGGCGAGCGGCAGGCAGGGATGATCGAGATCGCCCGCACCGGCGAGAGCCATCGTCACGAAGCTGGTGAGCGGTGTGGCCTCCAAATAACCGCCGCTGGATGGCTGGAGCGTTTGGAGCATCGGCCGCACGCGTTTCCAGGCGAGCGCCCGGAGCCAGCGGAGTGGATTCCACCACGCGGGCGGCTCTTTTTGAAAACGAATGTGCCCGATGGCGATGAGCGCCGGCAGCGCATAACTCACCACCGGCAGCCCCACCGCGCCGAACCACGTCCGCGGCAAGGCGGCGAGTTCAAACGGCAGCGCGATGACGTGTCGCCATGGCTTCTCGCCGAGCGTGCCGCAAAGCGAGCAGAGCATCAAAATGGGCACGCTGAAGGTCTTGTCCTTGCCGTAGCGGGCGATGACGGCCTTCGCGATGTCTTGGGGATCGAGTGAGCCTGTCTGAGCTGTGATCCAATCGCTCGCGGAGCGGATGGCGGACGAGGGCGTCCGCTCTCCCAGATGCAGCGCACTCCAGCAGAGCAGCGTGGTGGAGAGATTGCTCTTGCTGATGGTCGTGTCGCCCCAGCCGCCGTCGGTGTTTTGATGCTCGCGGAGCCAGGTAGCGCCTTTTTCGATGAAAGCGGCATGCTTCACGGCATCGACGAACCGCAGCGCCACGACGGCGGTGGCGGTGGAGAGGGCGCTGGAGCTCAGTTCGCCCTCCCAGTGGCCTTGGTCGTTCCGCAGGCTCAACAGATGAGCCTGGGTGCGGGCGATGGCGTTGTCGAGATCGGTCAGGAGCATGCGGGGGAGGCTCGCAGCATGGCGCGGCGGCATGGGGAACGCCATTTTCAGTTTTCAGTTCTTCCCTTTCTCGGAGGCCCCCGCTATAAAACGTCTCCCTTTGCCATGCTCCACCGCGTTCCCACCTCCTCTCGCCGTCGTTTCTTGTCCCAAAGTGCCGCTGCACTGGGTTTCCCGATGATCGTGCCGTCGTCGGTGTTTGGAAAACCGGGCCGCCCGGCTCCCTCCGAGCGCATCACCGTGGGGGCCATCGGCTGGGGCACTATCGCGGGCGACTGGACGCCGAGCTTTCTCAGCAATGGCAAATGCCAGGTCATCGCCGTGGCAGATCCGATGAAGGAATACGGCCACTACGGTTACGACGGCAAAGAAACCGGCGGACGCGAGGCCGGACGCAAGATCATCGACGAATCGTATTCCAAAGCCGAGCACAAACCCGTGAAGGGCTGCACGGCCTACGCTGACTTCCGCGAGATGATGGAGAAAGAGGACCTCGATGCCGTGCAGGTCTCCACACCCGACCATTGGCATGCCTACATGGCCGTGTATGCCGCCCGCAAAGGGAAGCACATCTACGGGCAGAAGCCGCTGGCGCTGAACATCGCCGAAGGCCGCCTCATGAGCGACGAGGTAGCGAAAGCCGGCGTCACCTGGCAGACCGGCAGCCAGCAGCGCAGCGATGTGTACTTCCGCCTCGCCTGCGAGCAGGTGCGCAATGGCCGCATCGGCAAGCTGCAAAAGGTCCGCGTCGGCCTTCCCGGTGGTCACAAGAACTGGAACGGCATGGCAGACCAGATCAACACCGCCCCCGTGCCCGCTGATTTCGACTACGAGATGTGGCTCGGCCCAGCGGAGCAGATGGACTACCGCCCCGCGTTGCTGCCGCTGAACTGGCGTCACAACTTCAACTTCTCCGGCGGCATGATCACCGACTTCGGCGCTCATCACATCGACATCGCCCAGTGGGGCATGGGCACCGATTTGACCGGCCCCGTCGAAATGAAAAACATCACCGGCAAGCTCGACCTCGCCGCGCTCTACAACACCGCCACCGAGTTCAGCTTCGAGTGCGTATACGAAAGCGGTGTCGTCATGCACGTGGCCAGCCCTGAGTCCAAGCTCATGCCCGAAGTCGAGGCCCAAAACGCCCAAGCAGGCTCCACGAAGGCCTTTGACCACGTAGGCGTCTTCTTCGAAGGCGAAGGCGGCAAATGGATCTACGTGAACCGTGGCAAGATCCAGGCCAGCAGCCCCGACATCCTGCGTGACAAAGCTCGCGACGGCGAGATCCACCTCTACGAGAGCAAAGACCACACCGATAACTTCCTCTCCTGCATCTACGACGGCAAGCCCACCGCCACGCCCATCGAGGTCAGCCACCGCAGCATCAGCATCTCCCATCTCGCGAACATCGCCCTTCGCAGCGGCAGCACCTCGCTCAAATGGGACCCCAAGACCGAAACCCTCGCCGACAACGCGGCGGCATCGAAACTGCTCTCCAAAGAATGGCGCAAGCCCTGGGCGCTGTGATTCACCTGCTCATGTCCGCACGAATGCCTCTCCACCTGTCTTTGCTCCGCTCCTGCCGCCTCGTGATGCTCGCCATCACGTGCCTGCTCACATCGGCAGCCGTTGCCCAGGTGCAGATCGACCGCGTGGCGCTGCCTTTTGATCTGAGCAATGCGCCGCAGCCTGCGCCCGCCACGCCTCCGGCAGCCACCGCCACGCCGCCCGCTCCAACGGCTGGCGTGGTCCTCACCGGCCACGTGGCGCAGATCTATCTCTACGTTGAGCCTTACCAGACCCGCGTGGAGGCGCTCTTCGACATGCAGGCCGTCTTCAAATGGCTCACCCCAGATGAAACCAACCTGCCGCCGACTTTGACACCCGAAAAGCAGGCTCAAATCATCGCCGATGCGGAAAAGCTCGCCGCCGACTGGTGCTCGCTCACGACGAACGAAAGCCGTCTGCCCTACACACCGCCCGCTGCCTTCTTTGTGAAAGGCAAACCCGGAGCCACCATCCCGATGCAGGAAAAGGAGGAGCTGGCCTTCGATCAATGCATGCTCGGCTTTGTCTGGCAATTCACCACGAATGAAACGCCGGATCAGGTCGAGGTGATGTGGAAAGGCTGGATCAATGAGCTCAAGGAACTGCCCGTCACCGTGCTCTTCGGCACGCAGAGCGAAAAGATCATCGCCAACAGCGTCACCAAGCGCATTCAGTGGATGAACAAAGGTCGCCTGCGCCCCTCGCCGCTCGCCGCCGTGCCCACCTTTGATCCCGCGCAGCCCATCCGCGTGCCGGTGGGCGGCATCGTCTGGATCATCGCCGGCCTCGCCTTCTACTGGTACATCTGGCATCGCGATTACCGCCTGCCCGGTGGAGGTCTGCCCTACTTCGGCGTGTGGCTCTTTGGCCTCGTGCTCTTCTCGAAGCTTCTCACCATCACCCTCCAGCGGGGCGAGTCCGCCCCCACCATCACCGAGACCGCCGAGGCGCAAAAAATCACCGCGCCACTGCTGCGGAATGTCTATCGCGCCTTTGATCATCGCATCGAATCTCGCGTGTATGATGTGCTGGCCCGCAGCGTGGATGGCGAACTGCTGCGAAAGCTCTACCTCGAAACCATCACCGCCCTCACCCTCGATGGCCGCGAGGGCACCCGCGTGCTCATCACCGATTTTGAAGCCACGGTGGACAAAGTCAGCCCGCATCCCGAGAGCGGCGGTTTCATCGCCGAATGCACCTGGAGCGTGCTCGGCAACGTGGGCCACTGGGGCCATGCCCATCCACGCTACAACGGCTACAAAGCCAAACTCACCGTCCAGCCCATGAATGGCGAGTGGAAGCTCACCGCCCTCGACGTGCAGGAAGTGCGGCGGAAGTAGCCACGTCTCACTTCAACGCCTGCACCAGCTCACGAGCCGCTTTTTCCCAGCCTGCGGCATCGCTGGCTCCAAACGCCGTCACCATGCGCCAGGTGCCTTCAAAGCCAGCAGGCACCGTGGCATTGGTGAAGCACTTCAGGTAAAATTTGCGGTAGGAGCTCGGCACATTCCAGATCATCGCCATGTGCCCGCCTAGTTCGGGAGCGGAAAGCAGCCGCGAAACGCCGAACTGACCGCTCTTCGGCTCAAACACCGCCATCCAGTCGATGCGCTGGTTGATGAAAAACTTCCGCGCCGTGTCATCGCCATCGTTCAAAGGGCCGGAGAGCCTTTGGGCAGGCTCGGCATCCGTTCCGGCACAAAAAGCGGACACGCTCGGTGCCCACGCATGCATGAAATGATACACGAGCTTCAGCGGAACGGCCTTCGCCGTGCGAACGGTGGTCGTTTCGTGGAGTTGGTTGTTTTTCAGCTCAACGATGCAGCTGAGTTCGAAGTCGCGGATGCGTGATTTGCGCTCAAAACGGAAGCTTTGGCCCTTCAACACGGCTTCGGGCTTTTCGACCGGTTTGCCATCGAGGATGAAGACCAGCGATTGCAGCGGCTCAGGCTCGTTTTCGAGATGCGCCGTGCCGATGAAGCCACAATCGGGAAACGAAAACACCGTGCCATAGGCGCTGCGCTCCGTGGTCATTGCTTGCCCGCGGAAGTCGATGCGCCCCGGCGTCCACTGCGAAGCCTGCCTCAACAGCAGCGACACCTCACCACAGCTCACCGTGATCGTCGGCAAATCCGGGCCAAGGTTGGGCACGAAGGGCTTCGCGGCCTGGAGAGCCGTCGTAATGGCAAGGAAGAGCAGAAGTCGCATGAAGGGATCCATCCATACGCGTTTCTCGTGATGTTTGTGCTTCTCTTCGGAGTTCCAAGCGTCTGGAGGACAAGAGGAAGCCCGAAAGCCACGTGCCATCTTCGCGTTCAGCATTCCCATGAATCGCCTGCTTTGCCTTCTCTCGCTTTGGTTCGTCGGCTCGCTGCATGCGGCATCGAGGCCAAACATCATCTTCATCCTCGCGGACGACTACGGCTGGGGTGATCCGGCTTGCTATGGGCATCCGTATGCGAAGACGCCGAACATCGACCGCCTCGCGCGGGAGGGCACGCGGTTCACCCAGTTCTATGCCACGGGCGTGACCTGCTGCCCGGCACGCACGGGCCTGATGACGGGCAAACGGCCGGCGACCTTTGCGAAGTATCCGGCTAGCTTTGGCTTTGGGGATCGCGTGACGGTCACGGAGTTGATGAAGAAGGCCGGTTACGCCACGGGCCACTTCGGCAAATGGCACATTGGGCCGAGCGAGACGCCTGGAACGTATGGCATCGACGTGATCGGCTCCGACGAGGAAAACGCGGCTCCAAAGCCCGTCGATGGCGGCAAGGACACGCGGCTCTACGACAACGCCATCGCCTTTCTGGAGAAGCACAAGGACGTGCCCTTCTACATGAATGTGTGGGGCCACATCACGCATCATCCCATCCAGCCGCAGCAGCGCTTTGTGGATGAGTTCGCTAGCCTGAAGGTGAAGGACGCCGACTTCTCCGACTACCAGCGCGAGAAGTTTGCCGCAGTGCGAAAACACGGTGGCGATGTGGATGACTCCATGCGGCGCTTCCAGGGCGAGGCTTTCTCCATGGATCAGGACATCGGACGTCTGCTGGCAAAGCTCGATGAACTCAAACTCACTGAAAACACCCTCGTTGTCTTCAACAGCGACCAAGGCCCGTCATCGCCGCAGGATGTGCTGCGCGAGCGGACTGCTGCGAATGCCGCCAAGAAGCCGCTTTCTCCTGAAAAGGCCCGACTCTCGCATCATCTGCTCGGTTACGCTGGTCCCGAGGTCCGTGGCGGAAAACATGGCGACTACGAAGGCGGCGTGCGCGTGCCCTTCATCGTTCGTTGGCCGGGAAAAGTGCCCGCAGGCCGCGTGGACGCTCAATCCGTGCTCAGCGGCACCGACTGGCTGCCGACCCTGTGTGCTATCACCGGCGTGACCTTCAACGCGACTGACTTCGATGGCGAAGACGTCTCCGCCGCCTTCCTCGGCGGCGTCCACGTCCGCACGCAGCCGCTATTCTGGAAAGTGAACTCCGAGAAAGCCGATCCCGCCATGCGCTGGCAAAACTGGAAGCTTCACGTCCCACACCGCGCACGCGGCGAG
>JBILVU010000235.1:0-5525 GCA_044370285.1 Prosthecobacter sp.
TGACACAACCGACAGCCCCCAACAAAAACGTCGGTGTAACCAGAACAAGCAACTCACCAATGCGAGCACTCAGCTCTCCGACATCCGAAGCGCCGCCCTTGCCAAGCTCGGCAAAGGCAGCTTTGAGCGACCAGACCGCTCCCAGCACACCGAGAACAGGGGCTAGTTGCAACCAAGCACCCATTTTGGCGAGCTTCGTCGCCCCGCGAGGACGCAGCTGCGCCAGTATGCTGGCTTGGGGCGGAGTGTATGGATTTGAGTCTGGCATGAGGGGATGAAGTGAAGTTGAAGTGGGTCGCCAAATGGCACTCAATTACCTCGCCGCTTCGAGTCCGACCTTCCGCAAGGCTTCAATGGCTTCGCGTGCGAGGTCTTCTTCCTTCCGGCCATCAAACAGAATGCCGATGTGGATGTGGCCGAGGCGCTCGGTGAGGTAATCGGGATGTGGGGGTTGGGGTTCCTGAGGCGGTTTGAGGTAGCTGGGGAATTCGATGCGGCCATCAGGCAGTTTTTTGACCTCCGGCTTCTTTGAGAATTCCTCCATCGCGATGCGCCAGGCTTCAAACTCCTTCACAAAGGCGGTGTGCTTCGGCTGCTCGGCACGCACGGCTTCGAGGAATTTCAGCAGACGTGTGCCTTTGCCATCGCCATCGAGGTGCATGAAATAATACGTCATCAGCATGGCGCTGTGATAAAAGCCCACCATCGGCACGCCGTCACCGGGCATGATCCATTTGAAAGGGACGCTGCCTTCTCTGAGTGCGATGGGCACCTGAATGATGCGTTGCAGCTCGTCCAATGGCGGGCCGCTGAAGCGGTATTTGCCGCTGAGCCGATCTTTGTTGTAACGACGCACGCTGGTGAGCAGATCACTGTGGCGGAAGGTGCCGGCTTTATACGGGATGCACTCCACATACTCGGCACTGCCTTCGATGAGCCAGCGTGGCAGCAGGGGTAGGATGTCGTGCATCATCATGTGCGTGATCTCGTGCACGAGCGTTTTGAGCTCGAAATTGTCATCCCGCACATAGCCGTTGGTGCCGAGTTTGAGGCCGAGGCTTTCGAGCGGCACTTTGAAGACACGCTCGTCTCGTTTGTAAACGCCGCCGCTGCCCATCGGACCGCCAGCGGCATGGTACATCTGCATCGTCTGATAAAGCTGGGCACGGAAGTAGCCGTCCACCGGCTGCGCCTGCACGCCAAAGGGGCTCTGGCTGAGCATCTCGTAAGTGCCCTCAAAGACGCGGGCCACTTCCTTCATCACGACAGGGTTCAGCTTTTCCTGCGCGTTCAGCACATACTCGAAGCGCCTCGAACGGTAGAGGTGGTTGCCAGTCTTTGATTTTTGCTCCACGTAGTCGGCGTTCGTGAGGCCATCCGGTGCAGTGAGCGAGGCGGGCCAGTTCGATTTGGTCAGAATGGGGGAAGCAGACGTCGGCGAGACCGTCGGAGCCGCGAAGGAAGGATCGACGAGCGTGGTGATGTTCAGCACGACGTAGCTTTGATCGTCGGCAGAGAGGTTCTTGATTGGAACACGCAGGGTCTTGCCTGCTGCATTCTGCAAAAGCACCTCGCCGCCATCAAAGCCACGCAAAACAGCCTGCGTCTGGTTTCCCTGCGCATCCGTCCACGGGCGCATCTCGGCGGAAAAGGCCGCGCCGGCTAGCAGAAGGCAAAATAGGCTCGTTCTCATGATTTCGCGAGTTGGGCGGAGATTTCGGCGGCGGCTTCAGAAGGCTTCTTTTGCTCCAAGAGCACTGGGAGGAGCAGCCAGGGCAGTTCGTCGCCATTATCAAACTCATGCGGCGGCTTCGGTGCTTCGGGCACATGCGTGCCGGATGGAAAGCGGTAGCTTCCATCTTCGAGTTTCTCCGCACCAGGCAGCTTTTTGAGTTCCTCCCAATCGGCGTGATACTTTTTGATCTCGATGTCAAAGCTGTCCCACTTCGGGCGATCCTCCATCGCCTGACGTAGCATCTTCGTGATCTGCTGAGCCCGGCGACCATCGGCGAGCCGCGTGAAGTAGTGGGCGACCGCGAGAGCATGCTCTTTGGGATACGATTCGCGTTCGGCAGGTGTGAAGAGCGCCTCCACCTGCGCTGCGCTGGGCTTCGAGAGAGATTGTAGCTTGGCTGGCACCTCCGAGCACCAAGCCGTGCCGCCCACCGTAGGAATCTCCGCGAGGCAATCCGCCAGCGCATCCGGCAGCCATGGCGGCACAAGCCCGATGACATCCCGCTGGAGCATGTAGGCGAGGTATTCCTTCAAATGACGGCCTGCGCCGGGCTGCTCATCACGCACCCATTCACCACCGATCTTCTCCAAACCGGCGGCACCGAAGGGAATGCGTAGCGTGCCGTCTTCATCGAAGATGTTTCGGTTCGTATCGATCTCACTCTGCGGCAGCAGCATGATCTGGAAGCGGCCATCATGCTTCGGCCTGGCCAAAACTCCCCAAGGAGCCACGCGGAAAAGCTCGTGCATCACCTCACATGCCTCCGCGAGATCACGCTGCGTCGATGGCGGCATTTTCTCGGCCGTCTTGAAGGCGAAGTGCTTCGAGTAAAAGCCATCGCTCGTCTCGGCGACCGCACAATCCGCCGGATCAGCGGAAAGCGGCCGCCCCCAGCCTGCCCCAGCCTTTTGGCCGACATTCAAAGGCGGCATCGCATTGAGCACCAGCCCCGGAAGACGTGCCGCCACGAACTGGCGGTCTGCCACCGAGAACTGAGCGAGCGGAAACGCCGCGGTGCGTCCATCCGCCGCCTGCAGCATCACATTCGGTCCGTCAATGCCGCGCAGTTCGGCCTGAAACTTCATGGCGGTGCCACTCTCCCGCGTCCATTCACGAGCGAGAGCGGGAGTGGCGAGAAAAAGAAGCCAGATCAGACGCATGCCGTGTGAATACCAAGTCAGGCGATTTCGCGGCAAGAGAAAACTCCAGCGGGACAAACAAAGCACACCTCACTTCTCCGTTTTCGCCCTACCACCGAAATACGGATACTTGTCCCACGCATCAAAGGCAGGATCGACACGCGGATCGGCGGTCTCGCGCATCCAAGCGTCCACGCGATCCGATAGCTTGGACTTCATTTCGGCCATCGCGGGATCTGCGGCGAGGTTTTTGACCTGATCAGGATCACGGCGGAGGCCGTAGAGTTCTTCAGCGGGGCGTTTGGCGAAGTTGATGTCAAAGAAGGGCTTCATCGCGGGGGCGTCGCGCTGATCGAGGATGAGTTGCTTCGTGATGGTGCCATCGACATCGCCAAAGGGGCCGACGGCAAAGTGCAGCACGGGATCGCCCGCAGGCCAACGATCGGGGCGGAAGTTGCGGATGTAGAGGAAGTCAGCGGTGCGCACGGCACGGCATGGGTAACTGGCATCGCCACTGCGCACGTTGGCGTGGCGCTCGCGTTCGAGGAAGACCTGGGCGCGGTCTTTGCCATCGCTTTGCCCGGTGAGCACATCAAGGAAACTGCGAGAGGTCATCTCGGGCCACTTCGGGACCTGAGCAATATCGAGAAATGTGGCGGCGAGATCGGTTAGGGTGATGAAGGCATCGCTGCGTTGTCCCGGCTTGACCTTGCCAGGCCAGCGCACGGCCAACGGCACATGCGAGCCGCTGTCGTGGCAGTTCGCGAGGCCGCGTGGCATCTGCCATCCGTTGTCGCTGGTGTAGATGACGACGGTGTTGTTGAGCTCGCCGACCTTTTCGAGCATCGCGACGGCTTCACCGAACGCCGTGTCCATCTCCTGTGCCGCAGCGAGGTAGGCAGCGATCTCGCGACGCACTTCCGGCGTGTCCGGCAGATAGGCAGGCACGCGGATTTTCGTGATGTCGATGCCCGCAGCGATTCCATCGACTTTCTTGAAGCTATGCAAAGCCGTGTGTGTGCTGCCAAACCAGAAGAAGAAGGGCGTTTTTTGTCCTTTCGAGCCTCTAGGAAGCTGGCGAAATCGGAATACTGCCTGCCTACGGGATTGAGCTCACGGCCATGATCCTTGTGATTGCCCGGCGACCAGCCTTTGCCAGAGAACCCAGTGTGGTAGCCACCCTCGTTCAAGGCATCGGTGAACACGCGAAACTTCGGATGAAACTTGCTCCACAAGCTCGCCATGTCCTCCAACTGATGCGCCACGCGGCCAGTGAGCAAACAGGAACGCGTGGGCGAGCATGAGGGCACGGGGCAGAAGGTGTTCGCGAAGCTCATCCATTCCCTCGCGATCCGATCAAACACCGGCGTCTTCACCGCTTCGCAGCCGTTCGCCCCAGCGTGCTCATAGGACCAATTGTCCGCGATCAGCAGGAGGATGTTCGGGCGTGAAGCGGCGTGCAGCCCGACGGCGGCGAGGAGAAACAAGAGCGTGCGCATCGACGCTAAACGCCGCCATGTCACCAATCATGCGAGACTAAGCGCACCGCCCTCGCACAGCTCAGCCTTGCCGAAGGTTTTCAACTCGTGGCCCATCGCCTGGGCGACGGACATCCAGAGACGGTTGTGCGCAGCTTTGTCGAATTTGAGACTGCGGCCCATCTTAAAGCCGAAACCGCCGCCGAGCATGACGTAGGGGATGTTGTCGAGCGTGTGCGAATTGCCTTTGCCGAGCTCGTTGGTCCACACAAGCATCGTGTTGTCGAGCATGGAGCCATCGCCCGCGGGCTCGGGAGTCTCGCTGAGGCGCTTCGCGAGATAAGCGAACTCGCCGGCGAACCAGGTGTTGATCTTCATGAGCTTCTCGTAGCTGTCTTTTTTGTCGTCGGGATCATGCGAGAGGCTGTGGTGACCTTCCTCGACGCCCAGCCAGCGCATCTGCGCCATGCCGACGCTGCGCATGTATTGCAGCGTGCCGATGCGGGCCATGTCGTTGGCCAGCGAGTTGACGAGCAGGTCGATCTGGATGCGGCTGATTTGCGGCGTGTTGTCGTTCACTAGCTCAATGCTGGGATCGACGGCGGGCACGGGATGCGTGAGCTTGCCGATCTTGTCCGCATCGGCCAAATCCTGCTCGAGGCTGCGCACGAGCGTCATGTGCTGGTCGAGCAGCGCCTTGTCGCGGGCGCTGAGCTTCGAGGAAACGCGTTTCAAATCTTCGCGCACATCGTCGAGAATACTGACGAGGCTCTCCTTGTCCTTCATCTTGCCGTACACCTTCTTCAGCACCTGATGGGGGTCGTCAATGGGGGCTACGGGCTGGTTTCCACCTGCGTAGCTCATGCGTGTCCACGGGTCCGCACGATCCGGAACGGCCACGCCGAACTCGAGGGAACCAAAACGCGTTTTGGTCTCCTTCCGGCTCTGGAGGAAGTTTTTGATCTCCTGGTCGATGGAGATGCTGCTGGCCCATCCGGCCGGATTGCCGCCGCCGCCCATGATGTTGCCCTTCATGAGTTCATCGCAGGTCAGCAGGCAGCTCATGCCGCGCATGTGGCTATCACCGTCGCCACGCACCTTGTTGGCGATGCCGTGGAGGATGAGCATCTGCTTCTTGAAAGGCTCGAGTGGCTTCAAGATGGACTTGAAACT
>JBILVU010000035.1:0-48992 GCA_044370285.1 Prosthecobacter sp.
CACCAGCTTCACCGCCCTCCCCATGACCGCCCCGCAGTGCATCATCAATGGCCAGGGCAAGCTGGAGTTCCAGT
Organism: Prosthecobacter sp.; assembly: GCA_044370285.1. GTDB lineage: Bacteria > Verrucomicrobiota > Verrucomicrobiia > Verrucomicrobiales > Verrucomicrobiaceae > Prosthecobacter. The sequence goes on from JBILVU010000035.1 coordinate 75, forward strand.
TCACCGTGCCCGGCAACACCGCCTTCTTCCGCGTGCAGGCACAATAACCCGGTCTGCGGCAGCCTGCTGCCGCTCGCGGGAGCCAGCCCTGCTGGCGCAAAGGTCAAATAACACCCTACAAGCACCCCGGCAGCAAGGCTGCCTACGCCAAGCGGCAGCAGGCTGCCGCAGTCCAGGTGCTCTCACTCACCATCCTCTTTCGCAATAAGGTCGAACTTGAAACTCATCACCGTTTTCAGCCATGCTGTCGTCACCTCCTGTTTGAAAGCATGCGCACTGCACCACTTCCAGTGCGACGCCAATGGCACCAGCCCATGATGCTTGGGATTTTGATGCACATAATTCAAACGAGCCAAATAGCCCTCCTGAGTCGTGAGATGCTTCTCAAAGTAATTCTGCCACAGTCGCGATCTCCCCGGCGTCTCATCCTCTCGATTGAGTCGCTTCGTCGCCAGGCTGTGCAGCTTTTTAATCATCGGCGAAAGTGTCGTGGCATCTCCCGCCGGACTATGTGCCACGAAATGATAGTGATTCGATAGCACTGCCCAGGCCTCCAGTTTCCATCCACACTCAGCCATGCCATCAAAGAGCATCTGAAGGAACCAATCCCGCCGCTCCGGCGTGTGTAGCCAGTGCCTCCGCTCATAGGTGCGTGCCGTCACAAAATACACACCCGCCTGAGTGAGCCGGTGCGGCGGCGCATGCGGCCATAAGCATGTGCCCTTGGCCACATCGTCATCACTCGGAAGTATGATCGAGTCATTCATCAGTTCACTCTGTATCACCAATCACACAAAAAGTGAACCCCGACTATGCCCCCCAGACTGGACTGCGGCAGCCCTGCTGCCGCTCGCGGGAGCCAGCCCTGCTGGCGCAAAGGCCAAATGACACCCACCCACCACACCCGGCAGCAGGGCTGCCTACGCCAAGCGGCAGCAGGCTGCCGCAGTCCGGGTGCTTGCAGTTTCACGCGCTCTCCTCACACTGGCGGCGTCATGCCCTCCCGCGCTCCTTTTCCTGCCACTGCCTGGACTCAAGTGCTCACCGCTCAAACGGAAGCGCCGGAGTCTCGCGAGGCGCTGGAGGACATCTGCAAAGCCTACTGGCCGGCGATTTACACTTACCTGCGGGCGCTGGGATGCGAGCGCGAGGAGGCGCGGGACTTCACGCAGGAGTTTTTATCGGAATTCATCACGAAGGGCGATCTCCACAAGGTCGCTCCTGAGCGTGGCAAACTGCGCAGCTACATGATGCAGGCGGTGCGCAATCATCTCTCGAATGCCCGCCGCGATGCCGCACGGCAAAAACGCGGTGGCGGGCAGGCCGTCGTGTCGATGGATGAGATGGAGTCCTTTGACGTGGCCGCCGCGCCGGATGTGGCGGACGCGTGGTTCGACCGCCGCTGGGCTTGGTCCGTGCTGCGCCGCTCCATGGACCGCATGGCCATGCATTTTGAGGAACGCGGCCGCACGCCGCTCTTCGATGCGCTCAAGAGCGGACTCGCGAATCCCGAATTGTTGAAACCTTACGCCGAGATCGGGGCTGCTCTTGGCATGACCGAAGGCCATGTGAAAATCGAAATGCACCGCGCGAGGAAACGCCTCGCCGATGAACTGCGCTCCGAGGTCGCCTCCACGCTCGAAACCGGCGGCGATGTCGAAACCGAGCTGCGCTACCTGCTTTCCGTCCTCGGAGAAGTCGCATGAGCATCGCCTGTCCCAGTTGCGGTTCCACGCAGGAGGAAAATCTCCTCGTGAATGGCCTGTGTCCGTCCTGCGTGGCTCGCAGCATGAAGAGCGGCCTTCTGGACTTGCTCGACGAGCCTGCGGCGGAAAAAGAAGCCGTCGCACTGCAAATCGACGGCTACGAAGTCCACGAACTCATCGGCGGCGGCGGCATGGGCGAGGTTTATCGAGCAAAACGCCTTCACGATGGCCAAACCGTCGCCATCAAGGTCGTTGCAGGCCGTCTCACACGCGATCCCGAGGTCACGGCACGCTTTGAAAACGAAGTCAGCGCCATGGCGCAGCTCAGTCATGAAAACGTCGTCCGCGTGCTCGATCAAGGCGAGACCACCGATGGCCGACACTACCTCGTCAGCGAGTTCATCGACGGCTGCGATCTGCGCCGACTGCTCAAAGCGCAGCGACTCGAAGCCGCGAAGGCTTTTGAAATCTACGACAAAGTCTGCACCGGCATCGCCCATGCGCATGAGCGCGGCATCGTGCATCGCGACATCAAGCCCGCGAACATCCTCGTCGGCAGTGACGGCACCGTGAAGATCGCCGACTTCGGCCTCGCGAAGACGCTCGTGGACGATTCGCACTGGTATGGCTTCACGCAGACGCGCGACACCTTTGGCACGCCCTACTACATCGCCCCCGAAGTCACCCGACAGGCCGGAGTGGCCGATCAACGCAGCGATGTGTATGCGCTCGGCGTGCTGCTTTACGAGCTGCTCTGCGGCGCGGTGCCCATGGGCCAATACACGCCGCTTTCGCAACGTATCGACATCGACAAGCGCATCGACACCATCCTCGCCGAAGCCCTCGCCGATGATCCGCAGCGCCGCACCGCCTCCGTGGCCGATCTGGCCACCAGCGTGCGAAAAATCGCCACGCGACATGCTTCGCGGAAAAAGCGCTCACGACTCGTTTTTGCCGTCGCCGCCGCATTCGTCGTCCTTGGGCTCGGTGGAGCTCTCGGCGCATGGTTTGCCATGTCGCGGCACTTTCAGCCCGCGAAGCCCGTTTTCGCCCAACCGGCCTCCGCCTCCCAAGAAAAGCCCTGGGAGAACAGCCTCGGCATGAAGTTTGTCCCGCTGCCGAAGCGCAAGCTGCTCATCAGCGTGTATGAGACGCGAGTGCGTGACTACATCGCTTTCAGCGAAGCCGAAAACGCCGTGCTGCCCGACTGGCGCATCGGACTCGCCAACCCGCGAAAACAAATCCGCGGCTTCACCAAAGGGCGCGAGACCAAATCCGAGCGCAGCGAAAAACTCACCACCTGGGACACACCCGGCTTTCCGCAAACACCCGATCATCCCGTCACTGGCGTCGATCTCATCGAAGCACGGCTTTTCTGCGCCTGGCTCACCTGGAAAGAGCGACAGGAAGGCCGCCTCACCAAAGAACAAGCCTACCGCCTGCCCCGCGAGAACGAGTGGAATGAACTCGCCGCGCTCGACACCACTGACTGGCAACGCGAAGACCCCGCCGCGCTCGCAAACTTCGGAGGCATCGAGGCCAGCGAAGTGCAGCCCTGGCCCGAAGGCTCGCCCTTTTTCCATCGCCGCGATCCTTTCCCCCGCACCGCACCCGTCGGCAGTTTCAAAGCGAACGCCCTCGGCCTCTACGACCTCTTTGGCAACGTCGCCGAATGGGTGGACACGCCCGCGCCCGACAGCGTGGGTGAGGGCAACGTCGTCCTCTACGGCCTGCGTGGCGGCTCCTGGACCACTGGCAATGCCCGCCAAGCCCGCCCCGACTTCCACTTCGGCATCCACCCCGGCCGCGCCCAAGCCAACTCCGGCTTCCGCATCGTCCTCGATGTGGCGATGAAGACGATGGGAACGAAAAAACCTTAGCACGGCAAGATTGTTTCAGCGCACGATGTTGCGAACGTCGGGTTTGGAGGCCAAATCGAGTTCGCATGATCCGACTCGCCATATTTTTTGCTCTATATTCTTCGCTGTTTGCCGCCGACCTCGTTTTGAAGCCCGGCAACCTCCCCGCGGTGCTCGAACAAGCTCGCAAGGCTCCGAAACCCGTGCGCATCATCATCGAGGATGGCGTGCATCCGATCACGGAAACCATCACCCTCGGCCAGGACGACTCGCAGGTGACATGGAGCGGCAAGAACGCAATCTTCATGGCTGGCAAGCCGATCACCGGCTGGGTCAAAGAGGGCGCAATGTGGAAAGCCACGCTGCCGGACAAGGCGTGGAAGTTTGAGCAGCTCTGGATCAATGGCCGCCGCGCCACGCTGGCTCGTTCGCCAAACAAAGGCTACCACCACATCACCGAGGCAGTCGGAGCGGGTGTCTTCCCGGATTTGAAGGAGAACATGAACTTCCACGCCTTCAGCATTCCGAATGAGCAGTTTAATGCGCTTAAAGCTATACCGCAGGCCGAGCGCGACGATGTTTTGCTCACCGTGACGCATGCCTGGGCCGTGGGGCAGTGCCGCATCAAGGCGTTGAAAGATGAAGCGCTCGCCGTGCAGATCAAAGGCCGGGCGAGGTATCCCTTCGTCGAGTTCGAGCCGGATCAGCGCTTCTGGATGGAGAACTACCGCGCCGCATTGGATGCGCCGGGCGAGTGGTTTCTCGACAAGGCGAAGGGCGAGGTGCTTTACCTGCCGCTGCCTGGCGAGGATATGACGAAAGCCGAAGTCATCGCACCAGTGGTGACAAAGTTCATCGTCATGAAAGGCGCTCACGACGTGCGCTTTGAAGGCATCTCCCTTCAATACAGCCAGCATTTGTATCCGGCGGTTGGCTTGCCCGACGGTCAGGCCGCGACGACGAGCGTTGGCTGCATCGAGATCGAGAACTCACGCGGCATTCACTTCGCGAACTGCGAGATCGCGCACACCGGCCTGCACGGCATCTGGTTCAAAAACGGCTGCGCGGATTCCTCCGTGAAGCATTGCCACCTCCACGACCTCGGCGGCGGCGGCGTGTATGTCGGCGAAACGGCCCGGCCCAATGAAGAGCGCGTGAATCATCACATCGTCGTCGATGACTGCATCATCCAGCACGGCGGCCGCCTGCATCCAAGCGCTTGCGGCGTAGTCTTCACGCACACGCAGCACTGCGCGGTCACGCATTGCGACATCGGCGACTTTTATTACACCGGCATCAGCGCCGGATGGAACTGGGGCTATGGCGACACGGCCTCGCGTCAGACGCTGGTGGAGAACAATCACATCCATCATCTCGGCTGGGCTTACCTCAGCGACATGGGCGGCTTTTACGGCCTCGGCACCTCGCCGGGCACGATCATTCGCGGCAATCACGTCCACCACATCGCCAGCCATCGCTACGGCGGTTGGGGTCTCTACAATGACGAAGGTGCCACCGACACGCTGATGGAGAACAACCTCGTACACGACACCTGGAACGCGGGCTTCCATCAGCACTACGGCTACTTCAACACCGTGCGGAACAACATCTTCGCCTTTGGCAACTCCGCGCAGATTCAGGCCTCACGCAACGAGGCACGCCTGCGCTTCCGTTACCTGAACAACATCGTCGTGTGGGACCCCGCGTCGCCGTTGCTCGATGGCGGCGAGTGGAACTGGAAGTTCTTCGACAAGATTGATCGCGGCGATCCGAAGGACAGCCTCATCTTCCGCAAAAACCTCTACTGGCCCACCGATGGCAAAATCCCCGCGAAACTCACCAAAAGCCACTTCACCTGGGAAGAATGGCGCAAGATGGGCCGCGACCGCGAAAGCCAGTTTGCTGATCCCCAATTCGAAAACATCGCGAAACGCGACTTCCGCCTCAAACCCGGTTCTCCGGCCGAAAAGCTCGGTTTCAAGCCCTGGGACCTCACTTTGGCCGGAGTCCGCAAAACCGACGCAAAGTGGCATGAACTCGCCGCGAAGGGTCACGACTATCCAACGTGGCAAACCGACGCCAAACCCTGGCCCTCGCCGCCATACAAGGTCGATCAGAGCTTCGAGCGTGCATCTCTCGGCACGCTCGGCATTCGCAACGCCAAATACTCCACCGAGAACAAAGGCGAGAGCATCGGCGTGACCAACGAAACCGGCTCGCCCTTCGGCGGAGCGTCCAAACGCAGCCTCAAAGTACAGGACGCCCCCGACTTGAAGCACAGCTATGATCCCGTGCTCGACATCTACCCCAAGTGGGCCGAATCCGGCACCTACCACGTCAGCTTCGACATCATGGCCCAGCCCGGAGCCGACTGGTTCTTCGAGATGCGTAACAAAGGTGGCGAGTTCGCCGCTGGCCCGTATCTACGCTGGCAAAAAGGCACCCTCGTCGCCAACAACACCGCCAACCAGAAACTTGCCGACGTGAAACCCGGCGAATGGCTGCGCATTGAAATCACCGCCACCACCGGAGCCGCCAAGTATGACGTCACGCTCACCCGGCAGGACGGCACCAAAACCAAGATGGAAGCGATCCCCTGCAAACCAACCTGGGACACCGCCACCTACCTCCTCTTCAGCGCCCTCGGCACGACGAAGACCGCGTTCTTCATCGACAACGTGAAGCTGGAAGGCTCCCACTAAGCCACAAATCGTCCGCTCAGCGGCCACGAGAAGGCTTGACCGCTGCGGGGCGATGTGGAGGATGGCGGCGCTTTATGAAAACGACCTCGATTCTGTTATTCGCCATGCTTTGCGGTGCCTCGATGATGCCCGCAGCGGAGCCGTCGAAACCCGAGACGAAGAAAGAAGAGGTCTCGCCAGCGACGGAGATCGTTCTATTCGACGGCAAATCACTCAATGACTGGGAGTCTGTCGATATCGGTGCCAGTGGCGCGGTGGAACTGGAAGGCGGTCTCATGATCATCAATCAGGGGGATAGCATCAGTGGTGCGGTCTATAAAAAGGCAGCCTCTCTGCCGATGACGAACTACGAGATCTCGCTGGAGGCAAAGCGGCTCGAAGGCGTGGACTTCTTCTGCGGGCTGACCTTTCCCGTGGGCAGCGTGAAGACCTGCGCCACGCTGGTGTGCGGTGGCTGGGGCGGCGCGGTGACGGGCATTTCCAACATCGACAATCTCGACGCGAGCGAGAACAGCACGAGCAACTTCGTCCGCTACGAGGACAACAAATGGTATGCGGTGAAGGTGCGTGTGACGCCGGAAAACCTCAGCGTCTGGATCGATGACAAGCACCTCATCGACCAAGATCTGAAGGATAAAAAAGTCAACGTGCGCCCGGGCCCCATCGAAAGCTACCTGCCACTCTCGTTCACCACCTATGCGACGACGGCGGCGATCCGAAATGTGAAGCTCAAGGTGCTTGAGGAGCCAAAGAAGACTCCATGAGGCTTTCCAGTCTCGGTTGGAGCCTCAGCCTTCTTTTCCTGGCATCCTGCGGCAGCACGAGATCACGCCGCGATGGCGTCACCGAGCCGCTGACATCACGTGAGAAGCATCACCTGGCCTCGGAGCTGGAGCAAATGGCCGCGGGCTGGGACGGCATGACACGCGGGACAGCACGCGACCGCCGCCAAGCCGAAGAAAACTATGAGCAGGCACTGGCGGATTTCCTCAAAGCATGGTCGAAGGCACAGAGCCCGCGTGACTGGCAGAATGAGCAGGCGTTTCAGCGATCGGAGAAGAGCACGCGTTTCGTGGTGGAGCTGGACAAGGCAGATACCAAGCGGCCTCGGGTATCCCCACTCAAGTTCGATGACTTCATCATGCCACCCAGCGTGGTCCCTCATTCTGAAGATACGGAGGCCGTTCGAGCAGGCGTAGGAGTGCCGTTGGTAGGCCGGGTGGAGAGAACGGAGGCGGTGAAGGCGGAAATGCCCTTCCTGCCACCGAAAGGAGGCAATGATACGCTGACGGCCACGATGCACTTTAGCGCCGAGGCACCCGATGGCTCACGGCGCTGCCACCTGCGCCTGCATGATACCTTGAACACCGACACGGTGGAGGCTCCCGGCGGTGAACGACAGCTCGCAGCGCATTTCACGGCTCCAAAACACCTCGCGCTGTCGAGGCGGGCTTTCGGACTCGTTTCGTTGCAGGGCCTGCTCTACCCCGAAAAGGCCATCGGTGACTGCCAGCTCTACCGCATGGATGACTACGATCCGAATCGCATCCCGGTCGTGTTTGTACACGGGCTGATGAGTGATCCGCACATCTGGCTGAACGCGGTGAACGCCCTCTGCGCCGATCCCGTGCTGCGGAAGAAATACCAGCCGTGGTACTTCCTCTACCCCACCGCGATGGGCGTGCCGCAGGCGGCGGCCATGCTGCGCAAGTCTCTCGAAGCGGCGCGAAACCACTTTGATCCGGATCATAACGACTCGGGCATGAGCCGCATGGTGCTGGTGGGCCACAGCATGGGCGGGCTACTCAGCCGCATGCAGGTGACGGATAGCGGGAGCCATCTCTGGGACGGCATTTTCCGCAAACCTCCCGCGCAGATGAATGTGAGCGAGGAAGTCCGCACCAACATGACGGCCGCGCTTTTCGTCAAACCGCTGCCCTATGTCGAAAGGGTCATTTTTATAGCCACACCACATCGCGGCAGCACCATCGCCAGCCTGAACATCGTGCGCCGCCTCACTTCGCTGATCCGCATCCCGCTCGATTCGCTCACCATCGTGAATCAGATCCTCTACGGCAACACCGATGCCCTCTCACCGCAGATCACGAAGTGGGGTGTCTTCTCTTTTGTGAGCATCGGCATGCTTTCGGAGCAGCACCCTTTCCTCAAAGGTCTGGATCAAACGAGGCCCACCGTGTCCCACCACTCTGTGATAGGGAACCGAGGCCGCCGAGGTCCGCTTGAGCAATCTGGTGATGGTGTGGTGCCCTACTGGAGTTCTCATCTCGACACCGCCAAGAGCGAGCAGATGGTGCCGCATGGTCACGGCTGTGTGGAGGATCGCGAGGTGGTGCAGGAAGTCGTGCGGCTGCTCAAGGAGCACCTTCGCTCGAAATGACACAGCCTCACTGCCAGCTCCGCTGATAAGAGCCGCGTTCGCTTTGAAAGGCGGCCAGCACTTCGCCCGCGAGATAAAGTGAACCCGTGATGAGACGTGGGGAATCGTTTCGGGAGGCTTCGAGAGCCGCCGTGAGATTCGGATGGCAGAAAACGGGCACGTCAGAGATGCCGAGCATGCTTTTGAGTTCCTCAGCGGTCATCGCACGCGGGGAATCGAAGTGCGTGAAGTGCCACGCCGCAGCGAGCGGAGCGAGTTCATGAAGCACGGCGGTGATGTCTTTGCCTGCCACAGCACCGAAGACGATGGTCGCCTTCTGATTGGGAAATTGCTCACGCCAGGTTTGGGCAAGCACCCGGGCGGCGTCGAGGTTGTGAGCCCCATCGAGGATCACATCGGGGCGAAGCCGCTGAAAGCGTGCGGGCCATTCGACCTGCTTCAAACCGGCTTCGAGTGTGCTTGGAGGCAAATCGAGTCCTGCGGCACGCAGCGCCGCGAGAGCGAGTGCGGCGTTCCAGCGCTGATGCGGGCCAGCGAGGCCGAGTGGGAGGTCGCATGGCTCGGTGATGAGCGTGAGAGGTGCGGCTTTTTCGCGGGCGGTGGTGAGGAGGACGTCGAGCGCCTCCTGGTCCTGAGTTTGGGTGACGAAGGGCACGCCAGCCTTAATGATGCCGGCTTTCTCGGAGGCGATCTTCGCGAGTGTGTCCCCGAGGATCTGCATGTGATCCCAGCCGATGGGTGTGATGACGCTGACGACAGGCGTGATGGCGTTCGTGGCATCAAGACGGCCGCCGAGGCCGGTTTCGAGCACGATCCATTCGAGGCCGCGCTGCGCAAACCAGTCGAGGGCGAGGGCGAAGGCCAGTTCGAAGAAAGTCGGATGCGGGTCCCAGTCGCGCACGAGGTCGCGAAGACGGGCGATACCGCTTTCGATCTCCTCGGGCAAGATCATACCCTCGGCATCGCGGATGCGTTCGCCAAAGTGAACGAGATGCGGCGAGGTGAAGAGACCGGCGTTGATGCCCGCTTGCTTCAAAATGGAATGGATGAAGGCACAGGTGCTGCCTTTGCCGTTCGTACCTGCCACATGGATGAACTTCATCCCTGCAAGCGGCAGGCCGAGCTCACGCAGCAGGCGTTGGACGCCGTTCAGGCCGAGCTTGATGCCGAAAAGCTGCGTGGTGTAGAGCCAGTCGAGCTGCGGTTGAGGACGAGGAGCAGTCTTCATGCACCGCCGAGGGCATAACCGACACCGCGCACGGTGCGGATGAGCTTCTTGTCGTGATCTTTATCGATCTTCGCACGCAGACGCTGGATATAGACCTCCACGAGATTGGTCTCCGGGTCCATGTTGTAGCCCCAGACGTGCTCATAAATCTGCATGCGGCCAAAGACGCGGCCGGGGCTGCGCATCAAATGCTCCAGCAGCTCGAACTCACGCGTGCTCAGCTCGATCTCCACACTGGCGCGGGTCACTTTTCGAGCCAGCAGATCCATCGCGAGATCTTCCACGCGGATGAGGTGATTGGCCTCGCCCGCTTTCCGCCGCGCCACGGTGCGCAGACGGGCGGCGAGTTCCTCGACGAAGAAGGGCTTCGTCATGTAATCATCCGCGCCGAGATTCAGGCCCTCGATTTTCTCCGGCAGCGTGGTGCGGGCGGTGAGGAGGATGACGGGCACGGTGTTCCGCTTCTCCCGCAGGCCGCGGAGGATGCTCAGCCCATCGCGGCCCGGCACCATGATGTCCAGTACGAGGGCGTCATAAGGCGTGCTGGTGGCCATTTCCCAGGCCTCATCTCCATCGCTCACGGCATCCACCTGGATGCCCTGCTCTTCGAGGCCCTTTTTGGCGAAGGAGAGGAGCTTGGTTTGATCTTCGAGGAGAAGGATGCGCATGGGGGCAAGGTTTCGAGTTTCAGGTTTAAAGTTCAAGGCTTAAAGTTTGGCATGATGAAGTCCTTCCCGCTCTTTTTTGCCTGCCTGCTCGCCACATCATGCCGGATGCTGGCGCAGGACTTCGCCGCTGCGGAGGCTTACTCGGTCAAAACCGGCGGTCTGGCCTTTCTCGTGAAGGTGAATGGCAAAATCGTCCGCGAGACCTACTCGAACGGCGGCGGCAAGGACATCCCGCAGAAGATCTACAGCGGCACGAAGGCCTTCTGGAGCCTCACCGCCCTCGTGGCGGCCGAAGAAGGTCTTTTGAAGCTCGACGAGCCGGTGGCGAATACGATCAAGGAATGGGCGGCGGACAAAACGAAGAGCCAAATCGTCATCCGCGATCTGCTGAACTTCACCAGCGGGCTCTCGCCGATGCCGGAGTTGCATGACAACGATCACCCGGACCGCACCAGCGCCGCGCTGAAGGCCCGCAGCCTCGCCCAGCCGGGCGACAGATTCTTTTACGGCCCTGCGAGCCTTCAGGTGTTTCACGAGGTGCTGGCGAGGAAACTCAAAAAGAAAGCGCCCACTCGGTTTCTCGAGCGCGAGGTACTTTCGCCGCTCGGCCTCGGCTCCCAGCGCTACCTTCCCGATGGCAAAGGCGCTCCGCTGCTAGCTGCGGGCTGGATGCAAACGGCCCGCCAGTGGAGCGGCATGGGCCGTGTGATCCTCGAAAAGGGCGAGCCGGTGCTCGACGAGGACGATGGCTTCTTCGCGGAGGCGATGAAAGGCGACAAAGCGAACGAAGCCTATGCCTTCGGCTTTTGGAACAACCACGCCGCCGACTCGAAATCCGGCCGCGAGATCGACGTGGAGACCATGATGGAGCGGAAACTCATGAGCCAATCCTGGCGGAACATCTGCCTGAGCAAAACCGCCCCTGCTGAACTCGTCGCCTGCATCGGCAGTTATGGGCAACGGCTTTACGTCGTGCCTTCGAAGAAGCTCGTCATCGTTCGCCTCGGCAAAGGCGGCCAGTTTAAGGATGCACCGTTCTTGAAGGCGCTGTTTGCCACGAAATGACCCGCCAAAACGCCACCACACGGCTCTTGCTCATTCTCCAAACCGCCCTAGTCTCGCCGCCCTTATGCTCCGAGCCGGTATCGTCGGCCTACCGAATGTAGGCAAATCCACCCTCTTTAACGCAGTCACCCGCACCCGAAAGGCGGAGGCCGCGAACTATCCCTTCTGCACCATCGAGCCGAACACCGGCGTCGTGACCGTGCCGGATGAGCGCCTCGCGGTGCTCTCGAAGATCTCCGGCTCCTCGAAGCTGATCCCCGCCGCGATTGAATTCGTGGACATCGCCGGCCTCGTGAAAGGTGCCAGCCAGGGTGAAGGCCTCGGCAACAAGTTCCTCAGCCACATCCGCGAGGTGGATGCCATCGTCCACGTCGTGCGCTGCTTTGAAAATGGCGACATCACGCACGTCAGCGGCAGCATCAATCCTGTGGCGGACATTGAGGTGATTAACACCGAGCTCATCCTCGCCGACATGGACGCCATCCAGCGCCGCAAGGACAAGGCCGAAAAGAACGCCAAACGCGGCGAAAAGGAGGCGAAAGCCGAGGTGGCCATTTGTGAGAGGCTGATTCCGCACTTCGACGCCGGCAAGCCTGCCGTGACGCTCGAAATAACCGATGACGAGCGCAAGCTGGTGAAGTCCTTCTTCCTGCTCAGCTCGAAGCCCTGCATCTTTGCCTGCAACGTGTCTGAAGACGATCTGGCATCTGCTTCGAACGATCCCGACAACCATCCCTTCGTGGGCAAGGTGCGTGAGTATGTGAAGCATGCACACGAGGCCAGCGCCGTCGTCGTGAGTGCCGCCATCGAGAGTGAGCTGATCGATTTGAGCGAGGAAGAATCCAAAGCCTACCTCGCTGACATCGGCGTGACGGACAGCGGTGTGTCCCGCCTGATCAAAGGCGTCTATGACCTCCTCGGCCTCCAGACTTACCTCACCACCGGCGAGAAGGAAACCCGCGCCTGGACCATCGTGAAAGGCATGAAGGCCCCGCAAGCCGCTGGCGTCATCCACGGTGATTTCGAACGCGGTTTCATCGCTGGTGAAATCGTTCCATACCATGACCTCGTGGAACTCGGCTCCTACGCCAAGTGTCGCGAAAAAGGCAAACTCCGCATCGAAGGCAAAGAATACGTCATGAAGGACGGCGACGTCGTCGAGTGGCGTTTCAATGTGTGATGCCTAGGGCGTGTTTGAAAACCAACGACGACGATCAGGCGAAGCAAAGTGGCCATCTCGCTCCGCGAGATGAGCTCACGGCTCTCGCCAGCATGGGGGATTCCCACCACGCGTAAACTGGGGACTTTGAGGAGCGCCAAGCTCAACTCGACGGAGCGAGATGGCTACTCCGCTGCCGCATCATTCGAGTGCCCCAGATGGTTTTCAAACACGGCCTGGTCTCACCTCACCATGCTCGCCGTCTGCGCGAGCACATCGGCGAAGGGAATGCGGTCGAGCAGGCCGAAACTGGCATGGCGGCCGAGGCGTTCGCGACTCGTCGCCGGGCTGGTGAGGCCGCACAGGAAGCGGGCGAGTTGGCGAGAGTTCCGCAAGGAAGGATGCTTCTCACGCAGCAGTTCATGAATGGCAGCGACGTGCTCGGTGGTGATGGGCGGAGTGGCGGATTGAGGGATTTCGCGCGGTGAATCCATCGCGAGGCCTTTTTCGCGTTCTTTGCAGCTCGTGCAGGTGCCGCAGTCGGCGTCCATCGTTTCGCCGAAGTAGTTCAAGAGCCACTTCGTGAGGCAGCCGCGATGCTCGGCGAGTTCGAGGACCTGGCGCAGACGCTCGACATCGCGGCGTTCACGGTCGGCGAAGAGCTGCTGCATCTTTTGCGTGATCTCTTTGGGATCGCGGCGGTGGGCATCTTCACTGAGGCGATACTTCTGGCGACTGCCGCTGGGCTTCAGCTCGATGTCGCCGGCTTCTTGTAGCCAGGTGAGGGCTTTCATGATGCGATCGCGAGGCTCTTCGAGCGCCGCAGCGGCTTCATCGGGATTGAGCGTGATCCATTTCGTGCCGCGTTTGCCGACGGAGAATAGGCGGCGCAGGAAGGCCTGGCGCTCGGCTTTGTGACCGGAGAGAACGCGAGGCTCGGGCTGGAGAAAGCGGAACTGATAGCTGGCGTAAAACGTGCCGAGCGGGCGGAGGATGCCATCGAGTTCGAGATTCGTGATGACCGTCTCGATGACGAGCGGACGAATGTCCGTGGCATGTGAGAGATCATACATCGAGACATCGAATTCGCTGCCGCCGAGCAGCAGATGATCGAGGAGCTGGCGAATGGCCTGCGGCGTGGGGGTATCTCCAAAGGTGAAGTTTTCCAGCACGATGCAGTCATCGGCGCAGGCGAGCATTTCGCAGACGGAGGTCTTGCCATCGCGTCCGGCGCGGCCGGTCTCCTGCGAGTAGTTTTCGAGCGTCTTCGGGAGGTTGTAATGATAGACGGCGCGGATGTCCGCTTTGTCGATGCCCATGCCGAAGGCGATGGTGGCCACGATGACATCCGTCTGCCCGCTCATGAAGGCATCCTGCGCGGCGTGCCGATGCTCATCCGCCAAGCCCGCGTGGTAGGCGAGGGCATTCACGCCACTCTTTTGAAGATGCGTGGCGACGTGCTCGGCGGTGTTTTGCAGCGTGACATACACGATGCTGGGAACTTTGCGCTTCAGCAGCAGCTTCGTGAGCACGGCGAGGCGTTGCTGTGCCGTGCAGGGCGTGATGCGGAAGTGCAGATTCGACCGCAGGAAGGAAGTCTGCACATGATCGGCCTGCGCGATGTCGAAGGCCTTGCGAATGTCTGCCGCGACGGAGGGCGTGGCGGTGGCGGTGAGGGCCAAAACGGGCCGGATGGCGAGTTCACGAGCCACATGGGCGAGGCGGAGGTATTCCGGGCGGAAGTTGTGCCCCCACTCGGAGATGCAGTGAGCTTCATCGACGGCCATCATCGAGATTTTGAGCTGCTTGAGGCGCTCGACGAAGTTTTCATTCATGAGCCGCTCGGGGGCGATGTAGAGCAGCTTCAGCGTGCCGTTTCGCATGTCGTCAAAGACCTGCATGGCCTCCGCTGCACTCAGCGAGGAATCGAGCCGAGCGGCGGCGATGCCACGAGCCTTCAGCGTCTGCACCTGATCCTTCATCAAAGCGATGAGCGGCGAGATGACGAGCGTGACGCCATCCATGAGCAGCGCCGGAAGCTGGTAGCAGAGGGATTTGCCCGCGCTGGTGGGAAAAAGGGCCAGCGCACTCCGCCCGGCGAGCAGCGCCTGCATCACCTGCTCCTGGCCGGGGCGGAAGGCCGCATGGCCAAAGTGCTGTTTCAGGGCGGCGTGGAGGTCGTGAGGCATGAGGAGGGCGGAGTGTGGCAGGCCTGGAGGCCGCCGCAAGATTCGATGACAAAAGCAAAGGCTGAGCGTGACAGACTGGAGGCAGGCGGCTAGGATTTTCACGAATACCACTCCCGTGAACATTCCCACTTCCATCCTTCGTCTTCGCTGGCAGACGCTTTTGGCATTCTGTCTCCTATCTCTTGCAGGCTGCGTACCGACTAGTGACTACGAGGCGCTGCAAAAGGAGAATCAGGAGCTGCAAAAGTCCGTGGATACGCTGAACGTGCAGATTCGGCAGATGCAGGCGCAGTTGCTCATGGCCCAGCAGCAGCTTGCACAGGCCGTCGAGCTCCAGGCAAGGTTGGAGCAGGCAAAAAAGGAGGCAGCGGATAAGGAGGAGGAGATGCGCCAGCTCGAGGAACGCTGGGAGAAATATAAAGGCGACCGCCGCAAGGCCCTCGTCGGCAAACAGTTCAGAGAGATCGCCCTGGGAGATGGTCGCGTGCTGAAAAACGCCGAGATCACCGGCATGGTGGACGATCAGCTTTCCATCCGGCATGAGAATGGACTCGCCAAGGTGGAGCTAGCCTTGGGCGGTGACGATATACGCTGGCTGGCCTGTTTTGATGAGGAAGAATCGGCGGATAATATGCGCCTCGCCCGCTTGGGCCGGGCAAAATCCCTCGGTGCTCAGCTCGATGCCTCCCGCACGCCACGCCCCGGCACGAGCAGCTCCTCAACGACAACAAAACCTGCCTCAAATGAGGAGGCCAAGGCTCTACGGAAGTCCATCGCGGCCCAGCGAGCTGCCTTGAACCAAGCCTACAATCGCTTGGCAGCGAAGAACCGGCTCGCGCTTTGCGGCACGCACTGGAATAGCTCCCGCCCGGAGGATAGCGGCCTGATCAACGTTTTCGCTGAGCGCCGTGCCTTGCTCGGTTTCGGCGAGCTCGATAGCCTCGCCACTTCGATCAAGGCAGGTCTTCGCAAGCTCCACGACCTCGAAACCGTCTCTCCCTGACACACCCAACCATGAAAACAGCCATCATCGCCCTCGCCACGCTCAGCGTGGCCGCCGCCACCGCCTCCGCCGTGGATTACGCCAGCCAGATCGCCCCCATTTTCCGGGCGAAGTGCTACGAGTGTCATCACACCAGCAAAAAGGTGAAAGGAGATGTCGATCTCGCCGATGACAAGCTGCCGGAAAGCATCGGCGCAGGAAAGCACATCATTCCCAGTGAGCCGAAAAAGAGCACCATGCTCATCTACTGCACGCTTCCTGACGACGATGAAGATGTGATGCCACCCAAGGGCAAGAACCGCCTCAGCCCCGCCGAGCTGAAGCTGCTCGAAACCTGGATAACCGAAGGAGCCAGCCTAGCAGGCGGCGCGGCACCCGCTGCCGCAGCACCCACCGCTGGCGGTGCTCAAAAATGGACCAGCGCCGATGGCAAGATCATCGAAGCCTCTTTCGTGCGACTGGAAGGTGACAACGTCGTTCTCACCGTCACCGCCACGGGCACCACGCATGCCGTTCCTCTTGCCCGCCTTTCTCCAGAGAGCCAGGCGCAGGCCAAAGCGGCCAAATAACACCCTCTCCGAGCCATGAAAGCCCGCTGGCTCCTCTTGTTCCTTTTCCTCACGCCGCTCACACAAGCGGCTGAGATGCGTTTTTGGACGAGCACCAGCGGGCAGCTCATCGAGGCCACGATGACCGGCTTAAACGCCGCCCGCCGCACCATCCTCGTGCAGTTGAAGGACGGCTCCAATGCCGAGATCCCCATCGAAAGTCTCAGCCCGCCAGATAAAGACTACGCCAAGCAGCAGTGGGCCACCATGCAGGCATCCCCTGCTGCGGCCACCACACCTCCGGTAGCAGGAGCACCTACTGCTGCGAATCTACCGCCCCGCTGGCAGGCCCGCGCCACCGTCGATGCCCGGCTCGCCAAAGTGCTCGAATCCGGCGGCAGCGCCGAGGTGGAGGCCGCCGTGGTTCGCTCGCTTGATGGCTTCAAGACCAGCCAAAACGCCGATGGCTCCTGGGGTCGTGGCAACAAGGCCGCGATGACGGGCTTCACTTTGCAATGCTACTATGGTCACGGCGATACACCGGACTCCACCGCCTACAGCGATGCCATCATGAAGGGGCTCATGTATCTCATCAGCCTCTCCAAGGCCAATCCGCACGGCATGCTGAGCGAAAGCTGGGTCGGTGGAAAAGGCGGCAGCGGCACCTACGAGCACGCCATCGCCGCGAAGGCACTCGGCGAGGCCTATCTCATGGCCCGCTACGGCTCGAAATCACTTCCAGGCCTGCGCGAGACTTTTGAAGGCGCGGTGAAACTCATCATCGCCCAGCAAACCTCACGCGGCTCCTGGACCTACGGCGGCGATGCCATCGCCTACAGGGCTGACAGCAACGGGGGCGACCTCTCGCTGGCCAACTGGCACTTCCTCGTGCTCGAACTCGCCCGCGAGACCAAGATCAAAATCGACGGGCTGGATTCCTGCATCCAAAAAGCCGTCCGCTACATCAAAGACACGCAGAGTAAGGATGGTGGCTTCGGCAACGCCAACCGTGAAAATCATTACAACCAATGGTCCCTCACCGGTGGAGCCTTGGCAGGCCTCTATCTCATGGAGAGCACCGAAGCCGGAGACGGCAAAAAGGCCTCCAAATTCCTCACCGGCTTCCTCGCCGCCGAGCCGCCGGATTGGAATGCGAACTGCAATCTCTACTGTTGGCACGGTTACGCCCAGGCTCTCTGCCTCGAAGGCGGCCCAGCATGGAAGACCTTTGCCTCCGCCGTGCTGAAACAAACTGCGGCTGCGCAGGACGCGGATGGTTCATTCAAAAGAGGCCGTCCAAACTATCCCGCTGGCGATGCCGCAGATGCCACCTACCGCCAAGCGCTTTGCACGCTGCTTCTCGAGACGCCGTATCGCTGCGCCATGAAGTGAAATTCATTCTCGTGAACCGCCGCGCCCTCATCACCTCCTCGCTCGCCCTCGCCGGAGCCACCGCCGCGCCCGCAGCGCTCTCGCGGCGGAAGCGCCTGGGCATCGTCATCCATTCCTACTGGAAGCGCTGGCACGGCCGCTACTCCAGCCTGAAGCAGCCGCCCTTCACCACGCCGCTCGATGTGCTCGATCATGTGCGCAGCCTCGGCGCAGGCAGCCTGCAAATCGGTGTCGCAGACTGGAACCGCGAACTCGCGGGCAACGTGCGTCATACCTGCGAGTCCTACGGCATGAAGCTCGAAGGCAGCATCACACTTCCCAAGAACGAGGCGGATGTCTCCCGCTTCGAGCAGGAGCTGCGCCTCGGCAAAGAAGCAGGTGCCACCATCTTCCGAAGCTACGTCGGCGGCAGACGCTATGAAGACTTTGCCTCCCTCGATGCCTTCAAGGCCTTCAAAGAGGCCGCGTGGCGCTCCATGCAGCTCGCCGAGCCCTTGGCCCGCCGTCATCGCGTGCGCATCGGAATCGAAAACCACAAAGACTTCCATGCTCCCGAGCTCGTCGAGATGCTCACCCGCCTATCCAGCCCACAAATCGGCTGCGCCATCGATCTCGGTAATTCCATCGCCCTGCTCGAAGACCCCGTCGCCGTCGTCGAGGCCCTCGCGCCCTTCGCCGTCACCACGCACATCAAGGACATGGCCGTGCAGGAATACGCCGATGGTTTCCTGCTCTCCGAAGTGCCGCTCGGCGAAGGCATCCTCGATCTTCCGCATCTTTTAGGCCTCATCGAAAAGGCCAATCCCGAGGTCGAGCATCATCTCGAAATGATCACCCGTGATCCTCTGGAGATTCCCTGCCTCAGAGAAAGCTACTGGGCCACCTTCCCCGACAAGCCTGCCACCACGCTCACCCGCACGCTGTCGATGGTGAAGGCCCGCAAAGCCGAAAAACTGCCTTCGGTGAAAAACCGCAGCCTGGAGGACCATCTGGCCTTTGAGGAAGAAAACATCGTGAAGTGCCTCAAGCATGCCGGCGAGAAGCTCGGCTTCGACAGCGTCCAGGTGCGCAAGCCAGCCACGAAGGACGAGAAGTAAGCCTTGGCAAGGATGCGCTTGCGCCGGGCGTTGAAGCCGTGATTCTCGCCCCGCATGAAAACCATTCTTTTCGCCCTCCTTTGCACGCTCACCGCTGTTTTGGCCGATGACGTGCCCGGATTGAAGACCCTCAAAATCGGCGATTCCGCGCCCGCCTTTGAACTCATCGGCATCGACGAGGAAAAACACAGCCTCGCCGAGTATGCGAAGGCTGACCTACTCATGGTCGCCTTCATCAGCAACCACTGCCCCACCTCCCAGGCCATCGAAGCGAGGCTCAAAAAGCTCGCCGCCGATCACAAAGGCAAAATGCAGGTCGTCGCCATCAATCCGAATGATCCCGCCGCCCTCCGAGCGGACGAACTCGGCTACTCGAAATACAACGACAGCTTCCCGGAGATGAAAAAGCATGCTGCCGAGCAGAAGTTCACCTTCCCCTACCTCTTCGACGGCGAGACCCAGGCCATCGCCAAAGCCTATGGCTGCCTCGCCACGCCTCACGTCTTCCTTTTCGACAAGGAACGCAAACTTCGCTACCAGGGCCGCTTCGATGATTCGCGCTATGCCGAAGACGCCAGCGTCACCGCACCCGATGCCCGAAACGCCGTCGAGGCTCTTCTCACCGGAAAAGACGTGCCCGTGGCCGAAACGAAGCCGCATGGCTGCTCCACCAAATGGATCGAAAAACGCCAAGGCGTGACCGCCGACAACGAAAAGTGGGAGAAAGGCAGCGTCGAAGTCGAAACCATCACGCCCGCCGGCATCGCCGAGCTGCGCAAGAACGCCACCAAGAAGCTCCGCCTCTTCAATGTGTGGGCCACCTGGTGCGGACCCTGCGCCGAGGAGTTTCACGAGTTCGTCACCACCCAGCGGAAGTTCGGCCTGCGTGATTTTGAATTCATCAGCATCAGCATGGATGATCCGAAGACCCTCGCCGAGGTGAAAACCTTCCTCGAAGAGAAGAACGCCATCGTGCACGACCGACTCAAGCCCTCCCTCAAAGCCGAGGGCCGCAAAGGCAATGCCTACGTCTTCGAAGGAGCCAGCCACGACGAGCTCATCAAAGCCCTCGACCCCGAATGGCCCGGCCCCATCCCCCACACCATCCTCGTCGCCCCCGGCGGTGAAATCGTCTTCCGCCACAACGGCGAGATCAACGGCGAAGAACTCCGCGCCAAAATCCTCGAAATTCTCGGGCACTATTGGGTGCCGGAGACGAAGTGAAATTTCAGGTTTAACATGCCTCCCAAGGCTTCGATACGGAGGTTGGAGTCTAGGCCGTGTTTGAAAACCTGCCAACGACGATCGGGCGAAGCAAAGTGGCCATCTCGCTCCGCGAGATGAGCGGGACGCTTCGCAAACTCAACGGTTCACGAACTCCAAGTATCCTATATCTTGGTGAAAGCCTTTTGCTCATCTCGACGGAGCGAGATGGCTACTCTGCTGGCGCATCTTCGGCATCTCAGGATGGTTTTCAAACACGACCTAGGCTTTAGCCGACTCTTCGACCTCTCACACCGTCCCAAACCGTCGGCTAAAGCCTGGACTCCAACTTCTGAATTCGACTCTCATTCTCCATCGCCATCACCACCATCATCTTCGCTGGGAAATGGCATAAACTGAGACGCGGTAGCGTCCTGGAGTGCTCCAAACCTCTGGAGCTTTTCGCAGGCCACCAGACGCTCGAAAGCGCCGGAGGCCCGGCGCAGTCCAAGACGCTGTCGCGAATCTCGTATCACTTCTTTGGGATTCACCCGATCCTCAAAAAATGTCCGGCTCAGGAACCGCCGGGCCATGCTGAAGGAAATCAAAGTCCGCACCTTGATCCGCCTGCGTGACGTGTTCGACGTAGAGCTTCGCATAGCCACGGTGATAACGCGGTGGGGCGGGTTTCCAGGCGGCGCGGCGTTTTTCCAGCTCCTCGTCGCTGACGTGGAGGTGCAGTTTGCGGTTCGGCACGTCGAGTTCGATGAGGTCGCCATTCTTGACGAGGGCGAGAGGGCCACCGACCGCGCTTTCGGGGGCGATGTGCAGGGCACATGCGCCGTAGCTGGTGCCGCTCATGCGGCTGTCGCTCAGACGCACCATGTCGCGGATGCCTTGAAGGATGAGTTTTTTGGGAATCGGGAGCTGGCCCCACTCCGGCATGCCGGGAGCACCCACGGGTCCCGCGTTGCGCAGGATGAGCACGGTGTCCTTGGTCACATCGAGGTTCATGTCCTCAATGGCGGCTTTCATCTCGGGATAGCTGTCAAAGACGAGAGCGGGGCCGGTGTGCGTGCAGAGTTCCTTCGTGGCAGCGGCGTGTTTGATCACCGCGCCGTTCGGGCAAAGGTTACCGCGAAGGATGGCGGTGCCGCCATCGGGCTGAAGCGGGTTTTTCGGCGTGCGGATGACGTCTTCGTTGTGAATGATCGCACTCGCGATGTCTTCGCCGAGCGTGTTTCCGGTGATCGTCGGCACATCGGTGTGCAAAAGCTCGCGCATGCCGTTCAGCAGCGCCTGGAGGCCTCCAGCCAGATAAAACTCTTCCATCAAGTATTTGCCCGCCGGCCTCAAATTCGCCAAAAGCGGCACTTGGCGGCTGATCTCATCGAATTTCTCCAACGGCAGCCTGATGCCGAGTCGGCCCGCCATGGCGATGAGATGCACGATGGCATTCGTGCTGCCGCCGAGCGCCATATCAACCGCGATGGCATTCTCAAACGAGCGTTCGCTGACGATGCCGGACGGCTTGCGATCCAGCCACACGTTCTCGATGATCTGACGACCTGCGGCCGCCGCGATGCGTGTGTGCGCACTGTCCACAGCGGGAATGGATGATGCACCGGGCATGGTCAGGCCGAGTGTCTCCGCCAGCGCGGTGAGCGTGCTCGCAGTGCCCATCGTCATGCAATGACCGGGGCCGCGGGCGATGCCGTCCTCGATCTCGCACCACTGTTCCCAACTCAAATTGCCCGCCCGCTTCTCGTCCCAGTATTTCCACACGTCGCTGCCGCTGCCGAGCGTCTCGCCGCGCCAGTTGCCCTTCATCATCGGGCCGCAGGGCATGTAAATGACCGGGATGTCCATGCTGAAAGCACCCATGAGCAGCCCCGGCGTGGATTTATCGCATCCGCCGAGCAGCACCGCGCCGTCGATGGGATTCGCGCGGAGCATTTCCTCGGTCTCCATCGCCAAAAAATTGCGATGAAACATCGCCGTCGGCTTGGTGAGCATCTCGCCAACGGACATGACGGGAATTTCCATCGGATGACCGCCCGCCTGCAAAATGCCGCGTTTCACCGCATCGGCGGTCAGGCGCAGGTGCATGTGGCAGGAGTTCAGATCGCTCCAGGTATTGAGAATGCCGATCACCGGCTTTCCAACGATGTCCTCGCTCCCCCAGCCGTTCTGTTTGGCACGCGAACGATGGCCAAAGGAGCGCAGTTCATCGCGGCCATACCAGCGCCAGGAGCGGAGTTGTTCAGGAGTTTTGCGGGCGGGGGTGGGGAGAGGGGGCATTGGGTGAGCAGTAACAAGATTCTGAAAGGATGCATCGGAGAAGTGGTAGCTTCACCACCTTGACCATGCGTCGCAGACCGCTACTCTCCCCGCCCCCAACCTCAAAAACACACTCCTACGACCCCATGAGCCAGACCCACGAATTCCAGGCCGAAGTCAAACAAGTCCTCGATATCGTCATCCACTCGCTCTACACCGACCGCGAGATCTTCCTGCGCGAGCTAGTCTCGAACGCGGCGGATGCGATGGAAAAGATGCGCCTCACGCAACTGACGGAAAAGGACATCTTTGATGCCTCCGCCGAGCTGCAAATCACCGTCACCACCGACGAAGCCGCCAAAACACTCACCATCGCCGATCACGGGATCGGCATGACACGGGCCGAGCTCGTCGAAAACCTCGGCACCATCGCTCACAGCGGCTCCAAAGCCTTCGCTGCCGCTTTGAAAAACGCTGGCAAGCAAAACGACGCCACGCTCATCGGCCAGTTCGGCGTGGGTTTTTACTCCGCCTTCATGGTGGCGGACAAAGTCGAGGTCCACACGCACTCCTGGAAGAACGAGGGCGAGCACCTCGTCTGGATCAGTGACGGCACGAGCAGCTACACCATTGATGAAGCGCCTGGCCAGGCCCGTGGCTGCAAAATCGTGCTGCATCTCAAAGAAGACGCCGCCGACTTTTCCCAGGCGCACAACGTGCGTCAGATCATCGAGAAGCACTCGAACTTCGTCAGCTTTCCCCTCCTGCTCAACGGCGAACGCGTCAACACGGTGGAGGCCCTCTGGCTCAAATCGAAGGACGGCATCACCGACGAGCAGTACAACGAGTTCTACAAATTCACCGCTCACGCTTTCGATGATCCCAGCTACCGCCTGCACTTCCAGGCCGAGTCCCCCATCGTCATCAATGCGCTGCTCTTCACGCCCACGCAAAACATGGAATCCTTTGGCATGGGCCAGATGGAACCCGGCGTGTCGCTCTACTGCAAAAAGGTCCTCATCGACTCCAAACCGAAGAAACTCCTGCCCGAGTGGTTGCGTTTCGTGCGTGGCGTGATCGACAGCGAGGATCTGCCGCTGAACATTTCCCGCGAAAGCATGCAGGACAGCGCTCTCGTGCGCAAAATCGGCGATGTGGTTGTGAAGCGCCTCCTCAAGCACCTCGACAAAGAAGCCACCGACGACGCGAAGAAGTACAACGAGTTCTATGCGAGCTTCAGCCGCTTCTTCAAAGAAGGCGTCGCCACCGACAACACCCACCGCGACGCCATCGCCAAGCTGCTGCGCTTTGAATCCAGCATGACCCAGCCCGGTGAAACCATTGGTCTCGCCGACTATGTGAAGCGGATGACCAGCGACCAGAAGGCCATCTACTACCAAGTGGCCCCGAGCCGCGCCGCCATCGAAAGCGGGCCGTATTTGGAGGCCTTCAAGGCCAAGGGCATCGAAGTGCTCTTCATGTTCGAGCACATCGACGAATACGTCCTCAGCAGCCTGCACAAGTTCGACGACAAGGACCTTAAGTCCGTGAACGCCGACGACATCGACCTTGGTGACAGCGACGCCGAAGGCGAAGCCCTCCCCGAAGCCGAAACGACCACGCTGTGCGACTGGATCAAAGAGCGCCTCACCGCCCAGGTCGATACCGTCCGCCCAGGCAAGCGCCTCGTCGGCTCCCCTGCCCTCGTGTTGACCCCCGAAGGCGAAATGACCCCGCAGATGCGCCAGATGATGAAAGCCCTCGGCAAGGACGGCAGCATGCCCGGCCCCAAGGTCGTCTTCGAGATCAATCCGCGCCACAACCTCGTCAAAGGCCTCTCCAAGCTCCACCAAAGCGATCCCGAAACCGCCGGCCTCATCTCCGAGCAGATTCTGGACAACGCCTTGCTCAGCGCCGGCCTCCTCGATGAGCCCCAACGCATCATTGAGCGCACGCAGAAGCTCATGGAGAAGCTGGCGAAGTAAACGTACTCCAGGGCTTCAGCCCGCAAAAAGCCACGAAGGCCGAAACGATCCCGTTTCGGCCTTTTTCTTGTGAACACGACACAACGAAAGGCTGAAATCCCCCTTGGCAGGTGCTTATAATTACCATAAATTAAGCATCCATGCCCCTCCTCACTCCCACTGCCTGCCGACGCCTGCTCCGCCTTTGCGTGGCGGCGCTGTGTTTCATCACGGGGCTGGCTCAGGCGGCTGATCCCACGGCGGAGCAGCAGTATTGGCTCGAATTGACCAATCGCTTCCGCGCCGATCCGCAGGGGGAGCTTTCAAAGTTGGTGAACTTCTCCTCGCCCGGCGTGTGGGCCCCGTTGAAATCGAATGACCCGTATGTGGTGAATGCGCTGAACTACTTCGGCACCGATGCGGCCACGCTCGCGGCGCAGTTTGCCTCACTCACCTCCGCCCCAGCGCTCGCGTGGAACGGCAATCTGAACGTCTCCGCCACGAACTACTCCGACCTCATGGTGTCGCTCGACCAGCAGGCGCACACGCTCGATGGACTGAGCATTCCGCAGCGCATCGTGGCGGGTGGTTATGGATCGAACTGGCTCAAAGCAGGCGAAAACCTCTTCGCCGCCACGCAAAACATCACCCACGGCCACTCTGGCATGGTGATCGACTGGGGCGACGAGGATGGCAACGGCTCCGCCCCCTTTGGCACTGGCATTCAGAATCCCGCCGGGCATCGCATCGCCCTGCTCGACCGGCAGTTTAAGGAGATGGGCATCGGCTTTCAGAGCACGATCATCCCCGGCGGCAATCTCAACGCCACCGGCCCCTATGTCGTCACGCAGCATCTCGGCAGCCGTTACCGCCTTGATACCGGCACGTACTACTCCGATGCCATCCTCACCGGCAGCGTGTATCAGGACACCATCGCGGCCGATGCCTTCTACACACCGGGCGAAGGCCTCGCAGGCGTGGCGGTGAATGTTTACGACGACCTCACGAACACGCTGCTCGTCTCCGGCTTCACCAACAGCGCCGGCGGCTACAACCTCTCCCTGCAAGGCCTCACCACCGGCATCACTTACCGCGTCGAGGCCGCCTCGACCGGCCTCGCGGCCCAGACATTCACGCTCAGCTCCACCATCGCGAACTTCGGCGCTCCCGTGGTCATGTTCGACAATGTGTATGCCTCCTTCCAAACGGTGCCGGAACCCGGCAGCGGCCTGCTTTGCCTTGTCGCGGGCCTGCTCGCGTGCTCTGCTCGTCGGAGGCCGGTTGGGAGTCAGATTTGCCGCAGAGGAGCAGAGGGGCAAAGAACGCAGAGATTTGTCAGTTCAAAAAACTCCGCCACCTCTGCCCCTTTGCCCCTCTGCGGCGAAGCCTTGCCAGAATGAGCTTTCTCCGCCATCTCCAGCCATGATCCGATTCCTTGCCCTTGTTTTGATGCTCGCCGGTAGCCTGCCCGCGCAGGATCTCGCCACCGAGATCCGCAGCGTGATTGATGAATACGAAAACGCTGTGCGGGCCAACACGCTCAAGATCATCAATGCTCCCACCGAGGAGGAGAAAAACCAATACCGCCAGACCATCCCTAGCGCCGGACCTTGCGCGACGAAGCTGATGCAGATCATCAAGGCCAACGCCGACAAACCGGAGGTCGTGCCCGCCGTGTGCTGGCTCGTCAGCGGCGCGGCGAGCTTCCCCGAAGGCGAGGAGGCCAAGAAAATGCTCGCCACCACCTACGCGGGCAGCGCGGGCATTGCCCCTACCGTGCGCCAGCTTGAGTATCAGGGCCTCTTTGGCGAGCCTGCCGCCCTCGCCGTGCTGGAGAAGAACAAGAACCGCGAGGAGATCGCCGCCGCGCTCTACACGCTTGGGGCCATCCACTTCAAAAACTTCGATGCCAGCGCCGACCGCGCCTCCGGCGAGGCCTCGAAGCCAAAGTGCATCGACTACTTCCAGCGCCTGAACGCCGACTACTCCGATGTCGTCATCCAGGGCTTCAAGCTCAGCGACCTCGCCGGCAAGATGCTCTTTGAGATGACCAATCTGCAAGCCGGCAGCGAAGCGCCCGAGATCGAAGGCAAGGACAAGGACGGCAAGCCTTTGAAGCTCTCCGACTTCCGTGGCAAGCACGTCATCGTCATCTTCTGGGGCGGCTGGTGCCACGCCTGCCACGGCATCCTGCCGCTGATGAACGAGACCGCCGCGAAGTTCAAAGACAAGCCCGCCGCCGTCCTCGGCGTGAACACCGATATCGACGTCGATGCCGCCAAAGCCCTCGCCACCTACCAGGTGACCTTCCCGAACATCCTCGACAACACCAGCAGCGGCCCCAACACCACGCTCTACAACCTGCGGAACTTCCCCACGCTCTACCTCATCGATCCGAAAGGCGTCATCCTGCTCAAGAATTCCACACTGGATGCCATGGTGGCACGCATTGAGGCGGATCTGGCGAAGTAGCGATTCACACCCTCGCGCCCATGAGCACTTTCATGACGTCGTCCATGGTGATCCAGCCGGTAATTTGATTTTGCGGATCATCGACGAGGGCGGCGATTTCTTGTTTTTCGAGAAAGAGGGTGAGGAGTTGGGTGAGAGAGGCTTTTTCGTCGATGTGGAGGACGGGGCGTATGAGGTCGCGCCAGTCGGAGCCAGGAGAGGTGAGGTTTTGGACGAAAAGCTCGCGGACGCGGATGTAGCCGGTGAGTTGGCTGAGGGTGCCATCACGGCTGACGGGATAGCTGCGGTGGAGTTTAGGGCCGAGCGCGGTGATGTTTTCGAGGAGGCTGAGACGGGCGTCGAAAACCTTCACGGCCTCGCGGGGGACCATGGCGGTCTTCACGCGGCGGGCGCTGAGCGTGGCGGCATGGATCATGATGAGCTCTTCGCGGTTGTGGATGAGTTGCTCGGCCTTCGCGGCTTGCACGAGCGTGATGATGTCCATGATGTGATCGCTTTGTGTCTTCGGAGTGGCCGTGCCGCGCTTGAGTAGGGCGCAGAATTTTTCCATCACGACGGCTAGCGGCAGGCAAAGACGCACCATCCACGTGAGCGGGCCGATGAGGCGAGGTGCGAGAGCTTCCGCATGATGCACGCCGAGGATTTTCGGCGCGAGTTCGCCGCCAAAGAGCACCAAAACGCTGATGATGATCGAAAACAGCCACAGCCAGCCTTCGCCGAAAACTTGGACAAAAACGGCGCCCGCCAGCGTGGCGCAGCCGGTGCCGGCGAGGGTGTTGAAGACCAAGATGGATGACACCGGCCTCTCGAACTGGTTTTTCATCGCCAACCAGCGCGAGGCGGCGTGGTCCGCACCGTTCTTTTTGGCCTGAAGCCGCAGGCTGAGTGGATTCAGGCTGAGCAGCACGGCCTCCGTGAGCGAGCAGAGGAAGGAGATCGCGAGCGCGGAGGCGCAGATGAGGATCAAAACGATAAACATGCGTCAAAGAGGGCGGTGTCGGCGAAGGAGCGTCGTGCCTAGCCCGAGCAGGAGCAGTGCCACGCGACCAGGTTCAGGCACGGCGATGGTCACGGTGCCGAGGGTGAAAAGGTTGCTCACATCGAGGCTGGCTCCGCTGGGGAGGTTCAACTCGGTGACGTCGATGCCGAAGGTGCCGCT
Source organism: Prosthecobacter sp. (assembly GCA_044370285.1). Lineage (GTDB taxonomy): Bacteria > Verrucomicrobiota > Verrucomicrobiia > Verrucomicrobiales > Verrucomicrobiaceae > Prosthecobacter. The sequence continues at coordinate 28,167 of JBILVU010000035.1, forward strand.
GACGCTGGTGAGGCCGCTCCAGTCGAAGAGCTTGAAGGTATCGCCATCGGCCCAGGTGGTGAGGTTGTTGGGATTGCCAAGGCGGAGGAGAGCGCCGGATTGGATGTCGAGAGCACCGAGGAGGCGGAGTTGATCGGCAGCGGAGGCGTTGGCGGAGTTGTCGCCGAGGCCTGCGCCGCTGAAAAGATCGAGACGCAGGATGCTGGTGCTGCCGAGGATCGTGCTGCCCGTGCCGGACGTGGTGAGATCGAGATTCGCAGCGGCGGAAAGAGCAGGATCACCGACGATGAGCTGGCCGTTGATGAAGATCGAGTTGTCGGTGCCCGCATTGATGAAACCGGTGCCGGTGAGCGTGCTGGTGGCGTCGATGGTGACACTGCCGGTGCCCGTGGCGGAACTGGCCGCATTCGTGTTCGCCGAGATGAGTGTGCCGCCGTTTTGCACGACGGTGGGGCTGACGTAGCTGTTGTTGTTGTGCGTGAGGCGCACGGTAGCGCTGTCGATAGTGAGCGGGCTCGTGGTGGACGTGCCGGTGATGCGTCCGCTGACGACGAAACTGCCTCCAGAGTAAGTCACCGGCCGTGCGCCGCGTGCGTGCGTGCCTGAAAGCGTGAGCGTGGCACCGCCCGTGTTGGAAATGGTCGCGCCGCCCGCGCCATTCACGGTAATGCCACGCGTGAGTGTGGCGGCGGTGCTGCCGGTGAATTCGAGCGTGCCCGCGGTGGTGGAGCCGATCAGCAAGGCGCTCGTGGCATTGCCGAGCGCCGCGAGGTTGTCGATGCGTAGCGTGCCTGCATTGATCGTGGTGGCTCCGGTGTAGGTGTTGGTGCCGGAGAGGCTCCAAATGCCTGCACTGGCTTTCGTGATGCTCAGCACGAGGCTTCCGTTGTCACTGAGCTGGCCGATCGTGCTGCCGCTCGTGCCGCTGGCAGCATCGAAGATGACGGTGACTGGTCCCGAAGCACTCGCGGAGGGCGAAAGGGCTCCGCTGAGGCTCAACGTGCCCGCATTGACCTTGATGCGAGTGTTGCCAGCGCCAAAGCCGCCCGTCGTCAGCGAGATGCTTCCAGCGATGCTGTTGTTGCCGGCCACGTTGAGCAGCGCGGGGTTGTTCACGTTGTCGTTGCTCGTGACAAGGCTGTGATCGGCGGCGAGGCTCAGATCGCCGCCGCTGCCGTCGAGGCGCAAAGTGGGCGCATTCACCGTGCCGCTGATGCTGATCGTTTTCGGGCCGGTGCCGAGTGCGGTGGATCTCGTGATGATCAAAGCGCCGCCAGTGATGCTCACATCGCCCGTGAAGCTGTTCGCGGCATTGCTCAACGTGAGCGCTGCGGCACCACTTTTGGTCAGGGTGAGGTTGTTTTCATTCGCTGCGGCTCCACCGAGTTGTCCGGCGAAAACGACGGCGGCGCTGTTGTTGATCGTGAGCGCTGAATTCGCGGCATTTCCGCCCACGATGGCATTCGCGGTGCCGCTGCCCGTGATCGTGATGGAGTCCAAAGTTTGCGTGGAAGCCACCAAGGCATCGCCGAGCTGCAAAACACCGCTTCCAGCGCCCTGACCCAGAAGCAGTGAACTGGTCGCCGCGAGCCGGTCAATGCCGCTGAGCACGATTCGGCCACCATTGATGCGTGTGGTGCCTGTGTAGCTTTGCGCGGCGGTGAAGGTCAGCGTGCCCGCGCCGGTCTTCGTGACCGAGGCATTGCCCGTCGCGCCGGTTTGGATGGCGCCGCCAAAGATGACGCTGTTCGCTCCGGTGGCGAGCACGGCGGTGACACCATCCTCCACCTTCACCTGCGCGGAGATGTCCTGCGTGTTGCCTGCACTCCAGCCGAGCGTGGCATTCGCGGTGAAGATCACGAGGTTCGTGCCGAGCGATCCGCTGGTGAAGTTCAGCGTGCCTGCGGCGAGTGAAATGCCGCCGCTGAGGGTGTTCGATGCGTTGTTGAGCGTGAGAGCGCCTGAACCGCTTTTTGTGAAGCCTTGTGTGCCGCCAAGCAAGGCGGTGATCGTCGCGGTTTGGTTCACGACTTGGATCACGGGCGCTCCGCTGCTCGTGGCGAGCGTGAGCGTCCACGGACCGCCCGTTCCATTGGCCAGCGCCCAGTTGTTCGAGGCCGTGGTGGCATCGCCAAAGATCAGCGTGCCGATGCTGCGGCTCGCGCCGAGGTTCACCGTGCGGTTTGCAGCGATGTCGAGCGTGCTGAAGTCCGCGATGGCATCCACGCCATCGGCGACGAGGCCGCCGGACCAGTTCGTGGTGGTGCTCCAGGCGGAGTTGGAGGTGGCATTGGTCCAGGTGCCGTTGGTTTGAGCAAGGAGAGGTGTGCTGAAGGCCACGGCGACGATGCCGAGGCCTCCGAAGAGGGCTTTTTTCATGAGGGTGACGTGGGGGGGGCGCGCCACCCGTGGCTGGGTAGGTGTCGGAGAATTCGAGAGTGAAAACCTTCCTGTTGGGATCGGCAGGACGGCCTTCCGTCGTTCGGATCGGCCTGGGATGAGGTTCAAATCATCACGCAGTCGAGGAAGTCGGCGACGAACTCGTTTTTTGGGTTCTCGCGGAGTTGGGTGGGCGAGCCGACTTGCTGGATGTGGCCTTCGTGGAGGATGACGACGCGGTCGGCGAGTTCGAAGGCTTCGTCTTGGTCATGCGTGACGAAGAGCGTGGTGACTCGCGTTTCGTCGTGGAACTGACGGAGCCATTTGCGCAGGGTTTTGCGCACTTTGGCGTCGAGAGCGCCGAAGGGCTCATCGAGCAGCAGGACCTGCGGACCGACGGCGAGGGCGCGGGCTAGCGCGACGCGTTGTCGCTGGCCGCCACTGAGCTGCGTGGGGTAGCGGTCGCCGTAGCCTTCGAGGGCGATGCGGCGCAATAGCTCGGTGACGCTGCGGTCGATGTCTTCTCGCGAAGGCCGCTCTGGCCGTTTCATGACGCGGAGGCCGAAGGCGATGTTTTCGGCGACGGTCATGTGATTGAAGAGGGCGTAGTTTTGGAAGACGAAGCCGGCTTTGCGCTCGTAGGCGGTGCGGTTGGTGACATCGCTGCCGTGAAACTCGATGCTGCCCGCGCCTTCATCGGCGAATTCGAGTCCGGCGATGATGCGCAGGAGTGTGGTCTTGCCGCTGCCACTGGGGCCGAGCAGGGCGACGAGTTCGCCGGTTTTGACTTCGAGATCGACGTTCTTCAGTGCGTTGAAGCTGCCGAAGGATTTGGAGATGTTGTGGATGTGGATGCTCATGCTGCTCCTCGTTTGGTGGTCGTGAGAGTTTTCAAAATCAGGGTCACCAGCGCGAGCAGTGCGAGCACGGACGCGACGGCGAAGGCGGGGACGAACTGGTATTCGTTGTATAAAACTTCGATGTGCAGCGGGACGGTGTTGGTCTTGTTGCGGATGTGGCCGCTGACGACAGACACCGCGCCGAACTCGCCCATGCTGCGGGCATTGCACAAGATGATGCCGTAGAGCAGGCCCCATTTGATCTTCGGCAGTGTGACGCGCCAAAACATCTGCCAGCCATTCGCGCCGAGTGTCATCGCGGCCTCTTCCTCGGCCTGGCCCTGCGCCTCCATCTGCGGCGCGAGCACTCGCGCGACGAAGGTGAAGGTGACGAAGATGGTGCTGAGCACGATGCCAGGCAGCGCGAAGATGATCTTGATGCCGTGTTCCTTCAGCGACGGCCCAAAGAGGCCCTGCGCCCCAAAAAGCAGCACATAAACCATGCCCGCGATGACTGGCGAGACCCACAGCGGCAGCTCGATCAGTGCGGTGAGGAAACGCTTACCGCGAAACTGGAAGCGCGAGACGCACCAGGCCGCCGCAAGGCCGAAAAGTGTATTTAACGGCACCGTGATGGCTGCGACCTGCAACGTGAGCCATATGGCATGCGTCGTGGCGCGATCATCAAAGGCCTCCATGTAGCCTTCCCAGCCCTTGCGGAACGCTTCCTGAAAAATGACGACGAGCGGCAGCACGAACATCAAGCCCATGAACGCCACGGCGATGCCGATGATGAGCCAGCGGGAGAAAGGCGACTCGGAGGTGGCTTTGCGAGGCCGGGTGTGTGTTTGATGGAGGATGATGGCGGCCATGAGGGGGGAGGAAATGACGAAATCAGAATGAGGAATGACGAATGAATGACGAAGCTCGAAGGACGAAGGGTGGGAGGTTTGGGGAATTCGGAATTGGGATTTCATTCGTCATTCGCCATTCTGGTTTCGTCATTGCCGCGTCAGCGGCCCGTGCGGCTCCGGCTCCAGTTGGTGAGAAGGTTGGAAACGAGTAAAATGGCAAACGACGCGGCCAGCATGACGACGCCGATGGTCGCAGCACCGGCGTAGTCGTATTCTTCGAGGCGCATGGTGATGAGCAGCGGGGCGATCTCGGTCTTAAATGGGAGATTGCCAGAGATGAAGACGACGCTGCCGTATTCGCCGACGGCGCGACCGAAGGCGAGCGTCATGCCCGCGAGCGTGGAAGGAAGCAACGCGGGAAAGACGACGCGGGTGAGCGTCTGCCAGCGGTTCGCACCGAGACAGGCGGCGGCTTCTTCGACATCCATCGAGAGATCGGCGATGACGGGCTGCAAGGTGCGAACGACGAAGGGAAAGCCGACAAAGGTCAAAGCGATGGTGATGCCCAGCGGCGCATACGCGGCCTTGATGTCGTGTTGAGCCAAAAACGAGCCGATCCAGCCATTCGGCGCATACAGCGTGACGAGCGCGATGCCCGCGACGGCGGTGGGCAGGGCAAAAGGCAGATCGACCATCGCATCGAGCAGTCGGCGACCTGGAAACGCGTAGCGCTCCAGTGCCCAGGCGGTGAGCAGCCCGAAGACCCCATTCACCAGCGCGGCGACGAAAGCGGTGCTGAAGCTGAGTTTGAGCGAGGCAAGCACGCGCTCGTGCGTGAGTGTCTCGATGAAGTGCTCCCAGCCGCCGCTGGCCGCTTTCCACGCGAGCATGGAGAGCGGAAAGAGCACGAGGAGGCTCAAGTAGGTGACGGTGAAGCCGAGGGAGAGCCTGAAGCCAGGCAGGACGTGACGTGGACGGGACATCGAAGCGTAAAACGAGTTTTCTAACTCGTTGGGTTTGGGTGTGGCGACGCGGTGGAACGAGTTGAAAACTCGTTTTACAAGTTCGCGGCGTAGGCCTGGAGTTCGCGGTATTCGGCGAGGATGCGCTTCACTGCGGCGACGGTGGCTTTGACCTGCTGCGGCATCGGCGCGAGCGCGGGAGTCTCGAAAACGATCTCCAGCGCACGCGGCCTCTGCTCCGGTGGAGCACTGAGGATGCCGAGGTAGCCTTCCTTGATGATGCCTCGACTGGCGAGGAAGCCATCGATGATGGGCGCTTCGTTGCGCGGGAGGAATTCGCTCGCGGCTTGCAGCGCAGGCTCCAGCAGGTGCTCGCTGAGCAGATCGCCGCTGACGAAGCCGTAGCAGCCATCGGAGGTGTCATCGGAGTGCAGCGAGACGATGCCGTCGTATTTTTCACGGCGCAGTTCGCTCTCCAAATAGACGATCTCAGGCTCGGTGGAACCAAACCAGAACTCGCGGTTCAAATCGAGGCCGCTATGGCTGTGCCGCGTGCCGAGCGCGAGGCCGGTGGGATTGCAAATCGGGTAAAAATGCAGCTCGTAATCGTGCAGCTCCTCCGGCTTCTCGGCGGCCCAGCGGATGAGTTCCTGCGTGGCGAGCGTGCCCGCTTCCTCATCGCCATGAATGCCGGCGAAGATGCCGATTTTGATGCCGTAACCCGGTTTGAGCGGCTTGCTGACGATCTTCGGAATGAAGATGCCTTGTTGCTCGCTCGGGTGGATTTCAGTCATCAGTCGTGAGGATGGCAGTGGGATGGTGCCGCGCTGAAACGCGTGCCTGCCGGTGAATGGCAAATGGGATGGAAGTGTCATGGTTTCAAGCGGTGACTTTGCTGCGTGCCACATCAGCGAGGGCGGTGGAGAGATAGCGCTCGCCGGTGCTGCAACCGACGGTGACGATGAGCTTCCCGGCATTCTCGGGACGTGCGGCCACTTGCAGCGCGGCCCACACGTTGGCCCCCGTGGAAATGCCGACGAGCAGGCCTTCCTCGCGAGCGAGACGCTGCGCGGTGGCGATGGCGTCTTCATTCGTGACTTGGAGGACCTCATCGACGATGCCGAGGTTGAGGTTCTTCGGCACGAAGCCAGCGCCCGTGCCTTGAATCTTGTGCGGACCGGGCTGCACCGGCTGTCCGGCACGCGTCTGTGAAATGACGGGCGATGCCGCAGGCTCGACGGCGATGGATTGCAGCGAGGGTTTGCGTGATTTGATGACCTCGCTCACGCCCGTGATCGTGCCACCTGTGCCCACGGCGGCGACGAAGATGTCGATCTGACCAGCGGTATCGTGCCAGATCTCGTTCGCCGTCGTTTTTCGATGAATCTCAGGATTTGCCGGATTTTCAAACTGCTGCGGCATCCATGCGCTGGGCGTCTCGGCGATGAGTTCCTCAGCACGTTTGATCGCGCCCTTCATGCCTTCCTTCGCAGGTGTGAGCACGAGATTGGCACCGAGAAGTGCCAGCAGCGTGCGGCGTTCCAAACTCATGCTCTCCGGCATCGTCAGCGTGAGCGGGTAGCCTTTCGCAGCGGCAACAAAGGCGAGCGCGATGCCGGTGTTGCCACTGGTGGGCTCGATGATGTGCCCACCGGGCCGCAGCACGCCGCTTTGCTCCGCCGCCTCGATCATGGCGCGGCCGATTCGGTCTTTGACACTGCCGAGCGGGTTCTTGAACTCGCCTTTGAGCGCGATGGTGGCCGGAAGGCCCGCCGTGATGCGATTGAGCTTCACAAGCGGCGTGCGGCCGACGGCTTCGATGATGGTGGTGAAGTAAGACATGGCGTGTGGAGGTGGTTTGAGAGTGTCAGCCGCGTTTCACTTCGCGGAGTAGATCTGGTCAAAGATGCCGCCTTCATCGAAGTGCTTCTTCTGCGCCTTACCCCAGCCGCCGAAGTCGCCGTCGATGGTGACGAGCGTGAGCTTGGGGAAGCGGGCGCTGTATTTCGCGGCGGCAGCGGCATCACGCGGGCGGTAGTAGTGCTTGCCGATGATGTCCTGCGCCTCGGGGGTGTAGAGGTATTCGAGGTAGGCCTTCGCGACCTCGGTGGTGCCTTTTTTCTCGGCGTTCTTATCCACGACGGCCACGGTGGGCTCGGCGAGGATGCTCAGCGAGGGGATCACGATTTTCGTCTGGCCGGGGAACTCGCGCTGGATGAGCCAGGCCTCATTTTCCCAGGAGAGAAACACATCGCCGATGCCGCGTTGCGCAAAGGTCGTCGTCGAAGCACGAGCGCCAGTATCGAGCACGGGCACGTTCTTGAACAGCGCGGCGATGAAGTCCTTCGCCTTGGCCTCGCTGCCGTATTTCTTCAGCGCGTAGGCCCATGCGGCGAGGTAATTCCATCGCGCCCCGCCGGAGGTCTTCGGATTCGGCGTGACGACATTCACGCCGGGCTTCACGAGGTCATCCCAATCCTGAATGTTCTTGGGATTGTCCTTCCGCACGACGAACACGATGGTGCTCGTGTAAGGGGCGCTGCTGTTCGGCAGGCGCTTTTGCCAGTCTTTCGCGATGAGACCGGCCTGCTGACCGATCACGTCGATGTCACCCGCGAGCGCCAGCGTGACGACATCGGCTTCGAGGCCGTCGATGACCGCACGAGCCTGTTTGCCTGATCCGCCGTGCGATTGGTCGATGCTGACTTTTTTGCCTGCGGTGGCTTTGTAGTGCTTCGCGAAGGCTTTGTTGAACTCGGCGTAGAGTTCGCGAGTCGGGTCGTAGGAGACGTTCAGCAGCTCGAAATCGGCGGCGGAGGCGGAGAGGCTCAGAAGAGCGGTGGTGAGGATGAGAGGGAGTTTCATGGTGAGATGGAGTTTTGGAGGGTTGGAGTGGTGGAGAGGTTGGGATCAGAAGAAGCGGTGGTTGAATTCGAAGTAGGCGAAATCATTGTCACCGCGGCGGACGTTGTTTTCGATGAAGCCGCCGGTCGTGAAGTGGGCGTAGCCGACGATGATCTCGGTCTTCGGGCTCCAGGCGTAGCGGGCACGGATGTCGAACTCGCTGCCGAGGTAGCCGCCGCTGCGACCGGTCACGTCGCGAACGTTGTTGGCACCGGCGAAGCGGTCTTTGTCGCTCGCGAGCCAATACCAACTGTAGCCGAAATCGACGCGCAGATCATGGCGCGGCTTGAACTCGACGCGGGCCTTTGGCGTGCTGATGTTCTCATACACGATGTAGTCGTTCGCCGACCATGGCCGTCCGAAGCCGAAGAAGCGCTCGAAGCGATTGTCCTCCGCGTCATTCGGATCGCGGTCGCCGCTGGCGTGGCCGTAAAAGAGGCTGAAGCGCGGCTTCCATGGGTTCGTGGCCCAGGTGTAGCCGACTTCACCCACATAGGCGAACGCACGGACGGAGCGCGAGCCATTGCGGCCAAATTGATAGGTGAAACTGGTGTCGTAATCGAAGCCCGTGCTGCCGACGATGCCGTAAGCGCGGATGCCCGGCGAATGCACGAGCCGCTCCGCGACGCCCGCATGAGCACTCTGGCTCAGCGCGAGGTAGTAAGGCTCCAGCGTGACGATTTCCGGCCATTTCCGCCAGTGTCCGATGACACCATAAAGCCACTGCTGTTCGACGGGCCGGTCCCAGCGATACTGGCTGCGGTAAAGCGGCTGGACGGCGAGCAGATCGAGCTGCCAGTCATTGCTTTCCTGCCCCAGGCTGGCGTGGAAGCCCTGGAAGGTGTTCGCCGTGTTGCGCCACTGGTTGTTGCCGAGCAGACGGCGGTCGAGGAACTCGAAGTTGTGAATGCCGTAGCGGATGCTGAGCGGGCGTGGATTGCCAATGTCGTCATGGCCGAGGAGATCCTTGAAGTACAGCTCGCCGTAGAGGCGGATGAACTCGAACTCGTTCACATCGCGGTTGTCGCGCGGGTAGTTCGAGTTGTAGCGGCGGGCGTCCTGCATCTCCGCCGCGAAGCGGAAGGGATCGATGATCTCCTTGATGCCGATGTAGGCCCGTGTGCGGTGCAGCCAAGGCTCGTCACGACCTGCGCGGGCACGGCGGATGTCGTCATCTCGATACTCGTAGCGGAAACGGTAATCGAGGCCCACATCGAGCCAGTTCACATTCAGCAGCGAGTCGATGCCGAGCTCGCTCACATTGCGCACATACTTCGGCGGATCAGGATCACTTGTGGTGCTGTAGCTGAGCGGATTGAGGTAGTAGGTGCCCCGCGTGGTGCGGGGATGATCCTCTTCAAAAGGCTGCGCGGTGGCGCTGCTGAGTCCGAGGATGAGGAAGGCGAGTGCGGGTAGGGTCCGGTGCGGGAGGTGCTTGGCGTTGAGGTGCATGGTTCTTGCGGGCGTCGGCTTCCGGTGGTCCGGTCGGCGTCAGCAAGAGTGTTTTCGGAGGCCCCTGCGGGTGCAGTAGGCGGAAAGGGGATCAAGGCCGCGAAGAGCGGCGTGGGGCGGGCGCTTCGTCCGCGGCGAAGCGGGTCTTTTCCGTGCTTTCGACCTGCGTGACGCGTCCTTCATGAACGACGATCTGCACGGAACCGAAGCGCATGGCGGCGACTTTCTGGCGGACGATTTCGAGCCAGGGCTCGATGGAAGATGGGGCAAGGGTCTGGCTCATGGCACGTCAGATGGCGGGTGAGAGCAGCGCGGCGAGGAAGCCGTCGGCGGGATCAGCGTGGAGGGTTTTGGAAGTCTTTTTCTTGGCGGTTGTCTTGCGTGTCGCGGCGGCCTGCTGCTCCTGTTTTCGCAGCGTGACCTCGACGACGTGTTCCAGCGTGTAGCGGTCGAGGATGTTCGCGATGGCATTGCGCACATCGATCATGAGCATCCGGAGCCCACAGTGCTCCTCGTCGGGACAGGAGCACTTTTCATACTCCGTCTCGCTGGCGCAGCCGATGGGCGCGAGCTTGCCGTCGATCAACCGCACGACATCACCCATCTTGACGGCCTTCGCCGGCTTCGCCAAACGGGCGCCGCCATGCTTACCGCGCAGGCTTTCCACATAACCCGCCTGCTTCAATTCAAAGAGGATGGCTTCCAGGAACTTGAACGGCAGCCTCTCCTGCTCCGCCAGCACCGAAACCGAGATCACACCCTCTCCTTGCCGGTCAGCAATGCCGAGACGGATGAGGGTGCGGAGGGCGTATTCGCCACGTTTGGTGAGCTTCATGCTCAATACATGCACTTCTAATATACACTCCGCAAGTAGGAATTAGAAGTTTTTCAAGGCGAGGTGCATTTTCGAGTCGTCGAAGAGGTTACCGAGTGACCCGCACGCGCATGAAGCGTGGCACGCCGGTGGTGACGGCGATGGTGTCGCGGACGATGAGCTGATTGGCGGTGTTGGTTTCGATGATGAGACCGGCGCTGCTCCAATTCGTGAGGTTGCTGCTGGCTTCGACGATGAAGGTGACATCGGTGGCGGCAGGGTTTTTCGGGATGGAGAGACGGAGGTATTGATCGCCGCTCACAGGCGTGAGTTCGACGACTTGCGGGCTGGCGTTTTGGATGACGCCGTTGGTGCCGACGGCGTATTCGAGGAGGTTCATGATGCCGTCGCCATCGGCATCGGCGGTGGCTTCGGTGAGCGGGTTGTTTTCGTTGCCGGTGCCGCTTTGATCGAGCCACTGGGCGAAGGGGGAGGTGTAGGCGTTGAAGGAGAAATCGAAGAAGCTCTTCGTGCCGGTGTCGTCGGCGCTCAGACGGAAGGCGTAGATGCCCTGGCTGGCAAGCGTGGCGGTGGTATCGGTGAGGGCGGAATCGGCGAAGACGAGTCCGCCGGGGCCGCTGCGCAGACTCCAGAGGCTGGAGGGAGCAGCGGGGAGCTCATCATCGGTGAGGGTGCCATCGAGCGTGAGAGGCGAGTAGCTATTGGGAACCACGCTGGCGGTGGCGGCGACGATGGGCGCTTTGTTCAAGGCAGTGACGCTCAGATTGGTGAAGGTGCAGGTATTGAGCGTGCCGGTGGCACCGCTGTTGTTATCCACAAAGAAGCCGACCCACACGGGCGTGGTCATGATGATGGTCTGCGGCTGGCCGATCTGGGTCCAGGCGTTCGGGCCGCTGGTGGTGCTGTTGTGCGTGGCGCGGTAACCGGTAACGGCATTCCCACGGCGGACGATGCGCATCCAGTTTCCCGCCGCGATGCCGCTGGGAACGCCGCCGCCGCCTCCACCGGCCAGATTGGTCCAGTAGTAGCCGTTATACGCACTGGTGGGCTTGCGGCCGAGGTGGAGCAGGGCACCGCCTTCGATGCTTTCGGCGATGCGGATGCCGCCGCTGCTGCTGCCGGCTCCGCTAGAGTAGGTGACGAGACGGCAGCGCATATCGAGATCGCCAAAGTATTGCCAGCCGTAGAAGTAACCGCTGGTCGATCCGGCGACGGTGTAAGTGGTGCCGTTGAAGCTGGCGCTGCCGGGCGCATTCGGCGCGGTGCTATTGTCGTCACTGAGCAAAGCGGGTGCGGTGGGCGCGGGCGTGAGCGAGACGCTGTCGAAAAGCGCGGTGGCCGTGGTGCCTGTGTTGTTGCTCGTCGTGGTGAGGCCGTAGTAGGCGGTGGTGTTGAGCAAAGGCACCGCGACAGGCGAGCCGACGGCAGTCCAGCTTGTTCCATCGCTGCTGAAGCTGGCGCTGATTTCGTTGGTGGTGGCGTTGCGGTCGAGTTTGAGCCAGAAAGGCAGCGCGGGAGCCGTGGTGGAGATGACAGTGTCATTTCCAGCCGCCGCACGCGTGCGAAATTGAAGTCCGGTACCGGGCACGAAGCCCAAAACCGCCCGATTGGAGCCGCGATTGAGCGAATCGCGGATGGTGACGCCCGCGAGGGCCGCAGCGGTCGAAAAACTCGTCACACGGGCCACCACGCTGCCATCGCCGACGATGTCGCGGAGCATGACGTGAGCCTGATCGTTCAAGGTGGCGGCATAACCGGCTCCGGTGCCGGTGACGCTGAAAAGACCGCCGTATTCGAGTCCCTGGCCGCGACGTGCGGAAGACGGCCCGAGGTCCTGGGTGAGCCATTTTCCGGCTGTGGCCTCATTTCCGACCAAAACGGTGGTTTGATCGCTGACGGTGAATTGGCCATCCGTGACGCTGATGCGCAAAACATAGGTTCCAGCGCTGGAGAAGGTCACGGCGGTGGTGGTGGCCGTCGGCGACTCGATGGTGGCGGTGCCAGGGCCGCTGACACAGCTCCAGGTGGTGCTGAGCGGGTTCGGCGTGCCGTCATCGCTGACTTGAGCACTGACGATGACGCCATTCGTGCTGGCGACGAGCGGGGTCTGCACGGAGGGGCTGTCGATGAAAACGGTGGGTGGGATGTCGTTGTCCGCGATGGTGACATTGGCAAAGGAGGCCGAGCCGATGTCGTAGCTGCCGCTGGAGAGCGAGAGCGTGACGTCCTCGGGGCCTTCGACGAGGCTGTCATTGATGGGTGTGATGTTGATGACGGCGCTGCTGGCCCCGGCGGGGATGCTGACGCTGGCGACGGGCGGGTTGGCGGTGTTTTGACCGATGCTCGCATAGTCGGTGCCTGCCGTGGTGCTGGCGGTGCCGGCCAGAGTGAAGCTGACGGAGAGCGAGGCGGTGGTGGGCGCGGTGCGGGTGAGGGTGAACTGGCCGGGGTTTCCAGCGGTCTCCGATGCGTTCGCATCGTTGGCGACGAGGGTGACGGTGCTGCGGTCATCGTCTGCGAGATTCACCGCGGCGGTGGACGGCGTGCCGATGACGTAGCCGCTGCCTGCGGCGACGGTGAAGATGATGGTTTCATTGCCTTCATTGATCGTGTCCTGCGTGGGCGTGACGTTGATCACCAGACTCGCCTGACCCGCGGGAATGGTCTGCGTGGTGCTGATGGCGGCGTGGTCGGCAGCGTCGGTGGCATTGCCGGTGCGGGTGAGCGTGACGGCGAGCGCGTTGGTGGTATCGCCGGTGCGGGTGAGGGTGAACTGGCCTGCGTCGCCACTTTCGGAGGCGCTGGGATCATTTGCCACGATGCTGACGGCGGGTGAATCCTCGTCCGTGATGGTCAGCGTGTGGGTGGTGACCGTGTTGAGGACTGCATTGACCGGATTGTTGAGCGTGATGGTGAGGCTTTCGCTGGTTTCGAGCACCGCGTCGTCCGTGATGGGCACGCTGATGAATTTTACGCTCTCGCCGATGGCAAAGCTGAGCGTGCCGGTGGTCGTGGTGTAGTCGCCGGGCTGCGTGGCGGTGCCGTTGGCGGTGGTGTAATCGACGCTGCAGCTCGCGGTGGCGGGAGTGCTGAGCGAAACGGCGATCTGCGCCGTCCCCGCATTTTCAACCACCGTGCTGGATGCGGCGGCGAAGCCTGCAAAGGGCTGCGCGGGCGGATTGTCGTCGTCGATGATGCTGTATGTGAACTGCGTGAGCGTGCCGAGCTGCGCCCCGTTCGGGTTCCTCAGCAGGATGGTGAGGTTGTCATTCGGCTCGTCCATGGTGTCGTTCACGATGCTGAGCGGGATGTATTTCGTCTGCTCGCCGATGCCAAAGGTCAGCACACCATCGGCGAGGGAAAAATCCACGCCAGCAGCGAAGGCGGTGGTGACGGAGGTGTTGCGATAAATGAACTCGGCTCCGGCATTGGCGACGTTGCCGATGTAGAGGCTGCGGGTGCGCCAGTTCGTGCTTTCGCGCACCATGAGGCCGGCCTGCGCGTTGGCACTTCCACCGCTCTGCGTGAGCACGCGGGCCACGAGCGTGAAATCACCGGTGACCGGCGCGGCGAGGAAGTGGCACTCGTCCTGATTGCCGCCGATCTGCGCTCCGACGGCGCTGAGCGTGTGGATGCCGCCAGCCACGCTGTCCGTGCCCTGTGCATTCACAAAGCCGACCGTGCGTCCTGCAAACGGTGGCGAGCCGGTGAGCGAGACATTGTCAACGGTGGCCGTGGTGGCGGTGCCGTCGTCATTGCGGGCACTGACGGCCAGACCGGCGAGCGACTCCGGCGGCAGCACCATCGTCTGCGGCGTGCCGACTGTGCTCCAGGTGCTGCCATCGCTGGAGTGTGAAGCTGTGAAAAGATCACCCGTGCGCTGCATGCGCAGCCAGAAAGGCCGCAGCAGAGTGGTGGTGTTTGCCACAGAGGTGGAACCGCTGCTGGTGGTGGCGCGGTATTGAAAAGTGCGGCCATTGCCCGGCGTGGCGGCCATGATGGCCTGGCGTGAGCCTGCGGCATTCGTCTCGCGAATCATGACGCCGGCTTTCGCCCAGGCGGCGGTGTTCGTCTGCGAGGTGATGCGTGCGGTGATGGTGCAGTTGGCCGAGGCATTCACGGGGAACCAGACATAGCGAAACTCATCGACGGTGTTCCAGATGTCCGCGCCGGAGCCGGTGATGGTGTAAACGCCCGAAGCCTGCGACCAACTGCCCGCCGCGGCCACCGCGCCGATGTCCGCACTCGTGACGGCTCCTGTGCTGCCGCCAGCGCTGAGGGCATCGATGGTGAGGTTGTCAAAGTTCACCGTGCAGAGCGAACCGTCCGCGCCAGCGCACACCGCCAGCCCGGCGAGGTAATTCGTGGCGGTGAAGCCGCTGAGCGGCTGCGTGGTGCCGAGCTGCGTCCATGTCACGCCATCCTTTGAGGCAAATGAGGCAAAGCTGGTGCCAGTCTTCACCAGACGCACCCAGTAAGGCAGCGGCTGCGTGGCGCTGGTATTGGTACTCGTGGTGGAGTTGCGAGTGCCGCTGTCCACCAGGTATTCGACTGTCACAGGTGCCGCGGCTGCCGTGGCGAGTGTCACCGGCACATTCACCGTGGTGACATTCTCCAAACCGGCCGCGCTGCCGTTGCTGAATGCCACCGTCTGCGTGTTCGTGTCATTGTCCGCGAGGTACATGATCGCGCCGGGGCCGCGTGAGTAGCTGCCAGCGGCGAAATCGAGTGTGATCGTCTCCGTGCCCTCCGCCAGCGTGTCATTCACGATGGTCACAGGCACATCCACGCCCGTCGTCCCGGCGGGAATGACTACGCTGGCAGGCGCGGTGTAGTCAGCCGTCATCGTCGCCGTGCCGCCGTAGGTCAGGTTCACCGTCACGGCGGCGGTCGTGCTGCCGAGACGAGAGATGTAAAACTTCGTCGGAGTGCTGACCGTGCCTTCCGTAACCGTGATGCTGCCACCCGTGCCCACCTGCGTGTCCACGACGAGGGTGTTGCCGCTGTCATTGTCACGTAACCAGGCAGTCGAGGTGGCGCTGATGGGGAAGAATTGGTAGGCGGCGGAGCTGAGCAGCGTCACGGAGATCGTCTCCTGATCCTCCGCCAAGGCGTCATTCGCCTGCCAGATGATGAGATCGAGGCTCGACGAACTTGCCGGGAAGTTGGCTGTGACGGTGGCGGCGCTAAAATCCACCGTGCGAGCCTCGCGGATGTTTCCGCTGTCACCGAGGCACCACACATTGTCCGCATCCGCTCCGGCCACAGCTTGGAAAGAAGGATTCCCTGTCGTCACACGGGAGGTCTGCCACAAGGTGCCACCATTCAGCGTGCGCAGCACCCAGCCGCTGGTGCCGCTGATCCACACGTTGTTGTCATCGCTGCCCCACACGCCGCTGAGGTCATTCGTGATGCTGGAAGCCTGCGCCGTCCAGGTGGTGCCGTTGCCTTTGAGGATGACACCGCCCGTGCCCACCGCCCACAGATTCGTGGCGCTGCTGCCCCAGATGCCGCGCAGGCTTGCCGTCGTGCCGCTCGTCTGCGCAGACCAGGCCGTTCCGTTCCATTTCAAAATGGTGCCGCCATCTCCCACGGCCCACACATTGCTCGCATCCGTGCCCCAAACCGCATGAAGCGTGCTCGTGGTGCTGCTGGCCTGCGCCGACCAGGCTGTGCCATCCGTGCTGCGACGTATCAGGCCGCTATCTCCCACCACCCAAAGGCTCGTGGCGCTGCTGCCCCAGATACCACGCAGCCGGGTCGTCGTGCCGCTGGTCTGCGCCGCCCATGCCGTGCCATCCGTGCTGCGTCGGATGGTGCCACCATCACCCACGGCCCACAGGCTCGTCGTGCTGCTGCCCCAGATGCCGCGCAAAGCGTTCGTCGTGCCGGAGGTCTGCGCAGTCCAGGTGCTGCCATCGCCTTTCAAGATGCGCCCGGAGTCACCCACGGCCCAGAGATTGCTGCCGCCGCTGATCCACAGGCCGCGCAGATGCGTGGTGATGCCGGAGGTTTGCGCTGCCCAGGCGGTCACCTTGTAGTCCGCAGCCTTGTCCGCCGTGCCACCGATGCCGAGTTGCAAGGGAAACGCCGCGCCACCTGTCGCATCGCGCAGGGTGATGCGGAAGTTTGCACTCGCATTCGTTCCCTCCGTTGCGTTC
This sequence comes from Prosthecobacter sp., assembly GCA_044370285.1. GTDB lineage: Bacteria > Verrucomicrobiota > Verrucomicrobiia > Verrucomicrobiales > Verrucomicrobiaceae > Prosthecobacter. Next base: position 44,553 of record JBILVU010000035.1, read on the forward strand.
GATGTGTTGAGCATTTCGAGGTAGGGCGTGTCAGCAGCGTTGTCGTTGATGTTCACCGTGGCCGAGGCGCTGCTGCCGAGGATGTAGTTCGTCGCGTTCGCACCCAGATTCAGCACGCAGCGCTCCACGCCCTCGCCGAGCGAGTCAAACCGCGGCACGATGGTGATGGCGGCGGAGGATTGACCAGCGGGGATCTGGATCAAACCGGGCATCCACTCGTAATCCACGCCATGCAGCGCCATCACCCCTGTGTTGTGAATGCCGGAGAAGGCATAATAAATCGTCAACGAGCTCGATGTGTCTCCCGTGCGGGTGATCAGGAAGGTGCCCGTGTCCGACACCGCGCTCGGAACGCTCAAATCCACCTCGGTGGCCTCCGCATCGCTCGCGATGACATTCACCGTTTGCAGATCATCGTCGTAAATCGTCGCTGTGGCCGTCGTGGCGAGCGGATCAAGGATGTAGGCCGCGTTCGTGTTCAGCGTCAAAATCGCCGTTTCGAGGCTTTCGGAGCTCGAATCATCCACCGGAACCACCTCGACCGTCGCGGAGGCATTTCCGGCCAAAATCGCCACCGAACCCGTCAAAGCCGAAAAGTCCGTTCCACTGCCCGCCGTGCCCGAAACCGTGTAATTCACCGCCAAAGCCGCTGCGGTGCTCCCTGTGCGTGAAATCGTGAAAAGCCCCGGCGTGGCGATGTTTTCCATCACCGAGTTTCGCGTGGCCGTCAGGCCGATCTTGGGCAAAGCCGTGTCATCATCCGCAATGACCACCGTAGCACTCGACGCGGATCCCACGAGGTAGCCGTTTCCAGGTCCGAGCTGCAAAATGACCGTTTCCGTGCCTTCACTGAGCGCATCCACCACCGGCGTGACGCTGATGTCTAGCGTGTCCGAGTCCGCCGGGATCGTGAACGTGCTATATCCCTGCGAGGCACTCACATAAGCCGGCGAAAAGGTGTAGTCCGTGGTGATCGTGGCACCACCGAGAGCCGAGTTCACATTCACCACAAGGTCCTGCGAAAGGTCTCCCGTCCGCGTGAGACGGAAAGAGCCCGGCGTGACGGGTGAAAGCTCATTCGCATTCGGATTCAGCGCGGTGATCGTCACCACGCTCTGGGCCGTGGCGTCGAAATTCGCCCCGCTAAAGCTCGGCCCCACCACGATGCTATTGTTGAACAGCTCGCTAAAGCTGTAGCCATACAGCAGCGGCGTGAGCGTGTAGGTGTTCGCGGCAAGATTGGGGATCGTGAAATAGCCGTCCGCATCACTGATGACGCCGTTCGCGTTGTTCGCCGTGACCACCACATCGGGCAAACCTTCTCCCATCAATGTCACGCGGCCGCTGATGGTGAACGTCGTCGAGGTGCCCACCGTGATGAGCTTGTTCCGCGTCACCGTGCCGCCCTTCATGTCACTCACCGTGCAGGTCACGATGAAGGTGCCCGCCGCCGTGAACTGCCGCGTGATCACGTTCGAGTTTGGCGACACAATCTGCGTCGTGCTGCCAAAGTGCTGCCAGTTGTAGGCCAGCACGTCACCATCCACATCGTTCGCTGCCGCGGTGAAGGTCACCGTGCTATTCAGCGGGATCACCTCCGCACTAGCCGCCAGCGTCATCGACGGCGCGTTATTGCCGGGAAAGGTTCCCAGGTTCACCTGCACATCGAGGTAACGCGGATTGTCATTCGCGGCCACGGTGGTCACATAGATGCCGCTCTCTGTGTCGCCAAACGTGGCCCCGAGGGAGATGGGCGAGTCCGTTTTGCCAAAGGGCGAGCCATTCGTCGTGTCGATGAGCTGAAAATTGCCTCCGCCGCCGTTCGGGAAGCGCCAGCCGAACACGAGACCGTTTTTCGCGAAGGGATTCGATTCGAAAAGCGACCGCACCATGCCCCAGTAGGTGCGCTGCGAGTCCTTCTGGATCGTCAGCGCATAGCGGAGCCGCGAATCGAGCACATGCTGGTCAAAAGCATGGATGCGATACAGCCCGCTCTGCGTCACCGGCTGCAAAAAGTTGGCTGGAAGCCAGCGGATCTGATTCTTGCCCTGCGCATTGTAATGTCCCGACGGCGTGCCTCCGCCGCCCATCACATCGAAGATGTCGCCATACTCATTGTTCGCACCATTGCCGATGCTGCTGGTGCCCGCGGTGTCCCAGAAATTCGAGTGCCCCAAGCCGAAGGTGTGGCCGATTTCGTGTGCCCAAAGCCCCACATCATCGCTGCGGCACCACACCGTGCTGCCACCCGCCAGACCACCGTAGCTACCAGGGCCGCCATTGTGCCGCATGACATGGCAATCGTAGTCATTCGTGTCAAAACCCAGCTTCCGCGCCTCATTGCGAGCATCTGCGTGCGAGATGCCTGTGCCGCCGATGTCGCCGCCATTGCTACCATCGCGATTCACATACCAAGCCTCATTGTGCGGCAGCTTGATCGGCGGTGTCACCACACCCACCAGCGAAAGACGGCCATACGAGGCCTTCGAGTAATGATCCGCCACATCGCGCAGCGTCGCATAAAGCTTCTCCTCCGTGCTCGGCGGCACATTTTGATCCGCATAGGTCACATTCATCGCCAGCACCTTGATCTGCCCCAGAGACGGCGTCGGTGCCGAGGGCAAAATGCCCGAAAAGGCCATCGAACCACCCGTGACGCCCTCACCATACAAGATCGTCTGGTTTTGAATCGCGATGTGCGAGCCATCGCAGAACGTGATGATCTCGATGGGCGTCTCCACCGCTGCCAGCGTCTCCGGCACCTCCGCAGGCACGTCCTGCGGCTCGATCACATACTTCCCAGACACCGGGCAATCACCCACCACCGGCTTCCCTGCTGGCAAAATCTCACCCACCTCCAGCCGCCGCGTCGGCTCATCGCTGATCGCGAATTCCGAATCCATCGCCACGCCATTCACATAAGCGCCCGCCGTCCACGTCAGCTTCTTTTCCCGTTCACCATACACATAAGCGCGATACGTTCCGCCCTTCTCCAGCTCCACCTCGCGATACGTCGGCACCGGCGGATCATTCCGATCCAGCGGCACGCCCTGCATTACCCGAATGGCCCCCACATGGTTCATGCGCTTCTCCAGCAGCGAAACAATCTCCGGCGGCAATTTCTGCCTCACCACCATCGGCACCGCCTTCGCGATGGCCTCACGCGGATCTTCCATGATCAGCGCCTTGAACACCGGATGACGTTCTTGCGCCAGCTTCACGCCTTTCGAGATCAAATCCGGATTCCGCATGCTCAGGTAGTCCTTCGTCCACTCCGTGAAATCGTGCATCGGATCACTCGAAGCCCTTGCTGCGGTCTGCGAAACCTTGTTTGCCTTCAAAGCAGCCGGTTGGGCCAGTTCTGACTTCTCGCCAAGGCTCAGCGCGATGAGCTTTTTTTCGTCACGCTGCCCTCGAAAGACGAGAAACAGAGACAGCACGGCCATCAAGACCAGTAAAAGGCGGGAACGCATGGTTGGGGTGGTTGGTTGGGGTGCCGAACGATCTCGCAGACAGCCAGTTTAGGCGACGGTTCGGTCTTTCGGTGCTTTTGCGTGAAATGGTAACAGACCGCTGGGAAATCCGTCAACCGTAAGCTCACTTCCAGGCCATGCAGCGAAACGGATGATCATCGATCAAATTCGGCCGCACGCCGCTGAGACGGTCGCCATGGTAAAACTGCACGCCGACGTAGTAATAGACGGGCAACACCACCGCCTCATCGCGGATGAGCATCTGCTCGGCTTGGGAGAAGAGGCCGTTTCGCTTCATCAAATCCGGCTCACGAGCCGCCGCCGCCATCAGGCCATCATACGCGGCACTCTTCCAGCCAGTGCGGTTATTGCCACTCTCGGCGAGGAACATGTCCAAAAAGGTGCTGGGGTCATTGTAATCCCCCACCCAAGAGCTGCGGCAGAGATGGTAATCGAGGCTACGCATGCTGCTGAGCCAGATTTTTTGCTCCTGCTTCTTGAGGTTCACACTCACGCCGAGGTTCTTCTGCCACATGGCCTGGAGTTCGACAGCGATGTTTCGCTCGATGGGCAGCGGGATGTAAAGGTACTCAACGAGCGGGAAGCCTTTCCCGTCCTTAAAACCCGCTGCGGCGAGCAGCTCGCGAGCCTTCGCCGGATTGTAATCAAGGCCCGGTGGCGGCTGGTAGTCCTGCCCAGCTCCCGGCGGGGTGACGCCCCACGCGGGCGTCTCGCCAAGCTGCGTGATGTTTTCCACGATGCGCCGCTTATCCACCGCCAGCGCAAAGGCCTGCCGCACGCGAGGATCGGTGAACGGGGGCTTGGTGCTGTTCATGCGGATGAACCAGGTGCCGAGAAACGGCCCGGTGTGAAACCACGACTGCTGCTTCAGCTTCTGCACGAGCGTGGGAGGCATCATGCCTTTGTCCATCATCAGATCACACTGGCCCGTGTGGAAGAAATTCAG
>JBILVU010000112.1:0-18640 GCA_044370285.1 Prosthecobacter sp.
CGCGACGAGGCCGTCGAGATTGAGATCGGTGTTGAGCTGGCGCTGCTGCGTCTGGAAGAAATTGAGCGTGTTGAGCTCGAAAATCTTCACGATGAGCTTCGGCGTGTTTTTGACGATCACATCGAACGCGATGTCGTCGCCCGGCAGGAACTGCGGCGCGTTCGTAGCCGGGAATTCGATGTCCACGCGGTCTTTGAGCTGCTGAAACTCCGTGGGCGTGATGAGAGAGGCCCAGCGCTCGGGATTGCCGATGCCATTCGTGATGAGCGCCTCGGCGAGAATGGGTTTCAGCCAGGTGTCGCTCACATGCTCGGTCCACGGGGCGAGGAGATCGCGCGGATTCGAGTCAGCCTTTGCGGAAGTGGCGAAGAGATGCAGGAAGTAGTCGCGGACGAGTTCTTCGTCATTGTGAATGGGCGGCGAGCTGATGAGCGGATCGCTGAGGTCGGCGTCGAGGTCGCACCAGTCGGAGTTGTAGGTGCGGAGGAATTCCTCGTTGATGTAGGGCATCCGGCGCGGGAGCTTCAGGTAGCTGAGGAAGCGCTCGCGATCATAGACGCCCTTTTTGCGGTCGTGATCGAGGCGGAGGTAAAGGATGCGGGCCTTGAGGGTTTTGTGCGATGTGAGGACTCTCGCAAAGTCCCACACGCGGTCGAGCCAGGCCTCGCGCTCGGCTTCGTCGTATTCGAGGCTCACATCGGCGCTGGGGGCCAGTTTGCGCAGGTAAGTGTAAATGAAGCTCGTGCTGCCGATGTGCTCGGCTTTGAGCTCATCGAGCTGCGAGATCAAAAGCTGCCGATGAATCGGCAAATCACCGAAACCGATGAATGGCTCCGCTTTGAAGTCCGCATTCAGCGCGGCGACGAGATTTGGCACATCGGGGCGCTGGAGCTTTTGCAGCACGCTGCGGCGTTGATCGGGCGTGAGCGGCACTTGATCGCGGATGAGCGCGGCGAGAGCGTCCTGGGAGAGGCTTTGGAGGCCGCGGTCGTTGCTGAGGGCATCTTGGAGGAAGACCTCGCGGCTGATTTTCGCCGGATCGAGGCTGGTGGGCAGGTCCGGCTTCGCATCCGGCACCTGGCGCTGGTGGTCGTGGCGGATGCCGAGGCGCTCGATGAGGTATTTCAGTGTGCCTTGCGGGTCCTTCTCGTATCCGAGGATGGCCTCGCGGTTCAAAATGACGCGGCGTGCCTCGATCTCGTCCGGCGTGCGTTGGCGCCACTCGTTGAGCAGGTTGTTCAGCTTCGCGGTGTCGCGGACGTTTTGGTAATGGAGGGCGTGGAAGAAATAATATTCCTCCGAACCCGGCACGAGCTCACCGAGGGCCTTTTCCCGATCCGCGGCGAGAGCGAAGCGCTCGATGAAGCCGATTTCGTTTTCGGCGAAGGCCGCGAGCGGCAGGAGGAGGGAAAAGAGGAGCGTTTTCATGATCGGCGTCAGGATACGGGGCCGAGCATGACGGGGGAAGAGGGATTTTATTGTGGCCCCCTTTTGAAACGATGAATTTACAAGGCGGGGAGCGTGTAGGCTCCGCTGCGGAGCACCTGATCGTAGTTTTTGGGCGTGACGGGCAGGGGAGCTACCTCGTACTCGGCTTTGGGCTGGAAGGTTTTGTCCTGGCTTTTTTTGACGAGGATGCGCAGGGCGAGATCGACGAGGGGCGGGCGGGCGATGGAGGCGTCGATGTCGTTGTTGCGGAGGAGTTCGAGGCCCTCCTGGCGGCCGGGTAGGGCACCGAGGCCGATGATGAGGGTGTCCTCGCGGTTTTTGGCGAGGCCGGCATGGATGGAGGCGTAGCGGGCGATGGTATCGCCATGGCAGAAGATGATGTCGTATTGCTGCTGAATGCGGCGGGCCTCTTCCATGCGGCGGTGGGCGCTTTCGGCGGTGCTGCTGGTGGGGGCATCGTGGACGAGGATGACGGAGGATTGCGCCTTGAGGGCGGCTTCAAACGCGGCGGAAATCTGCTCGGACCAGATGGGGGCGTCTGCATTGCGAAGCTGGACGACACGGCCGGAAGGTTCGGCTTTGCCTTCATCGGCGGCTTTGCGCTTGAGGGCCTCGATGACGAGGGTGGCGGCGGCTTTGCCGATGGCCTCCGGGGAGGTGTGGACGAGGGTGACGCCGCTACGGACACTCTGATCGAAGCTGATGACGGTGATGCCAGCCTGGACGGCCTCGGCGGCGGCAATATCGAGGGCAGGATCAGGAATGGGATCAAGGAGGATGGCGAAGGGCTTGCGGGTGATGGCCTCGCGGAGCTGCTGGGCCTGGGTGGGGGCTTTGCCTGCGGCATCAAGCGGGGTGATGAGAAAGCCGTGTTCGCGGCTAGCGAGGACGCGAAGGAGCTGGTTCTGGTAGGTGGAAAAGGGGGTGGTCCCGGTGGATTGAAGAAAAAGCACCTCTCGACGACCATCTTCCGGCACGAGACCAAAGGTGCGGACGATCTCCTCGGGCGGGCGGAAGGTCATGCCACCCGCTTGGTCCATCTTTTGCAACTGCCTGTTGTGCTGGGCGAAGGGGTCGTTGGAATGCTCATCGGACGGGCCACAGGCAGTGAGCGTGGCCGCCAAAAGAAGGAGAAGGGGGCGAGTAAGCGGGAAACGCATGGTGGTGGGCGAATGAGAAGACGTGGCGCGGTAGTAAATTGCGCGAATTTCTGTTTTTGTTCTGCCATGAAATGGAGCTGGGCACAAGGGGGCAGCGCGTTGGTGTGAGCTCGGGAGTCTTCGCTTGCGCTATGGAGGTTTGGCTCCACACTCCGCGCCACTTTGCCCACCCCTACCATGAGCTTGAAGAAAAAAACTGCCGTCGTCACTGGAGCTGCCGGGTTTCTCGGGTCGCACCTCACGGACCTTTTGCTGTCGGAGGGCTATCGCGTGGTGGGCATCGATAATCTCGTGACCGGCAACATGCGGAACATCGAGCACCTGACGGGCAACGCGGACTATGACTTTATCCAGCATGATGTGACGAAGTTCATCGACGTGCCGGGAGAAGTGGATCTGATCTTCCACTTTGCTTCACCCGCTTCGCCGATCGATTACCTGAAGATTCCGATTCAGACGCTGAAGGTGAGCTCGCTGGGCACGCACAACGCTCTGGGTCTAGCGAAGGCGAAAGGGGCCACGTTTTTGATCGCCTCGACGAGTGAGTGCTATGGCGATCCGCTGGAGCACCCGCAAAAGGAGACGTACTGGGGAAATGTGAACCCCATTGGCCCTCGCGGCTGCTACGATGAGGCAAAGCGCTTCGCCGAAGCCATTACGATGGCCTATCACCGCGTCCACGGCGTGGATACGAAGATCGTCCGCATCTTCAACACCTACGGCCCACGCATGCGCCTAGATGATGGACGTGTGGTGCCTGCTTTCATCGGCCAGGCCTTGGAAGGCCGCCCGCTGACCGTTTTCGGCAACGGAGCCCAAACACGTAGCTTTTGCTTTGTCTCCGATCTCATCGCCGGAATCTACAAGCTCTCGCAGAGCAATTACCACGAGCCAGTGAACATCGGAAACCCCACGGAGATGACAATTCTCCAGTTTGCGGAGGCGATTTTGCGCATCACCGGAAGCGATTTACCCATCGTGAACAAAGACTTGCCGCAGGATGATCCCAAAGTGCGTCAGCCGGACATCACGCTGGCTCGCCAGCTCCTCGGATGGGAGCCCAAAGTCTCTTTCGAGGACGGTATCACGCAAACCGTGGCGTACTTTCGCGATTTTCTGCGAATCAAAGGTTGATGAGATGGCTGCTTTGTTGATAAAACAGTAAATATTCCGAAACACATTTTCCCGACCATGAAACGCCTCGTTATTTGCTCCCTCGCCGCACTGGCATTCGGTGGTCACGCCGTTGCCCAGGCCCCAGCTACCATCCCAGCCGTGAAGGTGGATATCAAAAAGGTCGCCGTGGCTGAGCAAGGCACGCCCGACGTGTCAGCTGGCAATGTGACCCCAAAGCGCTGGCGTCCGAAGAAGTGGCTCGAGCTTGATGTGGAGTTTGACATCAAAGTCCCGCAGGATGCCGGTGGCCGGAATGGCACTTACGGGGCGTTACAGTTGAATGTTTACCTTGCTCTCCAGCACTCGACCAAGGATGGGAAGCGCGAAGTGATCCGTGGCACCCTCAATTTGAGCAACATCCCGGCTGGTGAACCTTGCCACGCCCTCGCCTACGTCTCTCCAGCTAGCCTCCGTGCGATTTTCCAAAAAGATAACGTGCTTGCTACTTCAGACGTGCAGGGTTGGGGCATCGAATTCATCGCTGATGGTCAAACTATAGTCGCTGACTCTAGCCTTGGAAAACAGGCATGGTGGAGTAAAACTGAGAACTTCTCATTCATTGAGGGCGTGCTACTCGCGAAGAGCGAATCGCCCTTCGCCTTGTTGTTCGGTGATTATGACGTGCAGGCGAAGACCAAGTAAGCAGCACCTCCAACATTCAGTTCGTCGCAGAAACCTTTCCCTTATCGCATGGCAGACCCCAAAAGCATCGCCGTCATCAATCTAGGCTCGCAACGCATCAGCGGGGCGATCTTCGGTAAGACCCCGGGAGGAGACCTGATCCTCAAACGTCACGCGATCATCGACATGGATGGCGATCCCAGCGTGGATGTGAGCCGTCTGCCTCAGCTCAAAGTGGCTGTGGGCGAACTTATCAATGCCCTCAAGATCAAGGGACAAAAAGTTTGGTATAGCGTGGCTGGGCACACCGTCTTTACCCGCTTTGTGAAGCTGCCTCCTGTGCAAGGGGACCAAATGGATCAGATCGTGGAGTTTGAGGCCAAGCAAAACGTGCCTTTTCCTATCGACGAGGTCACTTGGGACTACGAGGTCGTCAGCGATGCCACCAGCATCGAAAAGGAAGTCGTCCTCGTGGCGATGAAATCGGACGCATTGAATGAGATTCACGAGCAGGTTGTGGCTGGAGGCGTAAGCGGAGCCGGTGTCGATCTCGCTCCCGCAGCCCTCTACAATTCCTTCCGCTACAATTACCCTGACTGCGACGAACCCGTGCTCATTGTGGATCTTGGAGCCCGTTCGACCAACCTTGTGTTTGTGGAGGAAGGGCGTTTCTTCACCCGTAACCTCCTAGTGGGCGGTGCCGCCGTCACAAATGCGCTCGCTAAGGAGTTTGGTATTTCCTTTGCCGAGGCTGAGGCGCAGAAAATCGCCCAAGGTTTTGTGGCTCTTGGTGGTGCAGTTGAGGATCACCCAGATGAGGCCATCAATGCCATGTCAAAGGTGATGCGTAACTCCATGACCCGTCTGCACAGCGAGGTCATGCGCACGATCAATTACTACCGCAGCAACCAGTCTGGTGCCGCCCCTAAGCGGATACTTCTCACCGGCGGTGGTGCTCAGATGGGCTATGTGGCTGAGTTTTTCTCTGAGAAGCTCAAGCTCCCCGTCGAGCTCTTTGACAGCCTTCGTGGCGTGCAGATCGAGCGCGGTGCCAATGAAGAAGCTGCACGCGCAGCCTCAGCAAGCCTTGGAGAGCTTTCTGGTCTGGCCTTGAGAGGGCTCGGAGGTTGTCCGCTGGAGCTCGAGCTCATCCCGGATGCCATTTTCACCTCACGGGACGCCGCTAGGCGTGCTCCAGTGCTCATCATGGCAGGAGTTTGTTTGTTCGCCACGCTCGGTGCCTCTATCTTCTGGTGTCAAAAGGCGCAGGCGGCCATCGAGGAACGGCATCTGAAGCTCCGCAGTGAGGGCGAAGGTCTGATTAGTATCGGACGAAACATTCAGGCTCTCGAAGCTGAGCAAGAGCAGTTGCGCACCCGTGCCTCGCAGCTCCAGCAAATCGTCCAAGAGCGATCCTGGTGGGTCAGGATGTTCGATGATTTGAACAAGAATTTCTCGAACGACCTCATTTGGCTGACGATTGTAGAGCCCCTGAAAGACAACAAGCCGCTCACCCAGCCGCTCTGGGGTGGGCAGGAGTCCGAAGGCGCGTCTGCTGAAAGACCTGCTGCGAATGCGATTCCCAAATACGAATTGAGCATTCAAGGTCTCTACCGCAAAAACAACGACGGAGATCAGCAGGTGGTCACGGATTATGCCGCGAAGCTATCTAAGCTACCATGGTTCGACGCAGCAGACTTCGAGACGAACAAGGATTCCTACATCATCAAGCTGGATACAGGCGCAGGGGATGAATCCCGCTTTGCGCATCAGTTTGAGTTCAAATTCCCTCTCAAAAACCCTCCTCAATTTAAATAAGGCCGCCGCATGGACTGGATTCGTGAAAATAAAGTGCTCTCTGCCATACTCGGCTTCATCGCTGTGGGTGTCGCCGGACTCGGCTATTTGCTCTTCGATGCTTGGGGTAGCTACTCTGCGGCGCGTGATGAATATTTGGCTCTTGGGGGGCAGATTGCTCAGATTAAAAGCCTCTCTCTGGCTCCAACCGCACCCAATCTCCAGGCCAAGAAGGCGTTGGTTCAGGAGTTCTCCACCAACGTGAACAAGCTCGGTGGGGCTCTTTTCTATCTACAGCCGACCGTCGCTCCAGCAAAGCAGGCGGAGTTTCAGACGAAGCTTAAGGGTCGGGTTCTCGAGATCAAAAAGATTGCCGCTGAAGCCAAGATTGCGCTCCCAGCAGAATTCAGTTTTGGTTTCAACGAATATCTCGGGACTCTTCCAAACTCGGACACGACCGCCACAGAACTCTCTGGTTATTTGGATGGTATTGAGGCGGTGGTAAAACTGATGATAGCCTGCAAGGTGCGTTCGATTGATCTTTTGGACCGCACACCACTGGAAATGGAAAAAGACCTTTCCAAAGCTACTTCCAGCCAATCTAAAAAAGGCCCCGCACCACGCCCTGGTGCCGCAAGAGCCACAACTCCAGTTGCTGCTGCCATCTCAGAAAAGCGCCAAGTTTCATTCGTCGTGACACTTGATCAAGGCTCACTCCAAAATCTGATGAGCCGACTGGCAAATCCTGTCGATATGAAGGTCACGCCAGAGGCTGATCAATCACATTTTGCCAGCCTGCGTTTGCTGCGTGTAGAGAACCAGATCAAAGAAGGTCCCATTCGTCGCAACTCTGCCGTGAGCGTGGGCGCTGACCAAGCGGAAATCAAACCTCTTGCAGTGGACAAATCCAAAGCGGGGAAAGAAGCGCCAACTGGCCCCGTCACCTTAGCTCCACCACCGCCCGCTCCGGTTGATTCTATTCCCGTCATCGGTCAGGAATTACTCAAGGCCCAGATGGAGATCGATTTGGTGAAGTTTCTCGATGCTGCCAAAGGCATCACACCCCAGCAAAACCGCTGATCCCTGGCAACCAACCCGCGACTTTCGTAGCATCATGCAGAAAAGCTCAGGCAATTATCAAACAGTTATTCTCGTCCTCTCAGTGTTGGCCGCCATTGCTACCGCTGGTTACTTAGTCATGCTAACGCAGGGCTTTGACGAAACGCTCGTCTTACCGGGGTCCGTGACAAAGAATAATATGAACCCACCTGATACCAAAGGCGTGGTGGATGCGATCGAAACCATCAGCAAGCGGTATGTCTGGACACCTCCGGTGATCAACAAAAAGTCTGTGCCACTCAACAAGTCGGTTCTCCTGGTTCGCAAAGGCGGGGAAGTGTTCGATCTCGATGTCGAAAAACCTGTTTTCCGCCCTCCAATGACGAATGTTTTCCTTGTCGGGGATAAAAGTGGTGAAACTCCAGAAGAGCCTCTGCCTGACATTTTTTCTCCAAACATTGGTGATCTCGATGCTGACGAAGATGGGTTTTCCAATTTGGAGGAATTCAAAGCCAAGACAAATCCGCGGGACGCCACAAAAATGCCGCCCCACACCAACAAACTCTTCCTCAAGCAGCGAATCAGCAACGATTACGTCCTAAAGCTTCTCAATGGCGAGGACTCAGGTGCGTTCCAGATTCGCCGCCTCTCGCCCGAGCCTGCGAAAAGCGTTTTTGTGACACTTAACTCGGAGTTCGGCTTCGATAAAGGCGTGGGGCGTTTTGTTGCTCTCTCTTTTGAGAAGAAAAAGATCAATCATCCAACGCTTGGAGAGATAGACTCTTATGTTGTCAAGATGCGTGACAACGCGACCAAATCAGAATTCGTTCTTGAGCAAGGCGTAGAGAAAAATCTGGCCGAGTATGAAGCTCAATTCGAATTCCGCTGGAAGCAGGTGGACATCATTGCCGGCGTCAAAAAGGGTAAAACTTTCCAGCTTCCGCGAGTGGGGACCACTTACCAAGTGCTCGAAATCGAAGATAACAAAGCTGTGATCTGCCCAGTTGATAACAACGGAAATGCCGTGCTCGATAAAAAGCTCGAAATACTGCAAAATTAAACTCATTCAAATTTTTCCCCGCTCAGACGAAAAAGAACTCGCCAAGACGTCCACAAATCTGTTAATGAAATCGACTTCAACGAAAAACACGCCCTCAAGTTCCCTTATGTTCCGACAAACCCGCATGGTCTCCCGTCTTTCCTGTGCACTTCTGCTAGCCTTGGCACCGCAGGCTTTGCTTTCACAAAGCGTTTCTGGTCTTGCTGAGCGAGAAATCATGCGTCGCTATGCCCGCATCGAAGATGCTAAATCGGCCATTGCCCGAGGTGATAATCTCTTCCGTGAATCGGACTACGAAGGTGCTCTTTCCTCATATCAAGCAGCTGTTCAGTCTATTCCAGATGCCCCGTACACAACCGAGTGGTTGCAGTATGCTGATCTGAAATATACAGATTGCGCAGTGGTGGTAGCCAAAGAGAGAGCCAAAGAAGGCAAGTATGATGAAGCTCGAATCCTGTTAAAGGAAGCGGTAAGCAAATACCCTGATCACAAAGGTGCGAAAACGTTGCTCAAACAATTAGATGATCCTGATCGCTGGCCACCGGCTTTGACCGCTCAGCACGTCGATAACGTGAAGAAGGTTGAGAAAGGTCTTTTACTCGGAAACAGCTCCGTAGAGCTTGGTAATTACGATCAGGCCATCGTTCAGTATCATGATGTTCTGAGAGTCGACCCATACAATACAGCGGCTCGTCGTGGCATGGAAAACGCAGAGCGTCAGCGTATTCGTTATTTCCAAGCAGCCTATGATCATCAACGGGCAAAAATGTTGGCCCAAGTCGATGAGCTATGGGAGGACAAGCCGCCGGCTGCAGTGACACCTGTTGCTGCGTCCACAACCAATTCACGGAGCGCTGGCGCTTACCTGACTCAGAAAATGGATTCAATTGTCTTCCCAACAGTTACATTCGAGAATGCTACTATTGAAGAAGCTGTCGAGTATCTGCGCATCAAAAGCAAAGACCTTGACGATTCAGAGCCTGACCCAACGAAAAAAGGTGTGAATATCATCATTCGCACAGGTGATGCACCCGCTGCGGCAGCAATTAGCCTTGATCTGAAGAATGTGCCGATGTCCGAAGCTCTGCGTTACATTTGCGATCTGGCACAGATGAAATATAAAGTGGAATCTTTTGCTGTGGTGGTGGTCCCCATTTCGGAAAGTAGCACTGAAATGTTCACCCGTACTTACCGTGTACCGCCGGATTTCCTGTCTCAAGCTGGCGGCGCGGCTCCTGTCGCCGCCGCTCCTGCGGCTGATCCGTTTGCCGCGCCTGCCCCAGGTGGATCTGGACTCAGCCCGCGTGCTACCGCCAAGGACGTTCTGATTGGTGCGGGCATTACTTTTGGTGATGGGGCATCCGCTTCTTTCACAGCTGCATCATCCACACTCGTCGTTCGTAATACACAGCCAAATTTGGATTTGATCGAAACTTATGTGGATGAACTCAACAAGAACGGCCCGAAGCAAGTGGTGATCACCACCAAGTTCGTTGAAGTCTCCCAACGAAATACCGAGGAATTGGGTTTTGACTGGTTGCTGGGTGGCGGTGGCAGCAGGCCTAAAGTTGATTTTGCGGGTGGCAGTTTGGGTAATTCTTCGATTCAGGGCACCTCGTTTACAAATAATTATCCGTTCAGCACAGTTGTTCAAGGAACCCCCCAGGCTGCTGGTCTTCCTCCCCCAACTTCGAATGTGCCGGTTGGCACGAATTCTACTACGGGTACAGGTACGGGATCTTTAACTTCGGGATTGCGATCTGGCGCTGGTGCCATTTCTGCTGGAAGGTTGGACGACTTGCTGACGACTGGCTCAACCATCGGTCAGGCGATCAATCCTGCTCCTGGCATTCTCTCTATGGCGGGCATCTTTACAGATCCACAGTTCCAGGTGGTGATGCGTGGGCTTAGTCAGAAAAAGGGTGTTGACCTGATGAGTGCCCCCAGTGTGACGACCAAAGGCGGCACGCGTGCAACGATGGAGGTGACGCGTGAATTCATTTATCCAACCGAATTCGATCCTCCTCAGTTACCACAAGGAAACCAAGGTGGTGGAGTAAGCCTCTTTGGAGCGAGTTCAACTATGATTGCGACGCCGACAACACCTACCGCTTTTGAAATGCGTCAGACAGGCGTCAAGCTAGAAGCTGAGCCAACAGTGGGACCGGACGGAAATACTATCGAATTAAACCTTTCGCCTGAGGTTGTTGAGTTTGATGGATTCATCAACTACGGGTCTCCGATCGTAGCACCGGGGCAGACTTTGCCGATTGTCCTAGCAAATCCGACTCCTCCAGGCGGGCAGACACTAGCCGGATTCAACAATACTGGGGATAGGGTTATTACTCCGAACGTGATTAATCAGCCCATCTTCTCGGTCCGTAAAGTGACGACAGGTGTCACTGTCTGGGATGGTCAAACTGTTGTTCTTGGCGGTTTGATTCGAGAAGACGTGCAGGATGTGGAGGACAAAGTGCCTATCCTTGGTGACATTCCTATCTTGGGTCGCTTGTTTCGGACCGAAGCGGAAGAGCACTTCAAGCGTAATCTGATTGTGTTTGTCACAGCTTACTTGATTGACCCTTCTGGCCAGCGCGTTAAAGCCCCCGTGACAGGTCTGTCCGGTGTCTCTCCGGAAGCCTCTGTTGGAGCTAATCTTCTGCTCCCTCCTGTTGGTGGTGCTCGCTGATTTAGTCCACTCATCTGATTCAGTTCTTTTCACAGAAAACGAGCCGCATTAACTTGCGGCTCGTTTTTATTTCATAAATATGAAAAATCTTGTGATCTCGGGTGGTGTTGGCACTGGAAAATCAACTTTGTTAACTGGTTTGCTGCCATTGTTTTTGCAGAAGTTTGGCTCGTTTTCGTCCGATAAAGCGGTCGCTGAGCTTTATGAAGGCAATGCTTTCATGCGAGAGCTGAGAGAGTGTTTTGGGCAGGGGGCGCTTCAAACGGACGAACTCGGCACCACGCGTGTGGATCGTCATTGGCTGCGCAAAACGGTGCTTCCTGATTTTTCAATGCGTTCTAAACTCGACAGCCTCGTTCATGGCTACGTTTTGCAAGCCCTTGAAGTAGCAAGGACGATGGCCAAGCAGCAGGATGCCAAGGTTTTTGTTGCGGAAGTCCCGCTGCACTATGAGATTGGAGGGGTAATCTCAGCGGACTTGGTCATCGTGGTGGCTGCTAGCCGGTCGGTGCAAGTCAGGCGAATGATGGAAAACAGGCGATTAGACGAGGCGACAACCCAAGCCTTTCTGGATGCCCAGTTACCCATCGAAACCAAGGTCGAAAAAGCCGATGTTGTCATTTGGAATGATGGTGACTCGTCCGCTTTGGAAAGCCAGACGCTGCTTCTTGCCAATCTTCTTAACATCGAATGAACGAAATAACCGAAAGCACCTCGCCCAAGACCATGGAAGCCGTGGATGGAATGGAAGCTGTAGCCAATCCCGCCTCGACGCAGGATTCGTCTCCGAAAGGAATTAAGTCCGGTCCTGAAAACGGGCCAGCCTTATTGATTGAGCAGGAGCATAAAACTAGCACCGAAACCACACTGCCAGCTTCCGAGCTGCCAAAAGCCGAGGAAGTTGCCTTGCCGCCTTTCCCGCAAGAGGTGTCGATCAATGACCTGCAAAATGCCACATTGGCTGAAATCCAAGCTTTGGCTGAGACTGTGGGTTTCCGGCTCAATGCTGCCCGCACGAAGCACCAGCTCATTTATGACCTCTGCTCGTTCATGGCGGAGCATCGCACTAGACTGAAGGTGGAGGGTATTCTGGAATTGGGTGTGGATAACTTTGGTCTGATTCGTTATCCGAAGTACAGTTTCGCCCCGCTGCCGGAGGATGTGTTTGTTCCCTTGTTTTTGGTGCGGAAATTCAATCTGCGGGCCAGCCAGCGCATTGCGGGTTATGCCAAAGCTCCAAAAGATAAGGACAAATACATCGCCATCGACCGCATCACGGAAGTGGAAGGCACGCCGATTGATGAGTGGGAGCCTCCGGCGGATTTTGACAAGCTCACGGCTACTTTCCCGAACAAGAGAATCATTCTGGAAATGCCCAAACCGTGCCCACCAAGTGTGCGGATCATGGATTTAGTGGCTCCGTTGGGCAAAGGTCAGCGCGGCTTGATTTGTGCGCCCCCTCGGAGTGGCAAAACGATCCTGCTGAAGGACATCGCCCGTTCGATCGTGTCGAATCACAAGGAGGTCGTTCTGATTGTCTTGCTGCTGGATGAGCGTCCCGAGGAAGTGACTGACTTCGAGGAGACCGTGCAAGGAGTTGAAATCTATAGTTCGACCTTTGACGAGAGTCCGAAGCGTCACACACAGGTAGCGGAGGTCGTCCGAGAGCGTGCTTGCAGGCTCGTGGAACTCAAAAAAGATGTCGTAATCCTTTTGGATAGCATAACGCGCCTAGCCCGTGGCTACAATATGCTACAAAGCGGTAAGGGCGCTCTCATGTCCGGCGGTGTGGGTAAGAACGCGCTGCTGAAACCGAAGAAGTTTTTCGGCTCTGCTCGCAATGTCGAAGAGGGTGGCAGCCTGACGATCATCGCTACGGCCTTGATTGAAACGGAGAGCCGCATGGACGACGTGATCTTCGAGGAGTTCAAAGGCACAGGAAACATGGAGGCGACACTGGACCGCGAGATTTCCGAGCGTCGGATTTTCCCGGCTTTGCATGTGCTAAAGTCAGGCACTCGCAAAGACGACCTACTCTACCACCCAGAGGAGTTTCGCCGTATCGCCCAAATTCGTCGGCAACTGGCTCAGGTGCCTGCGGTGGACGCCCTGGAGCTACTGCTTCGTAATATCGGACGCACGAGCAATAACGCTGAAATCCTTCTCGGCGGCCTGAAATGACGTTCAGCATGGCTTCCGATCCTCATCAGCATGCCGACAGGCTCGAAGCGACGGATGCCTCCGCCGCGCCAAAGGACTGGGTCTTCATCGACACTCCGGCGCAACTTTCCGCTTGGCTGGCAGAGATGCGTCAATGGCTCGCCGAGAGCCAGGACAAACGCTGCTGCCTCGACACTGAGGCGGACAGCCTGCATCACTACCACGAAAAGCTCTGTCTCCTCCAAGTAAACTGCGCTGGGAAGTATGCGCTTGTCGATCCACTGGCCATATCGGACGTGGACGAGCTTCTCGTGCTTCTCGATGCGCATGAACTTTGGTTTCACGGAGCTGATTATGATCTCACCCTGCTGCGCCGAACCTATGGCTGGAGTCCGCGGGTGATTCGTGACACGCAGATCGCGGCTCGCTTGCTTGGCGCGAGGCATTTCGGGCTCGCGGCTCTGGTGAAGAGCCATTTCGACCTCGATCTATGTAAAGCCTCGCAAAAGGCGGATTGGAGTCGCCGGCCGCTGCCGCCGAACATGCTAGCCTACGCGGTGGATGATGTGCGCTACCTATTGCCACTGGCAGATCGGCTGGTGGCTGGTTTGCGTGAAAAGGGCAGGGAAGATTGGTTTCACCAAAGCTGTCGCTCGCTTCAGGATGACGTCGCAGTTCGTGAGCAGGCTCCACGCGAGGATCCATGGCGCGTGAACGGTTGCGGACGCCTTCATCCGCAGGGGCTCGCCTTGCTCAAAGGCATGTGGGAGTGGCGGGAAGGCATCGCCAAGGAGCGGGATCTGCCCTGTTTCAAGATCATGTCCAATAAGCAGATGGTGTCCTACGCAGAGCAATTTGAGACAGGCACTGCTTCGCTGATGCCTCCGAATGGCTGGAGGCCGCGTTGGAAGCAGCAATTTCATGAGATTGTGACCTCAGTGGTGGCCTCAGCGCCAACCGAATGGCCGCACCGTCCGAAAAAGACCAAGAGCCGTCTCAGTGATGCACAACGGGATGCGATTGATCGCCTTTGCGGTCAGCGTGATACGATCGCCAATGGTCTCGACATTGAACCGTCTTTGCTTGGTTCACGTTCCACGGTGGAGGATCTCGTGGTGGAAGGCGATCCCATGACGCATTTGATGCCCTGGCAGCATGAACTGCTGTTCGATGCGGTGAATCAGGCGCTTACCAAAGCGTAAAGCCCACTAGGCCCGCACGGCGCACCTTGCTGCTGAAAAGCATCAGCAGGCAGCCTACCCCGTAGGCGAGGTTGGCCATGCCAACCCAGATTGGAAGGAGGGAATGGGGCACGAGAGGTGCCTTGGGCGGCGTCAGCGATTGAAAGACGCTATTGGTGAAGTAGATGCCTGTGGCCGCGATAGCGGCAAATAGAGCTGCCATGATCCATTGGCACCAGCGGAACTCGTTCATAAAGCCCACCATGGCACCAAGTGTCACCAGATACCAAGCCAGCGCTGCACCGAACCAGCCAAATAACTCGTGGAATAGCAGCAGTGCGATCACCGCCGCTCCAGCGATCATATGCACCCACATCAGTTTGCGGGTGAAAATGACTTCATGGATGAGTGGGTTCCCACGGTTGCGTTGAACGTCGAGCATCAGGCTTTTGAAATTAGGGAGAGCTGGGCAGGTTATCCTTGATCAGGACCGAGGCCCCCGCAGAGAAGCGGAGCCATGGCTTTTGCTTAGCAATTTTCCGCCCGCAGTCCATGCAAAGATTGCTGCTCACCAGGATGTTTTTGGCCGTGCCATCACACCATGCGGCCTCAGTGGAGAGGCCGGAGAAGGTGTTTCCGTTTATGGTCAGTCCATTCACGCCGCTTTCGACGAGGATGCCCGTGCCTTCGTCGATTCCCATGGGCGTTTTGGCCTCGCTGGGGCGTTTGTTCTGACCGCCTCCGATGTAGGTGTTACAGAAGGTGTTGCCGGTGATCGTGTTACGCTCAGAAGCGGCCGCCACACGCACGGAAAAGCGATGGGCGATGGTGAAAGTATTCGCGCTGAGCGTGCAGCCGCAGGCATCGCGGAGGTCGATGCCGCCTTCGAGGTGGTGGGCGATCACATTGGCGCTCAGCGTGATGCCGTAGCAATCGCGGTCGAGGATTAAGGCGGTGCCGTTGCATTCCTCGACCATGTTTCCGCTGACGACGGAGCCGTAGGTGTTTTCGATGATGATGCCGTGGCCGAGGTGGTCATCGATGTTGTTGCCGTTCATGCAGAGGTTGAAGGAATCGGCGCAATGCAGGGCGTCTTGGTTTTCCTCGAAGTGATTCGCGTTCACCACGATGTCATGGCAGTCGAGGATCTCGATGCCGCACTTTTTGTTGTAGGTCAGGATGCAGTCAGCGATCCGCGGGTCCTCAAAGCAGCTTTTCAAGTGGATGCCGTGGCCGCCGTGGTGGTCGATGGACACGCCTTCGAGGTAAATTTCCTGGATACCCTCGGCGAATAGGCCGTCCCCGCTCTTTTCGGTGCCGCTGATGCGCAGATCGGCCATCTGGACGCGCCAGAGGCGGGCATTTTTGTCCGCATCGAGGTTGGGTGGGCGCAGGATGAAGGCCGGGGAACCGTCCACGTTCTTATTGACCACATGCGTGGCAGCCCCGGAGCCGACGATCCGGGTATCGCCGGTTTTCACCCGCAGCGGCTCCGTGATCTCGAAAACACCCGGCGGTAGAGTCACCAGTCCGCCGGCCTCAGGGACGGCATCCAGGGCCGCCTGGAGGCTGGGAAATTGAGAGGCGTTCACCGTGGTGGGGGCGGGGGTAGAGCCCAGCATCACGGAGAGGGCGAACAGGGCGAATAGTGGCTTCATACAGGCTGGATACGGCTTCCAAGAGGGCGTTTTCCCAGTGATTCTGCCTCTTGTGTTTCTCCATGTGAACAAGCAGCCAGCTCTTCTGCGCTGTTTCTCATCGTTCACGAGGTGATTTATAGGGTTGAGACGCAAAAACTGGAAAACTGCCCAGTGGCGTTCGGGAAGTGGTCTGGGGGATATGGGCTTTCCTGGGTAAATTGGGCTAGGCGTGGCTTCTCGAACTTGTGGAACGTGGATTTCACACGGCTTCAGAGAGGTGTTAGCCATTAAGCACTGCAAGTCTGCAGCGTCTTATGGCGCTGGAGGCCTTGTAAAATATAGGATTCAGCGTGATTGGCCGCCTTGGAGGGCTGCCTCACACCATTCTCGTAGAATGTGGGAAGCGTGACGGCTTTGTCACGCTCCAGGCACCGTTCCTCGTTGTGATTCCGTGCGTTCCACGGTGGAATGGTTCGTATCCGGCTAGCCCGTGGAACAGCTTTGCCACCTGGAAGGGCCTATTGGCAGGTCTGGAACGCCGACGAGCATTTCATCCCTGAGATGATCCCAAGTCGCTGTGAATAACTTGTTAAAAACTCCTTCTGTCGCAGGAGAAAATTGCGAAAAAGTTGCCTCAACAGTTGGTTTGCATTGGCGCTCAGGGAATTTGGGCGCTGAGGGGGATTTTTCTTGCCTTCGAGGCTGATTTTTGACACGACATTGGGCAGCACTCACCTGCTCCTCCAACCATGGAAACGCCCCCGCTGCCCCTGCAACTCTTCACTCTGCGCGAAGGTCTCGTTTCGAGCACGGCGGACCAAACTCTCGTGGATGCCTTCGCGGCCGATTTTCAAGGTTTGCGGCACTTTGGAGCCAAATTGGGTGAATCGCTCGAATTGGGGCCTCCCTGGACTGGCACGCTTCAGGAGGACGATTTCACCCTGAATTTCGCCTACTTCGATGCCGGGACGAGTTCCCTCGACCCTGGAGCCGGAGCGATGATCGGCGAGAAACGCCCCTTCTTCGAATTGCTGAATCGCATCAACGAACTCGACGCCTGATTTTCCTGCCATGGCCGCCACGATCACACCTTCTCTCCGTTCTGCGCTGGAGCGCCTGAAGCACGCCGGCTCCGTGAACGGCCTGCTGCTCGGCTGGCGTCGCCAGATCCTCATCAATCTGCTGCCCTACGAGGACTTCCGGGCGGAGCGGGCGCTGCACATGCTGCTCGATGCGGGCGGGCATTTTTCCAGCGGTGGAGATCGAGAGGTGAAATCCTTCTGGTTCGGTTTCGAGGGTGTCTTCGCGCTGGCCTTGTTTCAGGGTGATAGCACGCTGCTCATCCTTCACACCCAGGCGGCGGAGGTCGATTTCTTGCGCAGTGCTGCCACCACCTTCCTTGATGATACGCAGTTGCTCGTCGAGTCCGTGCTCCAGCCCGGTGAGGAGCCAGTGACGCAGGTTTTGATCTGAAAAACATCCGCGTGAAAGGAAAGGGCTCCGGGCGGCGAATCTCCTGTCTCCATGCTCACCACCGCCTCCCAGCCCCGCCGCCAGTTCCTCCAGACCACTGCCATTCTCACCGCCGCAGGCACGCTGCGAGCGCAGCAGAAGGCGGATTCGAATGAAACACTCCGCATCGGCCTCATCGGTTGCGGTGGTCGTGGCACCGGAGCCGCCGCTCAGGCTCTGCGAGCTGATTACAATGCCAAGCTCGTCGCCGTGGCGGACGCCTTCGACACGCAGATCGAAAACAGCATCAAGAACCTCTCCACCCAGTTCCCGGACCGTGTCGATGTGAAGCCAGATAAGAAATTCACCGGCCTCGATGCTTACCAGAAGCTCATCGACAGTGGCGTGGACGTCGTCTTGCTAGCCACGCCGCCCGGATTTCGTCCGCTGCACCTCACGGCGGCCGTGGAGGCTGGAAAACATATCTTTTGCGAGAAGCCAATGGCGGTGGATGCCGCTGGCTATCGTGTGGCGCAGGCTGCCATCGAGAAAGCGAAGCAGAAGAAGCTCAATCTCGTGGCGGGCTTCTGCTGGCGCTATGCCACCAGCCGCATCGAGGCCTACAAGCGCCTCCACGACGGCCAGATCGGCGACATCACGAGCATCCTCGCCACCTACTACGCCGGCCCGGTGAAGCCGATGCCGCCCGCTAGTGGTCGTCCCGCAGGCATGGGTGATGTGGAGTGGCAGGTGCGTAACTGGTACAACTTCTCTTGGCTGAGCGGCGATTCGCTCGTCGAGCAGGCTGTACACAGCCTCGATAAGATTTGCTGGGCCATGAAGGACAAGCCGCCGGTCTCCGTCATCGCCACGGGTGGTCGTCAGATCCCGAATGAAGGTGGAAACATCTTCGATCACTTCCACGCCGCGTATGAATGGGATGGCGGCCTCATTTGCCACATCACGAACCGCCAGATCGTCGGCTGCCACAATGAGGTGATCGATGTCGTTAGCGGCACAAAAGGGCGTCTTGTCGTGGGCAAAGGTTCCGCTCCCTTCATCGATGGCGAGCAGCGCTGGCGCTGGCGTGGCGAGGAGAAAAATATGTATGACCTCGAGCACGAGGCGCTCTTCAATGCCATCCGCAAAGGCGAAGTGATCAATGACGGCGATCGCATGATGAGCAGCACGCTCAT
>JBILVU010000113.1:0-18593 GCA_044370285.1 Prosthecobacter sp.
CGGCGATTTGGCGATACGGGGCACTTTGCGCTTCGGTGACGGGTCGGCGAAAAGCCCGCGTGGCGAAGCGGTTGACGAGTTTGTCGATGTTTTCGGCTTTCAGCGCCTCCAGGCCATCGCCGCCGAAAAGTTTCTTCCGCACGCCTTCCGCGTTCGCGATGGGATAGATGCGCTCGATGTCGATCCCGCGATGGGCAATGCCGGGGAAGCCTTGTTTTTCGAGGTTTCGGCCCACAAAGCTCACGTTGCCGCCTTTGGCACCCGTGGGGGCGATTTTGCGTGTGCCGTCGTTCGGTCGCAGTTCGAGACGATGGCCTTCCTCAATCCATGCTTCAAACGTCATGTCACGTGGCATTGCCGTAGCTTCGACGAGGCCGATCATGTAAAGCAGCGGCGCGTTGGATTCGCAGTGGCCGGAGCGCAGCGTGCCCCAAACCGCGCCATCAGCGGTGGGATTGATGCCGCGCACGCCGCGCAGCGTGACGCGATACCATCCGCTCGCTGGTGCCCACGTCGGAGTGCGGCCAAAGAATTGCAGGCCAATGGGCCAGGTGATGCTTTCGCCATTTTTCAAATCGGGGCCGCGGTAGTTGCCACCACGGTTTTTGAGCAGCATCTCGGGCGTGTGATGCTTTGTGTAAGTCGCATCGCCTTTATCAGCGCGGTCAAAGGCATCGCTCAAGGCAAGATCGGCGACATCGAGGTATCGTGCGAGCTGATGATGCGAGAGCTGTTGGCCATCCGCGACGGTTTCAAAGCCATGCGAGGCGCGATCCTCCGGCAGCAGCGTTTTGAGCGGAATGTCGATGCCGAGTAAATCGTGCATCGTGTGCTCATACTCGACCCGCGTGAGCCTGCGGCTGCGCACGCGGCCATTCGCGGCGATGTCGGCCTTGTCAGTTTCGAGCAGCGGCTGCTTCAAAGCGGCGAGGAAGAGATCTTTTTCGTTCTTTTCCGGCTGCGGCTTCTTTTTCGGCGGCATCTCGCCATCGCGCACGCGCTCGAAGATGTGCTGCCAGGCTTTGAGAGAGGCAGGATCAAGTTTGTCGAAATTCAAGCCGGTCAAATCGAGGCCGCCTTTCTTCACATCCGCGTCATGACATTCGACGCAGTGCCCTTCGAGAAAGGCAGCGACCGGGACAGCGGCGAAGGATGCACCGCCGAAAAGCGCGATAAGAAACAGGAAACGAAGCATGGGGGACTGATTCAACGAGGGCGATGCGGGCATTTATCGTGCCGTTTCGCGGTCACCCTTGCTTCACCCACGCAGGCGTGCCGAACCAGTCGTGCATCTCTTTTTCAAAGGGGGCGATGATTTCCGGCGGCTCGGGTGTGACGCCGCGATCACCGGTTTCGATGATCCAGGTGTCGAGGGCGGCACGGAGGCGGGTGAGGGCCTCGCGGTGCTCGGGCTGCGTGGATTGCGAGAGGTCGTGGATCTCATGCGGATCGGCCTGTGTGTCGAAAAGCTCCTCGCAGGGGCCGTGGTGCTGCATGAGGGCGAGCGGCGGGCCGGTGAGCTTGCCTTCGGAGTGCAGTTGGCGCATGAGCGACTGGATGGGAAAGCATTTTTCTTTGTAGCGGTTCAACGAGGCAAAGGTGGGGCCAGTGGTAAAGGTGCGGACGTAGTGAAAGCGCTCGTCATGCACGCTGCGGATGCGCTGCACGGCCTCGTCAATGCGGTCGCGTGCGGCGAAAGCGAAACGGCGAGGTGCATGGGCGTGATCACCGAGGAAGACACGGCCCTGCATGAGCGGCGGACGCGGGATGCCTGCGAGGGCGAGCGTGGTGGCGGTGACGTCGATGAGGCTGAGGATGCGGTCATCGACGCTGCCGGGCTTCCACTGCGGCGGTACGGGATGGTTTTTCGGCCACTGAATGATCATGGGCACTCGCAGGCCATTGTCGTAGCACCAATGAATGCCGCGTGGCTCCAGGCGGCCATTGTCGCCGAAGAAAATGATGATGGTGTCGTCCTCCAATCCATCGGCGCGGAGTTGATCGAGCACTTTGCCAAAGCGCAGGTCCATGCCGGAGACGGAGTTCAGGTAACGCGCCCACTCCTGCCGCACCACGGGGTGATCCGGGTAGTAAGGCGGCGGCGTGACGTTTTCCGGCGTGGCATGCTTCATGTGGATATCCTCGCCCACCCACTTCACGCGGTCCTTCTCGGCGCTTTTGCGGTCGTAGATGTCGTATTCGTTTTCCTCGGCATTCACGACGGCGAAGAAGGGCTGTCGCGACTTCAGTGTGCTCCAGTCGTGCGAGTTCTCATCGTAGATGGGGCCTTCGTTGACGAAGTTGAGGTCCAGCTTGCCCGTGCCGACGCTTTCGCCGTTGGCGGTCTTGATATTGGCGGTGAAGAAGCCCGCATCGCGCAGACGCTGCGTCACAGGGCGAACGGCTGCTGGAAGGCGAAAGTCATCGCTGCGATGCGACCGCATCGGGTGCGTGTCCGTCGTGGTCTGATACATCCCGGTGAAAAAGGCCGAGCGACTCGGCGCACAGGCCGGATTCGTCGAAAACACCCGCGTGTAGCGCACGCCGCGAGCGGCGAGCTGGTCGAGATTTGGCGTGTGGACATTCTTGGCACCGTAACAGCCGAGATCGTGGCTCAAGTTTTCGCCGATGAGCCAGAGGATGTTCGGCTGCGCCGAAAATGACGAATGCAGAGCCCAGCAAAGCGAGACAGCCAGCACCGCGAAGCGTGTGCTGCCCCGCAGGGGTGAGCGAAGCGAAGCAACCATGAATGCCGAAAGGATGAGCAGGAAGCGTGGCATGAGAGGTCAGAGGCGCTTGGGGTTCACGGAAGAGGGAGGTGGTTGACCGATGGCACGACCTTCAAATTGAGCATGGAGCTGTTTCATCACGGCAGTGGCTTCGGCCTTTGGCAAGCGAGCGAGGTTCGTGTGTTCGAGCGGGTCTTTTTCATGATCGTAGAGTTCGAGGCCGTCGGCCCCGCCGTTCCATTCGGTGTAGCGCCAGCGTTCGGTGCGGATCGTGCGGCCCATGACTTGAGCGGGTAGGCGGTCGTCGGCTGGGCGGAGGATTTGGGTGATGGCGATGCTGTCCCATTTTTGGGTGGGATCATTCAAAAGCGGGCGCAGGCTCTTTCCGTCGAGTTGGGGAGGTGTGAGTGAGGCGAGATCGGCGAGGGTGGGGTAGATGTCGATGAATTCGACGATTCGTGGGCAAGTGTTGCCGTTTCCCTTTGCGTCAGGGGCGCGGATGATGAGTGGGGCGCGGGCGCTTTCCTCGAAGAGGGTGCGCTTCTGCCAGATGCCGAGGTGCTCGCCGAGGTGGTAGCCGTGATCGCTCCAGAGAACGACGATGGTGTTGTCGGTGAGCTTGAGTTGATCGAGTGCATCGAGCACGCGGCCGATTTGGGCATCGACGAAGGAAACGCTGGCGCGGTAGGCTTGCAGGGCTTGGCGGCAGGTGAGTTCGTCGAGGCCGTAGTGCGGCGTGGGATTGTTGTGGGCGAAAGCGGCGACGGGGATGTCGCTGCGGTCGTCGGCGGGGGCTCCTGGCAGGTGGATGGAGTCGAGTGGATGCAGGTCGAAGTATTTCTTCGGCGCGACAAAGGGCGTGTGAGGTCGGAAGAAGCCGACACCGAGGAAGAAGGGCTCGTCGCGATGCTTTTCGAGGAGCTGGATGGCCTCGGTGGCGATCAGGCCGTCGGTTTGCTCCTCGTCGCTGCCATCGGCGGCGAGCCAACTCAGCGCGGCGCTGACAGGCTTTTGCGGTGTGGGGTTGGTGATGAGCTTTTCGTCTGTGACATCGCGGCCTTTCGGGTTCACGACGAGTTGCCACGAGGGTTTGTCGTCGAGGCCGTCGGTGCCGATGCCGCTGGGCACGTCGTAGTGGTAGATTTTGCCGACGCGAGCGGTGAACCAGCCGTTTTGGCGGAAGAGCTGCGGCAGTGTGACGACATCCGGCAAGGCCTCGCGGAAATGGCGGTCGAGGTCATAGACCTGCGTCGCATCGGGCCGGCGACCAGTGAGTACGGAGGCGCGGCTGGGATTGCAGAGCGGAATTTGATTGTAGGCGCGATGAAAGCGCACGCCGCTGGCTTCGAGGCGGTCGATGTGCGGCGTGTGCGTGCAGTCGTTTGCGAGATCGTCGATGGCGATGAAGAGGACGTTCACCGGCTTCGCCGGTAATGACGAAACCAGAATGAGGAATGACGAAAGGATGAGCGACCTCATGCTTTCCAAAGGTTTTCGCCGTAGCTCCAGCCTTCTCGGACGGGTTCTTTGATCCAGGTGTCGAATTCGGGGGCGTTTTTGACTTTCATGGCGGCGGCGTCCCATTCGATGGTTTTGCCGCTGCGGATGGCGAGGACGCCGACGTTGACGAGTTCGGTCAAAGGGCACGCGTAGTCGAAGTGGGAGCCTGCGTGCGGGATTTCGCCGCGGATGGCCGCGAAGAGCTCGCCGATGGGTTCGCCCGCTTTGGAGCGTGGCAGTGGCTTGCGGCGGAGGATGTCGATGAGGGGCGTCATGCGCTCGCGGGGCCAGAGTTGCGGGCTTTGCACGCGCATGCCATCGGAGAAGAGCGTTTCTTTGCTGCCCTTCATGATCATGCCGTTGGTCGGTAGCGGCTTGTCCATGCCAGCGAGGCGCTCGGGCTGCAAACCACCTTCATACCAATGAATCTGCACCGGTGGCAAAGCACCACGCGCAGCGAAATGGAAGATGATGTGCGAGCGCGGCGCGGTGTAGGTTTTCAGTGTGCCAGGCTCTTGTTTGACGACTTCGACCTTCTCCGGCAGGCCGAGTTGGAGCGCCCAAAACGGTGCGTCGAGGCAATGGCAGCCGATGTCGCCGAGTCCGCCGCATCCGTAGTCCCACCAGCCGCGCCAGCGCTGCGGCAGATACTGCGAAGAGTAGTCACGCGTGGCCACCGGGCCCTGCCAGAGATCCCAGTTCACTCCTTCCGGCACGGGCTCGGATGCAGGTGCGACCGCAGGCTGCGGATCGAGGAATCCGGCGTGTCCAAAAGGACGATCCGTCCAGCAATGCACTTCTTTGACCTCGCCGAGCACTCCGGCCTCGAACCACTCCCGCACGAGGCGAATGCCTTCCCAGCAGTGGCCCTGATTGCCCATCACCGTCTGCACGCCGTATTTGTGAGCGGCTTTTTGCAGCGTGCGCACCTGCCAGATGTTGTGGGCGAGCGGCTTCTGCACAAAAACGTGCTTCTTCGCCTGCATCGCGGCCATGGCGGCGGCGAAGTGGGTGTGATCCGGCGTGGAGATGAGCACGGCGTCGATCTCGGAGCCCTTTTTGTCGAGCATCTCGCGGAAGTCGGTGAACTTTGGCACGTTCGGATGCTGCTTGGCCACGGCACCCGCGCTGCGTTTGTCGAGGTCACGCCAATCGACATCGCAAAACGCGACGATCTCTTCTTTGAGCGAGCCTTGGACCGCACCCGTGCCCATGTTGCCGATGCCGACGCAGGCGACGCGGATCTTTTGTTTCGAGTCCTGCGCACGGAGGATGTTCGGCCCGGCGATGGCGCTGAGAGCGGCAGTTTGGAGAAAGTGACGGCGGTTGGGCATGGTGTGCGGAGGCAACGTGAGGGGCGAGCGGGGCTTTCAGGGAGCGAGACGTAGAAAAGGGATATTTTGAATGCTCACGCAAAGCCGCAAAGGGTTCCAGATCTCAGCCCTTTGCGGCTTTGCGCCTTTGCGTGAGATCCATTCTGCTCCGACTCGTCGAGGAGGAGTCAGTGACGGAGTCGGAGGAGGATTGCTTTAGGCCGGGCTGACCTCGACCTCGATTTGCATGGCGGCGGTGGCGTCCATGGGGCCGTCGAATTGGCCGGTGAGGGGGGCGGCGTCGGAGTAGTCGCGGCCGGTAGCGATTTTGATGTGGCGCTCGTCGGCGAGGGTGTTGTTCGTGGGATCGAGACCGAACCAGCCTTTGACGGGCACGAAGACTTCACACCACGCATGCGAGGCTTGGGCACCGCGGAGATGAGCACCGGGACCGTTGTAGAGGTAGCCACTGACATACCGAGCGGGGATGCCAAGGCTGCGGCACATGCCGATCATGACGTGCGCGAAGTCCTGGCAAACGCCGCGGCGCTGCTGCATGACCTCTCGCATGTGCGTGGAGGCATGCGTGGAGCCGGGAATGTAGGCCCAGTTCGTGTGGATGTGCGTCATGAGGGCCTCGGCGGTGGCGAAAACATCGTCGGAGGCCGCTTTGACATCGAGCGCCTCTTTCCAGACCTCGCGATTGATGTCCACATAGGTGCTGCTTTGCAAAAGAGGGGCGAGGAGATCGTCCTGGAGGTCTTTGAGGGACTCGAAGGCGATGCCGAGGGGCTTTCCGGAGCCGTATTGGCTGCTTGTCTGCACGGTCATCTGCACCTCGATGCTGAGGCCGTTGTGCGGCTCGGCGATGTCGAACCAGTGGACGTAGTTCATCCACTCGTCGCGGAAGTGTTTGAGGCGGACGGGCGGGTTGACGTTGAGGAGGAAGAACTCGCAGCGTGCGCTGTCGTCCGTGGCGGGTCGCAAACGCACCTCGTTGTGGCTATCGCGAACGGGAGCGCGGTAGTGGTAGCGGGTGCGGTGGAAGATGCGGAGACGCATGGGGAAATGACGAAGTCAGAATGACAAATGCGGTTACGCGGCGGGCTATTCGTCATTCGGAATTCATCATTCCGTCATTGCTGCTACTGTTGCATCTGAACGTCATGCCCGGCGATGGTGTGGAAGGCTCCGGCGACGATGACGGGAGCGGCGGGCGGGATTTCGTTCTCGGTGGTGAGGGCTTCGGAGTAGAGGACGAAGGTCTCAAAGATGGTCTGGCCGATGTCGTTGAGCTTTTCCTGGAGGCGGTCGATGTATTCGTGCAGGCCTTCTTTGAGGACCTCGTTCATCGTGATGTAAGCGATGTCAGCCCGCAGGCGGCCGGAGGTGCGGACGGGAGATTTCATCTCGTCGAGACGGCCATTGCCGCTGAGCTCGATGAGGGTGTCGTGGAGCTGCTCGACGCACCAGGCGACGCTGCGCGGGAAGGTGGGATCGAGCATGAGGTACTCGATGATTTTGACGGGATCGAGTTTGTTGCTGCTGTAGGCCTGGAAGGCATGCCAGGCGGAGCAGGAGCGCAGCAGAGCGGACCAGCGCAGTGGGCGGGCGAGCGGGCTGGGCGGCATGTCGAGCGAGATGGCGCTGCAGGTATCAATGAGGCGGCTGGTTTTATCCGCCCGCTCGAGGCACATGCCGAGGCGGAGGAAGTGCCAGCTCTCATCCCGCGGGGTGGTGCAGGCGGCGATGCCCTGGAACTGATACGAGGTGACGAGTACCTTCTCGTAGAAGGCGGCGGTCTGCGTTTTGTGCATCTCGGCAGCATCCGGGGATTCGAGGAAGAGGCGGAGGCTGTTGATGCACTCCCACATCTCATCGCTGATTTGATCGCGGATGGTGCGGGCGTTTTCGCGAGCGGCGCGAACGCAGTTAAGGATGGAATTGCCGTTTTTCGTGCTGAGGGCGAGGAAATTGGCCACCGTATCGCCTTCGATGAGCGGATGGGCGGCGTAGTATTTCTCTTCGTCGCCGGTGGCCATGAGGAGCGGGCCCCAGAACTGGGATTCATCGGCAGCCTCGGCTCCGGCATCGAGGAGGAGGTCCTGCGTGGAAAGCAGCAGGCGGGCGAGGTTTTCGGCTCGCTCCATGTAGCGAGCCATCCAGTAGATGCTGTCTGCGACGCGGCTTAACATGAGAAGGGGGCGGTAGAAGTTGTGAGGGCTGGCAAATGACGAATGAGGAATGGCGAATGAGGAATGAATGACGAAGCTCGAAGGTCCATTCGGGCGCTTCGGTATTCGTAGAACATGCGGGAGGTCATTCGGGCTTCGGATTTCGGGCTTCGTTCGTCATTCATCATTCTGGTTTCGTCATTCCTTGCGCAGCAAAGTCATTCATCGTCCCAGAGCACCCAGGTGTCCTTGCTGCCGCCGCCTTGGGAGGAGTTCACGACGAGAGAGCCTTTCTTCAAGGCCACTCGGGTGAGACCGCCGGGCACGACGCGGACGCGGTCGCCGTAGAGGACGTAGGGACGGAGGTCGATGTGGCGGCCTTCGAAGTGATCGCCTTGGAAAACGGGGTGGCGGCTGAGCTGGAGCACCGGCTGGGCGATGTAGTTGCGCGGATTGGCGGCGATGCGCTTGGCGAACTCGGCCTGCTCCTCCTTCGTGGAATGCGGTCCCATGAGCATGCCGTAGCCGCCGGATTCGTTCACGGCTTTAACGACGAGGTTCGGGAGGTTATTGAGGATGTAATCGCACTCCTTCGGGTCCACCCCGAGGTAGGTGGTGACGTTTGGCAGGATGGGGTCCTGATCGAGGTAGTATTTGATCATCTTCGGCACGAGGGCGTACACCGCTTTGTCATCCGCCACGCCGGTGCCGATGCTATTGGCGAGGGCGACGTGGCCCTGCTGATAGGCATTCACGAGGCCGGGAACGCCGAGGAGGGAATCTTTGCGGAAGACGAGCGGGTCGAGGAAGTCGTCATCAATGCGGCGATAGATTACATGCACCTGCTGGAGGCCGGTGGTGGTGCGCATGAAGACGCGGCCGTTCTTCATCATGAGATCACGACCTTCCACAATGGGCACGCCCATCTGCTTGGCGAGGTAGCAATGCTCGAAGTAGGCGCTGTTATACACACCGGGGGTGAGCACGACGATGTTGGGATCAATGACGCCGGGGGGAGCGAGGTGGGCGAGCGTCTCGCGGAGCATCGAGCCGTAGGCATCCACGGGGCGCACTGGCAGGCTTTGCAGCAGGCCGGGGAAGGTGCGCTTCATCGCATTGCGATTCTCCAGCATGTAACTGGCGCCGGAGGGGCAGCGGCCGTTGTCTTCGAGTACGAAGTATTCGCCCTTGTCATCGCGGACGAGATCCGTGCCGCAGATGTGAATGTAGATGCCGTGGGGGACTTTGACGCCTTTGAACTCCGGCCGGTAATGGCTGGCGGAGAGCACGAGCTCCTCAGGGAGGGTTTTATCGTTCAGGATGTGCTGGTCGTGATACACATCATTGAGGAAGAGATTCAACGCCGTGATGCGCTGGATGAGGCCGGCCTCGACGCGTTCCCATTCCTTCTGCGGGATGATGCGGGGCATCAAATCGAAGGGGAAAATGCGCTCGGTGCCCTGCGTGTCGCCATAAACGGTGAAAGTCACGCCCTGGCGGAGGAAGACGGCATCGGCCGTTCGCTGGCGGGCGGCATATTCTCCGGGTGTAAGGGTGCCGATACTGCCGGTGATGCCCGAGTAATGCTCGCGTGCATGCGCGGGCGAAGCGAACATTTCATCAAAAAAGCTACCTGGTTGGTAGTCGTCGAATAACGAGGACATATCTTCTACTTAGCACAGGCCGTGCCAGAATGCCCAAAGGCAATTTTTGCGAAGGAAGTGCCAGGCTTGGCCGGGCCGGGCGGAGGCATCAATCCATGAACATGAACTCGTTGCTCATGAGGAGGATTTGAGCGAGCTGGCTGAGGGGCTGCTGGGGCTGGGCGCGGCCGAAGGGCCAGCGGTTGGCGTTGCAGAAGTCGTTTTTGGCGTGGGTGAGCAGCTCGCCGGTCTCGGCGCGGGTGATGATGGGCTGCCAGTCGAAGCTGTCGCTATCGGTGCTCTTCTCGTTGTGGACGAGGAAGCTCAGGATATCGCCCTTTTTCACCTCGGTGGTGAGGGCGGTGGGGACTTTTTTGTTCTGCGGGGTGCAGAGGTATTCGGAGAGGACGCCGGTGCGGCTGCTGTGAATCCAGCCGCGAACGCCATCGCCCCGATCACTGCTGCGGCTGAGGGTGGCTTCGATGTGGATCTTCAGATCGGCCGGGACGTGCCAGCAGGCGGAGACGGCGAGACTACCGGGCGCGGCGTGACCGCCGTAATTCGCCCAGAAGGCGTGGCCCCACTTGGGATCGGCGCTGGGGATTTTTTCGCCGGGGCTCCAGAGCTTCTGGCCGCCGCCGCCACGCTCGGTGAGGTGGGCAAAGGGCTGGAAATCGGTGAAGGCAGGTTTGCCATCGGTGCCGGGTGTCAAAACCATGCTGCCGTAACTCCAGCGGAAGGGTTTTTCGCCATTCAAAGCGGTGGCATCGGCCAGGAAGCGCTCGGCGATGGCTTTTTCCTCGGCTGTCGGCTGGCGGGCGAGGATGCGGCGGTAGAGCGACTCGACCTCCGCCGTGGCGAAGACATCGGCACGGGCACGCATGAAGGGGCTGTTCATCAAGAAGAGCGCCTGCTGCGGCACGGTGGTGTTGAAGCGCTGCGGGCTGTGGCTGTCAGGGTTCGCAAAGTCGAACATGGCGGGCACGGTGGCCTGATCGTAGCGATCGACCTTCAAATAGAGCGTGCGGCGGGTGTCGGCGTCCTTCGCGTTGAGTTCGATGGCACGACCGCCGTTTTTGGAGGCATCGAGTTCGCCGGTGGCGGCGAGGATGGCATCGCGCATGGTTTCGTATTCGAGGCGCTGGCGGTTGAAGCGGCTCAAAAGCTCGTTGTCGGCATCTTTGACGAGTTTTTCGGGTGTGACGTGGCTGCTCTGCTGCCAGGTGCGGCTGGTCAAAATGAGGGTGTGGAGCTTTTTGAGGCTCCAGCCGTTTTGCATGAGGTAATCGGCCAGGAAATCGAGCAAATCGGCCTGCACGGGCCTCGGGGTCTGCACGCCGAAATCGCTCGGTTGCGAGACGAGCGGCTTGCCGAAGTGCTGCATCCACACGCGATTCACGATGACGCGGGCGGTGAGCGGGTTGTCCTTGCTGGCGATGTGCTGGGCGAGTTCGAGGCGGCCGCTGCCATCGGCGAATTTCTTCCCGCCAAACATGGTGAGCCAGCCGCGAGGGGCCACATCACCCTGGCGGGCAGGATTGCCACGGATGTACACACGCACGTCGTTCGGCTTCGGCTTATCGAGCAGCACCATGGCACGCGGCGGCGCGCCGGGATGCGTGCTGTCGAGCTTGGAACGTTCGTTTTCGAGGCGCACGACGGTTTCGCGGTCCTTGCGGGTGAAGAAGATATCCGCCCCTTCGACGGGCACGGACATGGGCGAGAATTTGTCCTGCATGAGCTGGCGCAGGGGCTCCACTTTGCTGTCGAGAATGATCTGCGCATAGGCGCTGGCGACATCCTTCATGGACTTCGGCGGGGCTTTGGCAAAGCTGGCAGCGATCTCGGGGGCGCAGCCGCTTTCGGCTTTCGCGAGTTCCTGGGCGATGGCGGGCGCTTTGGCGGCGAAATCGCCCGCAGGAAGCTCGGCAAAGCGCTTCCAGGCGATCATGGTGGCGTGTGGCTTCGCGGCTAGGGCGTGGCGCTTCAGGAAATCACGCCATTTATCGGCCACGCGATCCCGCAGCTTGAGCTGACCGGCGCGGCCACGGAAGGCGGCATCATCGCCGATGCTTTGAGCTTCCTGCGCAAAAATGAGGTATTCGGTGAGGCGCTCCGGCTGGCGGAATTCGTCATAAACGGTGCGCTTGAAGTCGAGCGTCTTCTTGTCGATCTCGGCGACCTTGGCCGTGTAGTCCTGCGCGTCTTTTTCATTCGCGGCCTTGCCGATGACGGGCATGGCGGGTTCATCCGGCTCGTCGGAACTATTGAGGATGCTGTAGATGGCGTAATAATCGCGGCTGGGGATGGGATCGAATTTATGATCGTGGCAGCGGGCGCAGGCGACGGTGAGGCCGATGAGACCACGGCCGATGACGTCGATGCGGTCATCGGTAATGAGCAGGCGATCATTGAGGAAACGCTCGCCCACATTGTAGAAGCCGAGTGCGGCGAGGTGCGGCGAGCCTGGCGTGGCGGCGGTCATGCGATCCGCCGCGAGCTGGTAGCTCACGAACTGATCATAAGGCATGTCGTCATTCAGCGCTTTCACGATCCAATCGCGGTAGGTGAAGGCGTAGGGGTAGAAATTCGAGCGGCCGCCGGCCTGGTAGCCGTTCGTGTCCGCGTAGCGGACGACATCGAGCCAGGTGCGTGCCCATTTTTCGCCGTAGGCGGGAGAGGCGAGGAGCTTGGGGATGAGATCCGTCGGATTGGACGGCTCGGACTGATCTTGGGTGGGTGGGAGACCGGTGAGGGTGAGGTAAAGGCGACGCGTGAGCGTGCGGTTGTCGGCCTTCGGGGCGAAATCGAAGCCTGCGGCCTTGAGCTTGGCCTCGACGAGCTGATCGAGTGTTTTGCTGCCATCCGCTTTCACCGGCTGAAAAGCCCAATGCTGCATGGGATCGGTTTTTGTTTCGCCGTGGGAGACCACGGGAGCTTCCGCCGGCCAGGGAAGGCCGAGCTGCACCCACTTTTCAAGGGCAGCGATCTGCGCCGCGGGGAGTTTATCGCCCTTTTTGGGCATGCCTTCCACGCCGGGGGCGTGATGGATGGCTTTGATGAGCTTGCTGGCACTGGGATTGCCGGGTTCGACGACCTTGCCGTAGTCACTGCCACGCACGACGGCCTCGCGAGAATCCAGGCGGAGGCCGTTTTGGTGCTTGTGAGCGCCGTGGCACTCGTAGCAGCGCTCGGCGAGCACCGGGCGCACTTCTTTCTCGAAGAACTCGATCTGGTCTGGCGGAAAGGCGTTCTCCGCAGCGACGGCAGAGCCGCTCCCGAGCAAGGAGAGAATGAAAAGACGAACGAACATGGGGGTAAAAGGCAAACGCCGCGTGAGCGGGGAGCCTTACACCAGCATCAGTGCAGTTCGTGGCGTTGTTTTGATTCAATCGGGCAGAGGCCAGACGATCACGTCCACGGGATACAGCTCGTCGTCATCCTCGCTGAGGATGAAATTGTGCTCATGCACATCGAATGCACCGAGTCCGTCCCGGCACCATGCCTCGCCACGGAGGGTGGTCACGACATCGCGACGTTCTTGAAGCGGCTCCCAGCCTCGCTCCCGCATCCAGCGGTCAATCATGGCCCGAGTTTTTGAAACTGGGACTGACGGAGAAGGGGTGATCCAGGGCTGTGACAGCAGCAAACCTGCGTCATCACCGATGATCTCCGCGACGGTGCTTCCGAAGCCGAACTGCTCCCAACACAATGACTCGCGAACCAGTGCCTGGGCCAGTGTGCCTGGCTGGACTTCAATGAACCCCCTCCGGTTGCGGCCCAGGATGCAGCCAAACCCGGTGGAGTCGAAACCGTTTTCCGGACGACCTCGAAGCTTGAGGATTCTCCCTGCATCCAGGCTGTCTTTGAACAGCACTGATTCGCCTCCGTTATTCGCAAACTGGAACCTGCCATCCGGGCCTCCGAGGGGCGACCAATCTACCGTGCCGTTGATACGTCTGGACAGAACGGATGACATCATAACCGCATCAGAGCCGCCTCTTCGGCTCAACAAGGTTATCTGAGCCTCGACTGAAGGGCCATCAATCAGCAAAGCGAAGTCAGACTGGCTCAACATGGCCGGATCACTCGACTTGCGAGGTCGCAAGGCGGTTCATGCTATGCGCGACCTCACAATGAGGCACAGACACCGCTCGCTGGTTCCGATGCCAGCCCCTCAAACTAGAGGAAGAGGAGGTGTGGGCTTCGATGATCTGACAAATCTCAGGATAGCCCGGCCTTCGCCTGGCCGCAGGCGGCAAGCGCAGCACGATCCCGGCAGGAGGAAGCTGAATCTGGGAAATGTCCAAAGCCATGTGCCGAGTATCCTTTGATGGAACTGAAAAGCAATCTCGGCTTTGGCGGCAAGGAGTTTAGCCGTGAGTTTGCCTTACACCAGCATCAGGGCCGGGTTTTCGATCAGCTTGCGCATTTCAGCCAGGAAGGTGGCGGCGACGGCACCATCGACGACGCGATGGTCACCGCTGAGGCCTACCCACATGCGCTGACCGACGACGATCTGGCCCTTGTCATTGACGACAGCGGCGGCGCGGATGCTGCCGATGGCGATGATGGCCGCCTGCGGCGGATTGATGATGGCGGCGAACTGGTCGATGCCATACGCACCGAGGTTCGAGACGGTGATCGTGCCACCGGCGAAGTCATCGGGGCTGAGCTTCTTGTTCTTCGACTTGCTGGCGAGGTCTTTGACGCTTTGGCTGATTTCGAGCAGCGTTTTCTTTTCCGCCTGCTTGATGACCGGCGTGACGAGGCCGTCCTCGACGGCGATGGCGACGCTAAGGCCGACGGATTTGAACTTCACGATGGCATCACCATCCCAGGCAGCATTGATGGCGGGCTGAGCCTGAGCGGCGCGGATGACAGCCTTCAGGATGAAATCGTTGACGGTGTATTTGTTGCCGCCGGTCTTCTCGTTGGTGGCGTTCAAGTGAGCGCGGAACTCCATGAGCGGCCCGGCATCGACTTCCATCTGGAGGTAGAAGTGCGGGATCTGCGTCTTCGAGGCCAGCAGGCGCTCGGCGATGATGTTGCGCATGCCGCTGGTGGGCACGCGTTCGTCTTCAGGGCCAAAAGAAGGGCGAATGGCGGGCGTGGCGGCCACGCGGGCGCTGGAACCGCCCACGGGGGCATTTTCGACGTCTTCACGCACGATGCGTCCGCCGGGGCCGCTGCCGATGAGGGCATTCAAATCGACACCACGCTCGGCGGCGATCTTTTTGGCCAGCGGAGAGGCTTTGACGCGAAGAGCGGCACCACCTGCGGCGGCGCGGGATTTGTGCTGCGGAGCCTGCGGGAGGCGAGGACCGGCGGCCGCGGCCTTCGAGGCGCTGGCGGCGGGTTTTTTCTCGGCGGCAGGCGCGGGAGCGGCGGCGGCCTGGGCCTTGGCGATGAGCTCGTCGAGGTTGGCGGGAACAGCCTCGTCGTCCTCGAGCATGACGGCCAGCGGGGCGCTCAACGGCACTTTTTGGCCGGCCTGGACGATGAATTTGTGAAGCACGCCTTCAAACGGACTGGCGTATTCCATCGTGGCCTTGTCGGTCTCGATGTCCGCGATGGCTTTGCCGACGGTGAGCTTGTCCCCTTCTTTGACCGTCCATTTAGCGAGGGTTCCCTCGGTCATGGTGTCACTGAGTTTGGGCATTTCGATGAATTTGGGCATGGGAAAGGGGGGATTTGGAGCCGCCATCTATGGGCGCAGGAGGGCTGGAATCAATGACGAATGCCGCAGGAGGGATGCCGGGGGGCAAATTCCTTTCCCAGGCACGATGGCTCCGCTCAACCAACCGTGTCGCCCGCCACCAGCGGATGGCCGCGGAGGAAATCGGCGGTGGGGAGGCGCTTGCCGCCTTCGATTTGGACTTCGAGGAGGTTCAGTAAACCGGTGCCGCAGCTGACGAGGATGCCGTTTGGATCGGCGCGGACGATGGTGCCGGAAGCGGGGCAAGCTTCGGCGTTTTCGATGGAGGCGCGGTGGACCTTTAACTGGCTGCCGTGGAGCAGGCAGTGGGTGCCGGGCCAGGGGGTGAAGGCGCGGACGAGGCTTTCGAGCTCGGCGGCGGGCTTGGTCCAGTCGAGCTTGCCGTCTTGTCGCGTGAGTTTGCGGACGTGGGTGACCTTGGACTCGTCTTGTTTTTCACGCGGGGGATTTCCAGCAATGATGAGATCGAGGGCGGCTTCGAGGGTGGAGGGGGCGAGGAGGGCGAGTTTGTCGTGCAGGCTGCCACCAGTGTCATCGGCGGTGATGGGCAACGTGCGCTTGAGGAGCATTTCGCCCGTATCGAGACCTTCATCCATGAACATGATGGTGATGCCCGTCTCTGTGTCGCCATCGCGGATGGCGGCCTGGATGGGGGCAGCGCCGCGATGTCGCGGCAACAGCGAGGCGTGGATGTTCAGGCAGCCGAGCGGTGGCACGTCGAGCACGGCGCGGGAGAGGATTTGACCATAGGCGACGACGACGGCGAGGTCGGCGTTGAAGGCTTTCAATTCCTCGACGGCATGTCGAATCTTCAGCGGCTGGAAGACGGGCAATCCGGCGGCGAGGGCGCGGACCTTGGTTTGCGGCGGCGTGAGCACCTGCTTGCGACCCACAGGCTTGTCCGGCTGCGTGATGACACCGACGACCTCGTGCCGAGGTGTATTGATGAGCCATTCCAACGAGGGAAGGCCGATGTCTCCGGTGCCGATGAAAAGGATGCGCATCAGATCGTCATCTTCTCCAGCTCTTTCCAGGCGTCGAGGGTCATGATGCCGCCGAGGATGTCGTAGAGGACTTTGGCGGGAGCCTGGGAGGCGTCGATCGGCATGATGCGATCACCGGCGTAGTAGTCGAGGATGGGCTTGGTCTCGGCCTCGTAGGTGGCAAAGCGCTGCTGGATGACGGCTTCGTTGGCGTCGTCGAAGCGGTTGTCCTTGAGCGCACGTTTGCGGAGGCGACGGGCCAGCTCGGTACGGTCGGGGCAGGAAAGGTGGAAGACTTTGAGCACCTCGATGTGCTCCTCCATGTGGCGGGCCTGCTCCACATTGCGCGGGATGCCATCGAGCACGAGAAAATCGATCTCCGGCTTGAACTGATGCGAATCGACCCGCTGGCGCACATTGGCATGCCAGAGCTGGACGGTGACATCATCCGGCACGAGCTCGCCACGGCTGGAGTATTCGACGAACTTCTGCCCGAGCGGCGTGCGGGTATCGAGCGAGCGGAACACATCGCCGCAGGCGAGGTGATGAAAGCGAGGAATGGAGCCGAGCACCTTGCCCTGCGTGCCTTTGCCGCTGCCAGGGGCACCAAGGATGAGGATGGTGCGGAATCGTTCGGGCTGTTGGAAGTCGGACATGAGTGGAGGCTGCTTAGCACGCTACGATTTCGACACAACTTGCCGGGCGGCCAATTTTACCTGCTGGTCATCGAGGGAGGCCAGATCGCCATTTTCGGCTCGAAGGATCGTGACCCACGGCTGCGGGGGCGCCCAGACCGCCGGATCGGTGGGGCCAAAGAGCAGCAGCGAGGGCACGCCACACGCAGCGGCGAGATGCGAGATGCCGCTGTCGTGACCGAGGAAGGCGGCGCAGGTGCTCAAACGGCTCGCGAGCTCCGGTAAAGGGAGCGAGTGCCAGTTTGTGATGCGCGGGCTGAAGCCCGAACGACAAACGCCGCGCTCCTGCTCGGCCTCGCCGGTGATGAAAATGACCTCGTGATCGCGAAAATCATCCGCGAGGGCCAGCCAGCGCTCCAGCGGCCAGTTTTTCTTCTCCGAGCCGCTACCGAGGTGGATGGCGAGGCGGTTTGGGATGACCTCACGACGCTCAAAATGCGCCCGCAGCAGATGTTCGTCCTCCAGAAACATGGCGAGCTTTTCGAGCGGCTTCGCGAGCTGGCGGGAGGCGTGGCCTTGATCCGGCTGCACACGGTGGGAACACTCGATGAGCGTCTTCACGCCGATACGCTCCATGCTGGCGCGGAAATGGCCGTCGGGATCGAAGAGGTAGCTGACGATGAGATTGAAGCTTTTCAGATGCTCGGCGAGCGTTTCATCAATGGCTGCGGTTTTGGCAAAGAGAGCCGCCATCGTGCGGTGATCGAGGCTGCGCACCGAATCAGCGACGCCAGCGGTTTGGGCGAGCGTGGCGATGTTCAGGTAGCCCATCACCTCGAGGTGGCAATTCGGGATTATCTCCCGCAGCACACGCATGGCGGGAAGGGTGAGGATGAAATCCCCGATGGCCCCGCCGCGAATGACGAGCACGCGAGGTGGCGGTTTCATGGCCGATCAATACGAAACGAGGGCCGTGGCGAGCATCAGCACGCCGTAACCGATGCCACCATACACGGCGGCATTCCAGCGGCCCGGCTTGGCCGTGAGCCAGGTGATGCCGTCACGCATCAGGTAGGGCATGCCGATGAAATACATGCCCGCGATGATCCAGGCGTAAGCGAGAATCGGCAGCAGCAGGCGGCTGGTCTGCGGCTGCATGAAGGCGGCGTAAAGCACCGGGCTGGCCGCCAGCAGCATGAGGCAGCCGAGGGCGCGGACGGAGAGGAACTCAGGCACGTAGATGATCATGCCGATGCCTCCAGCGGCGACGACCATCATGAAGTACTGCCGCATGTTGAAGAACTCGCCCATGTCCATGTTCGAGAGCAGAAAGAGCGCCCAAAGCAGCGAGAGGCTCATGAGGATCACGCCCCATTTGAAGGTGCGAGGAAAGGCCTTGAGGAAGGCTTTGGTCTTCTCCCCATTCATGAGCACCCACGCATGCGAGGCGATCAAAGCGAGCCCCAGCACGATCCCTGTGCCCTTCAGCGGGATGCCGCCGGTGGGAGCATCGTGGTAGAGGTAGTCGTAGAGATCGTGGAACATGGCGGAGGTGCCGGAGGAGTGGAGTGATGGAGTACTGGAGTGATGGATGGGAGCAAAACTCCACGACTCCATCACTCCAAAACGGGCCGGCTTACTTCGTGCCAGCGGCCTTCAGGTCGTTGTACATCTGGAAGCCCTGCGCAGGCGTGAGGCCTTCATGCACCACGCCGCGAACAGCCTGCATCATGCTGATCGGCGCGTCGCTCTGGAAGATGTTGCGGCCCATATCGACGCCGTTCGCGCCCTGCTGGATCGCGTTGTAGCACATCGTCAGCGCATCGAGCTCAGGCAGCTTCTTGCCACCGGCGATCACGATCGGCACGGGGCAGCAGGAGGTCACGGTGTCGAATTC
>JBILVU010000236.1:0-5488 GCA_044370285.1 Prosthecobacter sp.
TGGGTGCCTTCACCCCGGTCGCAGGTGCTGATGATGCGTTGACGGAGATCAAGGGAAAGTGCGGCCATTCTTAGCTGTACACCGTCCGTCAAACGTTTCCACATTATTATTTAAAATGCTCTAGTTGTCGCCATATGAATTATTGTTGTTTGTTGTTTGGTACTCGTCAGCGAGCCCCCGGTGGGGGCGTTGCCCACTGAACGTGATTAGCTTGGCGTCCAAGTTGTCCTCCTGTGGCGGTCCAGCCACAGGTCTTGGTGGTGCGGGTACCAATCGCCCATGCCTCGGTGCGCACCGACCTGAAACAGCGCTCCGGCAAAGCAGCATGCCCCCTTCAGCACCTCTCCGGGTGAGCTCTCTGTCAGGGACCGGTCAACATTGACCCGAAAAACACCGGCAAACCATGCGAGCAGGAAGGTAAACAAGTTCATAAAGCGAGCTGAAGGCGCGGCGTTCTGGCAGATTTCCGACAAACCGTCAATTCTTTTTCTGCTAGCAACCTGTCGGGACAAACGGGCGCACGCTCACCTGGCTTCAGACCTCCTGCGCTCGGGCTCACTCACCAACTCGTGCTTCCAATGAGCCCGAGAAACCGGCGCGGCCTTCCTTCGTGAAATGCGGCCCCAGCTTTCAGACCAGCCTTGAGATTTGCCCCGCCAGCGGTGTCGCGCCGGTTTACAAGCAGTGAGGCCACGCTAGAAAGGAGGCTTCAAACCTCCACCTGCCTCCGCTTTGACTCCTGAACCCATTTCCAACCACGTCTCCATCTGGGGCGAAGGCCCCATCTGGCATGGCGACCGACTCCTCTACGTCGACATCGAAGCGCACAAGATCCTCGCCTTCACGCCCACCACCGGCGAGGAGAAGGTCTGGAACGTCGGTCAGCGTGTCGGCACCGTGGTGCCTCGTGCCAAAGGCGGACTCGTCTGGGCAGGCGATGACGGTTTCTTTTTCCTCGATGAAGCCACCGGCGTCTCCACCGCCATCGCCGATCCCGAGCCCGCCATGCCGGACAACCGCTTCAACGATGGCAAATGCGATCCCGCCGGCCGTTTTTGGGCCGGCACCATCTGCCTCAAAAAACGCCCCGAAGCCTCGCTTTACTGCCTCCACACCGATTTGAAGGTCGAGAAGAAATTCAGCCCCGTCACCAACTCCAACGGCATCATCTGGAGCCGTAATGGCGGCACGATGTTTTATATCGACACCCCTTCGAAGAAGATCCGCGCCTTCGATTTCGATGTCAGCACCAGCGCCATCAGCGGTGAACGCGTGCTTTGGGATACCAGCGCCGATGCCTCCGTGCCCGATGGCATGACGATCGACAGCGAGGACCGCCTCTGGATCGCCTTTTGCCATGGGGCGAAGGTCGTCTGCTTCGATCCCGCCTCGAAGAAGGTCGAGCACCAGATCGACTTCCCCTGCATCGAAACCACCGCCTGTGCCTTTGGCGGCCCTGATTTGCAGGATCTCTACATCACCACCGGCCTCAAGCCCGGCCTCGAAGAACCCCTCGCCGGCCGCCTCTTCGTCTGCCGCCCCGGTGCCACCGGCGTCCCCTCGCAGCCCTTCTTGGGCTAAAGCTTCCCCACTTCAAAATTCAGCAATCAGCAATCAGCAATCAGCAATCCTCAATCGACATTCCCTCCCCGCTGATCCCACCTCCCTCTTCCCAATGACCTCTCTCCTCATCACCGGCTGCAAAGGCCGCATGGGCCAAGCCCTCCTCCGCGCCGCTGAATCCCAAAGCGTACCCGTCGCCTCCGCCATCGACCTCGGCGATGATTTCCCCTCCGCTCTCGCCAAGGCGGACACCGTGATCGACTTCACCTCGCATCACTTTGCCGATGAACTCCTCCGCGAGTGCCTCCAGCAAAACAAACGCCTCGTCATCGGCACCACCGGCCACACGAACGAACAACTCGCCGCCATCCGCGAGGCCTCCAAGACCATCCCCATCGTCTTCGCCTCCAATTACAGCGTCGGCGTGAACACCCTCTTCTGGCTCACCCGCAAGGCCTGCGAGCTTCTCGGCCCCGATTTCGACCTCGAAGTCGTCGAGATGCATCACCGCATGAAAAAGGACTCTCCCAGCGGCACCGCCCGCACCTTGGTGGAAATCCTCGCCGATGTCCGCGGCCTCGAATACGACCAAGATTGCCGCCATGGCCGCTTCGGCGATGTCGGAGCACGCACACCGAAGGAAATCGGCGTCCACGCCATCCGCGGAGGC
Source organism: Prosthecobacter sp. (assembly GCA_044370285.1). Classification (GTDB taxonomy): domain Bacteria; phylum Verrucomicrobiota; class Verrucomicrobiia; order Verrucomicrobiales; family Verrucomicrobiaceae; genus Prosthecobacter. The sequence goes on from JBILVU010000236.1 coordinate 2,234, forward strand.
GATGTCGTCGGCGATCACACGGTCATTTTTGCCAATACCGGCGAACGCGTCGAACTCACCCACAAGGCCAGCTCCCGCGATACCTTCGCCAATGGAGCCGTCCGCGCCGCTGTCTGGCTCGCCGGACAAAAGCCCGGCCTGTATTCGATGCAGGACGTGCTCGGGCTGAAGTAATCTAATAGACACCTGATAGGGTCTTTTCTGAACGAATCAGGCTGCTGGCATGCACTTTCCTTGCGGCGTTTTGTCGCATCTCATCATGTACCTTTGCATATTTGGTGACTGCCTTCTTGCGTAGAAAATAAAGCGAGTTACCTCAAAGGAACATGTCTCGTGTCATTAAAAAAGATCTAATATCCCAAGTAAGCAACAAAACCGGCCTCAAGACCCAGGACGTGACCTTGGTCATCGAATCCTTCCTAGACGAAGTCGCCACGCAATTGGGTCGGGGCACCGTCGTGGCCCTGCGGGAATTTGGCACCTTCGATCTCCGCGTCTCCAGCGCCAAAGTGGGACGTAATCCCAAGGAGCCTTCCGTCGCCATCCAGATTCCCGCGAGGAATACCGTGCGCTTCCGCCCCGGCGGTAAGCTTGAGAACAACTTAGCCGCCCTGCCAGTGAAGGCCTAGAACAAGGATTTCCCTGCTAAGAAAGCACGGCGCGGGCGTATTATGCGCCCCTCCATGCGCACGCTTCTGCTCTCCCTCCTCGCTGTATCCTCTCTCCACGCCGCCCCACAGTGGATCTGGCTCTCCAAAGACGGCAACAAAGACAACAAGGTCACCTTCCGGCATAAGTTCGACGTGCCGCAGAATGCCCAGCTCGCCACGCTCGAGCTGACCTGCGACAACGGAGCCACCGCCACCCTCAACGGCAAAAAAGTCCTCACCAATGCCGATTGGCAAGAGCCATCCAAAGCCGACCTCAGTCAGGTAATCAAGCGTGGCGAGAGCAACGAACTCATCGTCAACGCCACCAACAAAGGCGGCACCGCGGCCCTTGTCGCACGCCTCACGCTGAAACTGCCCGCTGGCCGCCAGGACATCGTCATCGAGTCGAATGGCACCTGGGAGGCCGCCAAAGCAGGCACGCAGGACTTCAAAAAAGCCCTCGTCATCCAGGAATACGGCCAAGGCCCTTGGGGCAAGCCTTTCGACGGCAAAATCGGCAGCGGCGGCGGTAAAAACAGCGGTCCCGCCGAATCCATCGCGGCGGCTGACGTGACCGTGCCGAAAGGCTTCAAGGTCGAAAAGCTCTACAACGTTCCCAAAGACCAGGAAGGCTCCTGGGTCGCCCTCACCGTCGATCCGAAAGGCCGCCTCATCGCCTGTGACCAATACGGCAGCATCTACCGCATGGCCGTACCCCGCCTCTCCGAGGCGGCTCCTCTGAAACCCGAAAAACTCGCCGTCGAAATGGGCAAGGCCCACGGCCTGCTCGCCGCCTTCGACAGCCTCTACGTCATGGTGAATGAAAACGGCAAGGACAACGGCCTCTACCGCCTCCAGGACACCAATGGCGACGATCAATACGACAAGACCACCAAACTCCACACCATGGCAGGCGGTGGCGAGCACGGCTTGCACAGCATGGTCGTCAGCCCCGATGGCAAACGCATCTACTTCAATTGCGGCAACCACACCAAGCTCCCCGATGGCCTCACCGACAGCCGTCCGGCGAAAATTTGGAACGAAGACCATGTCCTCCCGCGCCTCTGGGACGCGAACGGCCACGCACGCGGCATCCTCGCCCCCGGCGGCTACGTTTGCAGCATGAACCCCGATGGCTCCGGCCTCGAACTCTTCTGCTACGGCTTCCGCAATGAGTTCGACATCTGCTTCAATGACCAAGGCGAACTCTTCACCTACGACGCCGACATGGAGTGGGACATCGGCGCTCCCTGGTATCGCCCCACCCGCGTGAATCACTGCGTCAGCGGTGCGGATTACGGCTGGCGCAGCGGCAGCGGCAAATGGCCCCAGTATTACCCCGACTCCCTGCCCACCACGCTCGACATCGGTCCCGGCAGCCCCACCGGCGTCGTCGCTGGCACCGGAGCCAAATTCCCCGCGAAGTATCAGCACGCCATCTTCATCAACGACTGGACCTACGGCACCATGTGGGCCATCCACCTCGAAAGCAAAGGCGCCAGCTACCTCGCCACCAAGGAAGAATTCGTCTTCGGCAAACCCTTGCCCCTCACCGATGTCGTCATCCATCCGCAGGACGGCGCGATGTACTTCGCCGTCGGCGGCCGCAAGTCGCAGTCCGGCGTCTATCGCGTCACCTACGTGGGCGATGAATCCACCGCTCCCGTCAAAGCCACCACGCTCGACGAAGAAGCCCGCATGCGTCACGCCATCGAGGCCCTGCACTCTGGCACGCCGGACGCCGCCAAAGCCCTCGCCACCGCCTGGGGCTATTTGAGCCACAGCGACCGCCATGTGCGCTACGCCGCCCGCGTCGCCATCGAAAAGCTCCCCGTCGAGCTTTGGAAAGAAAAAGCCCTCAGCGAAAAACATCCCGTCGCCGCCATTGAGGCCCTCATCGCCCTCGCCCGCGTCAGCGGAGCCACATCCGCCCACGAAGGCGGAAAAGCCACTTCCAAGCCCAAATCCACCTCCAGCGAGCCCATCTCGCCCGTTCAGCCGCAGAACGTCGAACTGCAAAACAGCATCCTTCTCGCCCTCAGCGCCATCCAGCCGCCTCCAGGCCACGAACTCGCCTCCCTGCGTGCCTTGCAGCTCGTTTTGACCCGCCTCGGCAAACCGGATGCCGATGTCTGCGAAAAGATCGCCGCCTCCCTCGACCCGCTCTTCCCCACCGACAACGCCCAGATCAACCGCGAGCTCTGCCAGATCCTCGTCGCCATCGACAGCAAGCAAGTCGTGAGCAAGACCCTCGCCCTCATGGCCACCGCCAAAGACGACTTCCAAGAAGTCGCCAGCGATGCCGTCCTCAGCCGCAACGACGGCTACGCCAACGCCGCCCGCGCCGCCGCCGGCAGCCGCCCGAATGCGCAGCAGATCGACTACATATTCGCCCTGCGAAATGCCACCGCCGGATGGACCCCCGAGCACCGCCAGACCTTCTTCAGTTGGTTCCCCCGCGCCCGCACCTGGAAAGGCGGCAACAGCTTCAAAGGCTTCATCGAAAACATCCGCAAAGACGCCCTCGAAACCTTCGTCCCGCAGCCCGAACTCGCCGCCCTCGACGCCCTCAGCAGCAAAGTCGAAGCCGCCACCTCCGCGCCCA
>JBILVU010000114.1:0-18517 GCA_044370285.1 Prosthecobacter sp.
GATTTTACTCCAGGAGATGCTGAAGGCAGGCGTGCCCGGCCTCATACAAGGGGCGCTGGTGATCCCCGTGGTCTGGTATGCGTGCTTCTTCATCGCCCGGAAGCTGAAGGTGGATGACGAGTTCGCGGTGATGCTTTCCACCGCGGTGTCGATCTGCGGTGTGTCCGCCGCCATCGCCGCCTGCGGAGCCATTCAGGGAGATCGGAAGAAGCTCAGCTATGTGACCTCCATCGTGCTGCTGTGCGCGGTGCCGATGATGATCATCATGCCGGTAGTCATTCAAAAAATGGGCCTCAGCGAAGCGGTGGGCGGCGCCTGGCTCGGCGGCACGCTGGACACCAGCGGCTCGGTCGCTGCCGCCACGGAACAGGTGGGCAAAGAGGCCACGAAGATCGGTGTGATCGTCAAACTCAGCCAGAACGTGCTCATCGGCGTCGCGGCCTTCATCTTGAGCGTGTGGTGGAGCATGCGCGGCAGTGCCGCTGGTGGCCAGAAAGTCTCCGCGAAGGTGATTTGGGAGCGCTTTCCGAAATTCGTCATCGGCTTCGTGCTGGCCTCCATCGTGTTTTCCTACTTCGTACCAGCCGAGGCAGCCAGCGCCGCTAGCAAGCCGCTCAAAGCCATCCGCGAAATCTGGTTCGCCGCCGCTTTCGTCTGCATCGGCCTCGAAACACGTCTTGGTGAGATTTTCAGGCTCGGTGGTGGTCGCCCGGCGCTGGCCTTCCTCGGCGGTCAGGTGTTTAACATCGGCTGGACGCTGGTGCTGGCGCTGTGGTTGTTTGGGAAGTGAATCCAAGATGTCGGCGGAGGCGTTAATCACTGGAATGTCCCTCCCCCGTCTCGCTATCATCGGCTCTGGCATCTCCGGCCTAGGCTGTGCTCACTTTTTGCATCGAAAGTTCGACCTGACGATCTTTGAGGCTGCGGACTACATCGGCGGGCACACCAACACGGTCACGGTGACTGAGGATGGCCGCGAGCTGCCGATCGACACGGGCTTCATGGTCTTCAATCATGATACTTATCCGCTGCTCTGCCACTTGTTCGACGAACTCGGCGTCGAGACCAAGAAGACGGACATGTCCTTCAGCATGTCGCACCTGCCGAGCGGCTATGAATGGAATGGCGGCGGCCTGGCGAAGGTCTTCGGGCAGCGCAAAAATGTGCTCAGCCCGCGCTTCTGGCGCTTCGTGCTGCAAATCAACCGCTTCAACAAGCATTGCCTCGCCGCGATGGATGATCCACGCTTTGAGCGCATGACGCTGGGCGAGTTTGCCAGCGAGTGCGGCTACGGGCAGGACTTCCTCGACCTCTACGTCGTGCCGATGGGCAGTGCTGTGTGGTCCACCCCGCCGGACCGGATGCTGGAGTTTCCCGCGAGGACGCTGATGCACTTCTGGTTCAATCACGGCTTCCTCGGCATGCACACCCGCAAGCAATGGTGGACCGTGTGCGATGGCTCCCGGCAGTATGTGCGCAAGATCACGCCGCCCTTTGCCGACCGCATTCGGTTGAATGCGCCTGTGGTCAAAATCGAGCGTCGCGATGGCAAAGTATTCGTGCAGCCACGCGAAGGCCCGGTGGAGGTTTTTGACAAGGTCATTCTCGCCACGCACACGCCCATTTCACTGCGCATGCTGGCCGATCCCACACCACTGGAGCAGACGATTCTCAGCCCCTTTCAATACCAGCCGAATGTGGCCACGCTGCATACCGATGAGCGCTTCATGCCTCGCACACGCCGCTGCTGGGCCTCGTGGAATTACCGCATCGAAAAAGATACTGCGGGCAAGGTCGAACCCAGCACGCACTACTGGATGAACAACCTCCAAGGTGTCTCTGACAAGACGAACTACTTCGTCTCCATCAACGGCGAGGATCAAATCGATCCCGCGAAGGTGCTGCGCCGCAACGACTACGAGCACCCGCTCTTTGACCTTCCTGCCATCGCAGCCCAAAAGCGCCTCCCCGAGCTGCGAGTGGCCTCCGAGCAGACGCACACCCTCTTCTGCGGTGCCTGGGGCCGCTACGGCTTCCATGAGGATGGCTTCATGTCTGCCGTTGACACCTGCACCCATCTCCTCGGAGGTGACCCATGGACGCGCCGCTGAAATCGAGCCTCTACGAATGCGAAGTCGTGCACGAGCGACTCCTGCCTCGTCGGCATGGGTTTCGTTACCATGTCTTCTTCATGGATGTGTGGCTCGACGAGCTTCCACGGCTGGATCGGGAACTGCGTCTCTTCAGCGTGGATCGCTTCAATGCCTTCACCTTTCGCGATGAGGACCATCTCGACCTCGGCGCGGGTCATCTGCGGCTGAATCTGGAAAAATGGCTCGCTGAGAAGCACGGCGTCACCCTGGCCGCCGACTCGCGCATCCGGCTCGTCACGCTGCCGCGCATGCTGGGATACATCTTCAATCCCGTGTGCTTCTACTTCATCTACGATGCCACGGGAAAAGCCATCCACGCCATCTGCGAGGTGACGAACACGTTTCACGAGATGAAGCCCTATCTGCTCGCCACGCCGGTGCGTGAAGGCTTTTTCGAGCTGATCGTGCCCAAGCACTTCTACGTCTCGCCCTTCTCCGCACTCGAAACGTCCTTCCACTTCAAGATCGAAGTCCCTGGCGATGCCATTCGCATCCACATCGACGACCTCGAAGGCGATCAGCGTATGCTCGTGAGTTGGATTCACGGCAAACGGCAGCCGTTGACTGATTCACGCCTTGCGTGGTATGGAATCCGCTACCCCGCGCTCACACTTCAGGTCATCGCCAAGATCCACTGGCAGGCCTTTCGTCTGTGGCTGCGCAAATTTGAATTCCATCGTAAAGCCGCCGCGCCCCATCTCCAACGCGATCTCTACCGTCCTCACACCTCTCTCACTAAAACCTCGCCGCCATGAATCCATCTGCCACCTTTCCCACCATCGAAGCCCTCGAAATGCCGGTCGCATGCAACCGCTTCGCCCTCGCCCTTTCGCAGCGCTGCCTGCACCGCTGGCTTGTGCTCAAGGCGCTGCGCTCCTTCACCCAAGGCCGTCTTCAGATGGACATCCCCGGTGGTGAAAAGCTCTTCTTTGGCGATCCCACGCTGACCGAACCCACCGCTCACATCCAGGTGCGCAAGCCTCTGCCGTTCTTTATCCACGTGGCCCGCTACGGCGGCGTGGGCCTCGGCGAAGCCTACACGGACGGCTGGTGGGATACGCCAGACCTTCGAGCCGTGCTCGATTGGTTCATCATCAACATCCAGAGCAGCCCGCAGCTTCGCGGCTCGTCCCAGCGCTTCAAATTGATCGGCTTCCTCAAACTCGTGAACCGTGTGCATCATCTGCTGCGCCCCAATTCCATCTCCACCAGCCGCCGAAACATCCAGGAGCACTACGATCTTGGGAATGACTTCTACAAACTGTGGCTCGATCCCACGATGACCTACTCCGCCGCGAAGTACACCCGCCCGGATCAGAGTCTCGAAGAGGCGCAGATCGCCAAATATGATGCGCTCTGCCAAAAACTGCATCTCAAGGCCAGCGACCACGTTTTGGAGATCGGCTGCGGCTGGGGCGGCTTCAGCATGCACGCCGCGAAGACCTACGGCTGCCGCGTCACCGGCGTCACCATCTCGCAGGAGCAGTTCAACGAAGCCACGAAGCGGGTGAAGGAGGCCGGATTGGATCATCTCATCGAGATCCGATTCCAGGATTACCGCCTCATCACCGGCCAGTTCGATAAAATCGCCTCCATCGAAATGCTCGAAGCCGTCGGCGAAAAGTACCTCGAAACCTACTTCGCCAAATGCGCTGAGGTGCTCGCGCCGCATGGCATTCTCGCCGTGCAGATGATCACCGTACCGGATCATCACTTCCGCCAGCTCGCCAGAGGGGCTGACTGGATCCAAAAGCACATCTTTCCCGGCTCTCTCCTGCTCGCCGTCGGTCGTGTGAACGAAGCCATCCGCAAGACCAGCACGCTCTCGCCGCTGGAGCTCGAAGACCTCGGCTCCGGCTACGCACGGACGATGCGGGAGTGGTTCATTGAGTTCAATGCCAAGCTCGATGCCGTCCGCGCCCAGGGCTTCAGCGAGACCTTCATCCGCAAGTGGAACTACTACCTCAAATACTGCGAGTCCGCCTTTGCCACGCGCAACATCAGCGTCGTCCAGGCCTCCTGGAGCCGCTACAGCCACGAGGCCGTCCATCAGCAGTGGTGATCGAATCGCCCTCTGAGCGACGTCTTTCTTCACACACTGTTTTCCCATGCCTGCCAATCACCTCATCAACCGCCGTGCCTGCCTGCGTGGTATCGGAGCTTCACTGGGACTGCCTTTGCTCGAAATCATGGGCTGGGCGGAGCCTACCAAAGCCAAGGCGGTGAAGCCGCCGGTGCGGCTAGGGTTTATGTACATGCCGCATGGCGTGATCATGGATCAGTTCTGGCCGAAGTCGCCGGAGAGCTTCCTGAGTTCACCACCGCTGGCGCTTGAGTCTCTGCGGCCGGTTTTGGATCAGTGTTTGATGATGAAAGGCATCTCAGGGGTTGGGATTGAGCCGTTTGGTGGAGCCCCGCATGCGTTGGAGCTGTCCACCTGGCTCACGGCCTGCCTTCCAGATGCGGCGAAGCGCAGTCAGATCCACATCGCCATCTCGGCGGATCAGATTTTTGCGAATTACTACGGCGCACTTACCTCGCTGCCCTCGCTGGAGCTCGCGACGATGCCGCAGACGCATAAAGAAAATCAGGCTGGACTCAATGAGGGCTACTATTCGCATTGCAGCTTTCGCTCGCCCACGCAGGCAATGCCTGCGGAGATCAATCCACGCAGCGTTTTGAATCGTTTGTTTGGCAAAACGGGGCAGGAGGGCAAAACGGCCGCTACGGACCCACTTGACCGCCAGATGCTCGACCTCGTCATCGGCGGTGCGAAGGACCTGCGGCGTACCTTGCCAAATGGAGATCAGCAGAAGCTCGATGAATACCTCGATAGCGTGCGCTCCGTGGAACGCCGCATCGCCGCCATCGAGTATCGGCAAAAAGAAGCCGCGCTTGAAAAAGCCGGTGTCAGCAGCAGCAAGCGCAAGGCGAGCGACTCGCCGCCTATCGAGGTGAAGATTCCCGAAGGGGATAAGCGCAGCGAATACATGCAGGTCATGTGCGATCTCACCGTGCTCGCTTTCCAGACGGATACCACACGCGTCAGCACCTACATCGGCTCCACGCCGAACGGGGTCTCGTATCCCGAGCTGGGCTTTAGCGATACGCACCACGGCCCCACGCATCACAACAACGAGGCTGAAAAGGTGCGCAAAGTCGCCGCGATCACGAAGTTCAACATCGACCAGTTTGCCTACATGGTAAAAAAGATGGCCAGCCTCCGCGAAGGCGATGGCACGCTGCTCGATAACTGCCTCATGATGTGGGGTAGCGGCCTGGAAGACGGCAATAAGCACACTCGTGAAAATCTGCCCTTCATCATCGCTGGCAAAGGCGGCGGCAGCCTCAACACCGGCCGCTTCATCAACAACGTCAAAGGCAATCAGGGGGATCTACTCACCACCTTGCTAGCTTGCGGTGGCGTGCCTCTGGATCGTCCCATTGGCATCGCGAAGAAGCAGATTCAGGAAATGATGAAGTCGTAAGACGGATCATTCATGCGTGATGGCTTCGTCGAGGTTGAAGACCAAGATGGCGACGAGGGCGTGCGCGGCGAGTTCAGGTGAAGTTTTTAGTTTGCGAGCATCCTCGGGATGCTCGCGGTAGTGAGCCAAAGCGCGGTCGAGTTCGCGTTGGAGCACGGTAAGCTCTTTGGTAGTCGCTTTTCTGCTCAAAATGGCCTCGTAGAGCATGGGGAGCCTTTCTTCGGCTTTCGCTGCTAGCATTCGCTTCGCGAGAGCTTGGGAGGCTTCGGCGATGGTTTGGTCATTGAGCAAGGTGAGGGCTTGCAAAGGGGTGTTCGTGCGTGACATCGACACTTCGCAGACGCGACGCTGGGCGCTGTCGAACAAGAAGGTGGGTGCGCTGCTGCGTCGCCAGAAGGCATACAACGTGCGGCGATACTGCGCCGCGCCCTGGCTCGGCTCGTAGGTGTAGCGGCCCATGAAAATCTCCTCCCACACGCCTTCCGGCTGATGTGGGCGAACGGGCGGTCCGCCGAGCGCAGGATTCAACAAGCCGGAGGAAACGAGTGCGGCATCGCGAATCATCCATGCGGGCAGGCGGAAGCGTGGGCCGCGAGAGAGGAGGAGATTCTGGGGATCTGTTTGTAGTTCGGGCTTTAGCCCGCCGGAACGGGCTGAAGCCCGAACGACGAGCTCAGAGCTCTGCTGGTAGGTTTCGCTCGTCACGATGGTCTTGATGAGGCGTTTCACATCCCAGCCGCTTTCCATGAAATCGACGGCGAGCCAGTCGAGCAGTTCGGGATGCGTGGGGCGCTGGCCTTGCAGGCCGAAATCATCTGGCGTGCGGACCAAACCGGCACCGAAGAGCATCTGCCACACCTGATTCACAAACACGCGGGCCGTGAGCGGATTTTCCTTCGAGGTGATCCACTTCGCGAGACCGATGCGATCCTTCGCCAGCCCTTCCGGCCACGGAGCGATGGCTGCGGGCACACCACGAGGCACCACATCGCCTTTTTTGTCCCAAACACCGCGAAGCAGCACATGCGTGTCACGCGGCTCCTTGCGCTCGGCGAGCACCATGACGTTCAATTTGCCAGCGGCGGCCTGCACCTCCTTGAACTGTGCATTCGCACGATCCAGCGAGGCCTTCGCGAGCTGATAGGGCTCATGATCCTCCAAGAACTGCGCCATGAGCTTCACGCGGTCGATTTCGCGCTTCGCGAGTTTTTCGAGCGGCGTGGGGCCGATTTCGCGCACGGCGGGCCCGGCCTGATCCGTCGCGGAAAGCCGGAATTTCGCGATATTGGCATCGCCATTCGTCGAACGATGTCGCAGCTCGAAAATGAGTTCTTCATCGCTTTCGAGCACCAGCGGCTCGGCGAGGCCATAAAGCGCCGTGTGAGGCTGATCCTTGGGAAATCCCTTCGTGGTCCAGCCATTGCGCGGATCGTCATCGAGCGTGCCTTTCACATCGCCATACTCGCGGGCCTTGCCTTCGATCTTGGTGTCGGAAACGGCGCTTTTGACGAGGATGTCGCGGATCTGCGAGCTGCCCTTGCGGCGCACCTGCACCTTGATGTCGGTGAGGATAAATTCGCCCGACTTGCCGCGTGAGAGCACGCCGTTTTGAGGCAAAACGTCGAGCTTCAAACCGGTGAGGCGCGGCAGTTTGATGGTGGAGATGAGGCGGTAGTCATCTTGCTTCGGATTCGGCCCGCTTGCAGCGACGATGCCGTCGTTGGTCTGAGCGAGCTTGGTGCCTTCCTGCGACTCCACCGAGCCGAGAACGACCTGCCACGCGTGGTGATCCGGCTTGATGCGCTTCTTCTGCTCCTCCAGCCACTTCGTGAAAGGCTTCTCCGCCTCCGCTTTGGCCTTGGCTTCGATGGGTTTGCGCTGTTCGACGAGTTTTTGGGATTCCTCGACAGCTCGCTTCGCGTGGGGTGATTGGTAAGGCAGGTATGGCTTTGCATTCGTGCCGGCCGCACCGTCTTCGTCGATGCTGTTGAAGAAGGCATTCAGCGCGTAGTAGTCGTGGTGGGAGATGGGATCAAATTTGTGCGTGTGGCATTGCGTGCAGCCGAGCGTGAGGCCGAGCCAGGTGGTCCCCATCGTGTTCACGCGGTCGATGACGTAGTCGATGCGGCTCTCTTCTTTGTCGCGACCGCCTTCGCCGTTGGTCATGTGGTTGCGATGGAAGCAGGTGGCGATTTTTTGCTCCGGCGTGGCATTGGGAAGAAGATCACCGGCAAACTGCTCAAGCGTGAACTGGTCGAAGGGCTTGTTCGCATTGAAGGATTCGACGACGTAGTCCCGCCACGGCCAGTTCGTGCGTGTGGCATCCGACTGGAAGCCGTCGGTATCGGAGTAACGGGATGCATCCAGCCAGAACATGGCGAGGCGCTCGCCGTAGTGGGGGGAGGCGAGGAGCGCGTCGATGAGATCGGTCGGATCGGACTGATCGGACGGATCAGGGGGGAGGCCGGTGAGATCGAAGGAAAGCCTACGGCGTAAAGTGTGCTCCGCAGCGTGCGGCGAGAGCTTCAGGCCTTCCTTAGCGAGACGGGCTTTGACAAAGAAATCCACCGGATGGCCTTCGGTATTCGCTTTGACGGGCTTTTCGAAGGACCAGTGTTTGCCCCACACGCTGCCTTCAGCGATCCAGCGCTTCAAAAGAGCGATCTGCTCGGTTTTGAGCTTCGGTTTGTGAGACTTCGGCGGCGGCATGATCTCGTCGGGATCATCGGTGGTGATGCGGTCGATGAAATCACCAGATTTGAGCACCTCGCGGGCACCTTCTTGAGTATCGAGGCGAAGATCGGCTTTGCGATGGCCGGCATCCTGGCCGTGGCAGCTCAGGCAGTTGTCGGAGAGCAGCGGCAACACCTCGCGGCTAAAGCTCACCGGCTCCGCGAGCGCGGCGGTGGTCAGGGCGAATGGAAAAAGCAGGCGGAAGAGCATCGCCTCATCTTACGCGGGCGGAGATGCAGGGTGCATGCATCGGCTATGGAAAATTCAGGCGAGGCTCAATACACCGCTTTGCGGTGAAAGAGGAAGCTTTCGAGAAGCAGCAAGGCGGCGAGAGCCCACAGCAGTTTTTGCGGCCAGGTGCTGAAGGATGCGGAGGTGATGATGCTGCGCTGGCGAAGCTCTGGCATGGCCGGAGCATCTTCGGAGCGTTTGGGCAGGTTTGTCTCGGTGGCAGATGCGAGGATGCTGGTGCCGGTTTTGCCATCGGCGGTCTCCCAGGAGCCAATGTGAGTGAGGGAAAGCAGGCTGCTGGTGGTTTGCTCGGAGGTATCGGTGAACTGCAAACCATTCCAGGCATGCCAGTTCACGAGGCCAGAGGCAGGCACGAGCTCGCCGGTGTGCATGGGGCGCTGGCTGGTGAGGGATTCATTCGTCTCGGCGCACCAGTAGAGGGCATTGCCGAGCACGAGCGGGAAGGCCGGCAGCAGAGCGAGTTGCTCGGAAGTGGCAGGTGAAAAGGCGGTGACGACGAGGCGCTGCCCAGCGTGCTCACCTGCGGCTAGCACCGGCTCGGAACCGGCGATCCAAAGCGGTTCGAGAGAGGCGGGCAAGGAGAGCACGGAGGTCTGCGTGAGGGCGACGCGGCTGCTGGCGACGCGGAAGAGCAGGGGATGATCTGGTAGCACGCTGCGCAGGCTATCGTGTGGCAATCCATTGCCGGGAAGGGGCTTCACGTTGATTGGGCCGCTGCTGGTGCTGGGATTTAAAACGATGGCGGGGCGGTCGGTGGGCCATATTTTGGGCAGCCAATGCTCAAAGACATACACATCCGGCTTTTCTTTGAGTGGCCAGGCATCCGGCGTGGAGCGGGTCATCTCGATGCGGCGAGATTCGATGAGCGAGGCGAGGGCGATCTCGGTAAAAGGGTCTGGCTTATCGGTGATCCAGGCGACGGATAGCGGTCGATTCCGTGGCAGCGGAGCGGTGAGGCCATCATCCCAGCCGAAGGCATCGCCGGGTGTTTTGAGTTGAAGCTCCAAGCGCTGTCCACGAGCGGATTCGAGCGGCAGGATGAGCGTGGTGCTGGCTCCAGGGGCGAGTTCGATCTCACGAATCTGCACGGGACGACCGGCGAGGGTGACTTCGAGGGTGGAGGAGACTTTTTCGCGATTGGCGGCGGAGGCGGAGATCTTGGCAAAGACCTCATGCTGACCGCCAGAAAGCGGGCTGGGGCGGATTTGGAAGCCGGTGATGCCCGCGTTCATCACTTCGGGCAGGGCGCAGTCGATGAAGGCGAGGTCGCCTTCCGCTTTCGTATCGCTGGCGAGCCAGATTTTCGCACCGGCATCGAGTTCGGCAAGTCGGCGAGCGGTGGCGAGGGCCTCGGCGGCATCTCCGGCGATGGGTTTCGGCTTTATTTCCTCAAGCTGGCGCAGGCACTCGCGGCGATTGCGGCTTCGCGAAAGCAGCACATCTGCTTTGGCATCGAAGGCGATCAAGGTGAGCACCGCTTGATCGGGCAGGCTGCGCACGACCTGCTGCAAGGCGGCGACGGCTTCCGCGAGCCGCGATTTACCCGAGGAATCGGTGGCAGACATGGAGGCAGAGCGGTCGATGACCAAAACGACGGCCTTCGGTGCATTCGCGCCCATTTCACCCGAAGGCCGTGCGAGAGCGAAAACGGCCAGCAGCAAGGCGAGCAGCGTCAAGGCGAGGGCGAGCCATTTTTTGACGCGGCGCAGCCACGCCGACTCCTGATGCTCGCGGGCGAGTGATTTGAAAAAGAGCAGCGTGGAGACCGGAAGACGCTTCGCATGCCGACGAAAGAGCCAGAGGGCGAGCGGGATGAGCGCCAGCCAGGCTAGATGCAGGAACTGGGGAGCGATGAAACGCATGGGCTAGGTTGAACGACGCACAATCCGCGCGGCATAAGCGCCGTCGATGCCGGAATCCGGCGGGAAGCTGCTTTCTTCCGCATCGAGATGGAAATCGGGCAGGGATTCGAGGACGCGGCGTACGAGCTGGCCATTCTCCTCGGGATCAATGCTGCACGTCGAATAAACGAGCGCTCCATCCGGCTTCAAAGCACGTAGGCCACTGCGCAGCAAAAGCTCTTGAGCGGCGGTTTGCTGGGCAAAGCTGGCCTCTTCCAGACGCCAGCGCACATCGACCCGGCGGCGCATCACGCCGGTGTTGCTGCATGGCACATCGAGCAGGATGCGATCAAAACCTTCGCCGATGAATTCAGGCATCGTTTCGCTGCTCCAATCATGCAGCTCGATGAAGGTGTTCGTCACACCGAGGCGGCGAAGGTTGTTGGCGAGGCGGCGGAGGCGGCCTTCGGAGACATCGCAGGCAATGATCTCGCCTTTGTTTTCCATGAGCTGGGCCATGAAGGCGGTTTTGCCTCCTGGAGCGGCGCAGGCATCGAGCACCCGCATGCCCGCTTTGGGATCGAGCAAGCGCGGAGCGATGAGCGTGCTGGGGTCCTGGATGTACACTTTGCCTTCGGCCAGCTCAGCACGCGGCAGGTGCTCATAGGCGGTGAAGTCCTCGGCTTCGGCGGCCATCTCGGGATGCAGGCGGTTGGCCCGGGCAAGCATGGGGGCGTGGGCTTGATTCCATTCGCACAAAGCGGTGGTCTTTGCCTCGCCGAAGGCCGCGAGCCAGCGCTGCACGAGCCACTTCGGGTGCGAGGTGCGTGTTTCCAGCGGCAGTGAATCGGTGGAGGCGAGGAGTTGCTCGGCCTCGCGGCAGGCACGGCGCAGGACGGCATTGATGAGGCCTCGGGCGCGGCCGGTGGCGGCCACGGTTTCATTCACGGCGGCATGCTCGGAGACTTTGGAGAGCAGGAGCTGGCTCACACCGATGCGCAGCCCCCAGCGGCAGCGATGATCGAGGTGCTTGTCCTCGGTGAGCACATCGATCCAGTGATCGAGCAGGGAGAGGTTTCTCAGCGTGGTGAGCACGATCTCACGGAGGAAGGCGGCGTCAGGAGCGATCAAATCGCACTCGCGTTGGGCCTGATCGAGGATGTCCGAGGCGTAGCGTTCACCGCCGGCCCATTCCCCTAGCACATCAATGGCCAGCCCGCGGACACGGGAGACGGGTTTTTTCTTCGGGCGGGGATTCGACGGCGGTTGGGCAGGCATGGACGGCAGCCTTTAGGACGGCAGAGGGGCGAGCACAAGGAACCTTCGTGACGGAAGACTGCAAGGCCCGGCGTGTCGGCTGCGTTCGTTCCGCCCTCATGCACCGCCTTCTTCTCGCCACCCTCGCTTTGTCTGCCTCCCTCTTTGCCGCTCCGCAGGATGATCAATACGTCCTCGGGCCCGATTCACAGGTCAAAGAAGGCGTGCCGCAGGGGAAGGTGACGCAGATGCCCGCCTGGACGAATTCCAAAATCTATCCCGGCACCACGCGGGATTGGTGGATCTATGTGCCGGCGCAATACAAAGCCGAGCAGCCAGCCAGTGTGATGGTTTTCTGCGATGGCGGCGGCTTTGTGAAAGCGGACGGGCAGTTCCGCGTGCCGGTGGTGTTTGATAATCTCATCGCAAAGGGCGAGATGCCGGTGACGATCGGCATCTTCATCAATCCAGGCGTGTTTCCCACCTCGAACCCGAAGGACAAGCCGCGCAGCAATCGCAGCTTTGAATACGATTCGCTCGGTGATCTGCATGCCCGCTTCCTTATTGATGAAATCCTTCCCGAGGTCTCGAAGAGTTACAAACTCACCGACGATCCCGAAGGCCGTGCCATTTGCGGCAACAGCAGCGGCGGCATTTGCGCCTTCACCGTGGCTTGGGAGCGGCCGGATGCCTTCCGCAAGGTCGTGAGCCACATCGGCAGCTTCACGAACATTCGAGGCGGTCATGTCTATCCAGCCCTGATCCGCAAGGCGGAGAAGAAGCCGCTCAAAATCTTCCTCCAAGACGGCAAAAACGACCTCGACAACCAGTTCGGCAACTGGCCGCTGGCGAATCAGGACATGGCGGCGGCGCTGAAGTTTGCTGGTTATGATTACCAGTTCGTGCTCGGTGAGGGCACGCACAACGGCAAGCATGGCGGGGCTTTGCTGCCGGAGACGCTGCGGTGGTTGTGGAAGAAATAAACCACTCGAAGCCTTGCTCTCGTCGGACTGATCTGACCGGTCTGACTCGTCTGACTCCATTTATCTTTTTATGAAACGCTCTCTTTTTGCTCTCTGCTTCCTCATCAGCAATCTATCCGCTCAGGACACATCCCTTCACGAATACCTCAGCGATGACCAGCCTTGGAAGGAGGTTGCCAGTGGGTTTGCGTTCACGGATGGGCTTTGCTGTGATGCGACGGGAAATCTCTTTTTCACCGATGTGAAGGGCGGGAAGGGCATTTATAAATTCGACATCGCTACGGGCAAAACGGATATCTTCCTCGACAACCTTCCCGGCATCAGCGGACTTCAAATCGGGCCTGACGGACGCTTTTATGCCTGTCACAACAAGGAGCAGCGCATCATCGCCATCACGATGAAGGGCGAGGTGGAGGTGCTGCTCACTGGCGTGAAGTGCAATGACCTCGTCGTGAGCAAGGCGGGCCATCTTTACTTCACGGAGACGCCGACGCTGAGCGTGCATCTCATCACGAAGGACAAAAAGCACCTCGTGGCGGATGCGGGTCATGTGCAGAAGCCGAACGGCATCACCATCTCGCCGGATGAACGCACACTGGTGGTCTCCGAGCATGGCGGGAAGCATGTGTGGACGTGGCGCATCGAAGATGACGGCACATTGAGCGGCGGCGCACCTTTCATGACGATGTGGCTGCCCGTGGGCAAAGAAACCGCCAGCGGCGATGGAGCCACGACAGAATCGAAAGGCCGCTTTTTCGTCACCACGGAGCTGGGGGTGCAGATCTTTGATCAGGCTGGAAGGCTCGCTGGCATCATCGCCAAGCCCACACCGGAGTCGAAGGTCGTGAGTGTCGAATTTGCCGGGAAAGACCATTCCACACTCTTCATCGCAGCGGGTGACAAGATCTTTGCTCGCCAGCTCAAGGTCACCGGTTACTTCCGCTGAGCGTGAAAGCCGTTTTTGACTTCTTGGAGCCGCAAGGACTCGTTTTCGTGGGCCTGCTGGTGATGGCCGTGAGCCTCGCTCGGCAGCGGCGAAAGGCGCTGGCAAGCCTCGCTGGCTTTATGTGGCTCGTCACTGCTTTGGTGACCTGCACGCCGTTCGCGAGTTGGCTCATCTCCACGCTCGAACGACCGTGGGAGCCTGTGAAACTGGATTCGATGGAGGTTTGCGATGCCGTCGTGTGCCTCGGCGGGGGCTTGGAGCCATCGCGGGTCGAGCCGACCGGCCTGCGCACGAAGGGCGGCGCGGATCGCTTGTTTTGCGCCCTCGAAATGACGCGTCGAGGCAAGGCCAAAGCACTTGTGCTCGGCGGCGGCGGGTTTCGTTTTCATGACGAGCATGGCTCAGAGGCCGAGGCCGCAGTCGATTGGGTGGCGGCATGGAAACTCACCGAGGTGCCCTTGCACAGCCTCGGCATTTGCAGCGACACACACGATGAGGCGCTCAAAACAGCAGCTTTGGCCGCGAAGCAGGGATGGAAGCGCATCGCCCTCGTGACCTCCGCGTATCACATGACGCGGTCCAAGGCCACGTTTGAGAAGGCCGGCGTCCAGGTGGTGCCGGTGCCGTGCAATTATGTGAGCCAGCAGATGCGGCAGGAGAGGCCTTACTGGTTTAAAACGCCTGATGTGACCGGCTACGGCTATGCCGAGGCCTGGATGCACGAGATCGCGGGCATGTGGGTGTATCGCTGGCGCGGCTGGTTGTGACGGAAAACATGATGGCAAAGGTCAAACGGGCGCTTATTCTCCGCCGCTATGCCTACCGACGACTCTTCCTCCACACCGGCCACTTCCGAAACGCTGCTCTGGAGCGGCCACACCTCCCAGTGGGTGCATTTTTGGTTCTACCTCCTCTGCGTCATCTTGGCCGCAGCCATCGCCGTGGGTGCCACGGTGCTCGCCCTGCCCACCGGCGGTCTCACCTATCTGGCGCTCATCATTCCCGTCATCCTCTGGATGGTGCGCTGGTGGGTGACGAAATGCACGACGTATGAACTCACTTCGCAGCGCCTGCGCATCCGCAGCGGTGTGCTCAACCGCCGTGTGGACGAGCTGGAACTCTACCGTGTCAAAGACTACGCCATGGAGCAGCCCTTGATGCTGCGCCTCGTGGGCTTGGGGAATTTGACCATGATCACCTCCGATGCCTCGAACCCGCAGGTGGCCATCAAAGCCATCGCTGATGTGGAAAACGTGCGCGAGAAGCTCCGTGGTGCCGTCCAGAGCGAACGCGACCGCAAACGCGTCCGGGAACTCGATGTGGATAGCAACGATGATGGTGGTGCCACGCTGAGTTAGCATCACAGGGCAAAAAGCGTCCAAAAAGCGTTTGAAAGCAGGGGGGCGGGCACTAGTATCCGCGCCCTTCACCCCCTTCACACTTCCAATGGCTGACGCTGCAAATAAATACTCCCACAACATCTCCGGCGCTTATTACGTCGATGACCAATGCATCGACTGCGATCTTTGCCGGGAGACGGCTCCAGCCAACTTCAAGCGTGAAGAAGACGGTGGTCATTCCTTTGTGTTCAAGCAGCCGGAGAGCGATGAAGAGCGTGCTCTTTGCGAGGAAGCCCTGACGGGCTGCCCCGTGGAGGCGATCGGCCGCGACGGCGAAGAGTAATCTTCACTCGCCAGACTTTGGTAAAAGCCCCCTCCGAATGGCGGGGGCTTTTCATTTTCATTGAAGATCGAAGAGCGTTCCGCTCTGATATGCTCGCCTCGTATGAAACGCCTTCTCACCGCCTTCTCTCTACTCGTCTCGTTTGCCGCCACGGCTGCCGATGCCCCTAAAAATGCCGCTGGACTCCAGCTCTACAGCCTGCGCAGCCAGTTCACCCTTCGTGGCGTGCCGTGGACGCTCGATCGTGTGAAGGAAATGGGCATCAAGGAGGTGGAACTGGCTGGCACCTACAATCTGAGCGCCGCCGAATTCAAAGCCGAGCTCGATCAGCGTGGTCTCATCCCCGTGAGTAGCCATTTCCCGTATGCTCGGTATAAAAACGACCTCGACAATGTGGTGAAGGAAGCCAAGACGCTGGGTCTGAAATTCGCTGGCTGCGCCTGGATCGATCACAAGGATGCGTTTGATGAAGCGGAGTGCCGGGATGCCATCGCCACCTTCAATCGAGCCGGTAAGGCGCTGGCCAAGGAAGGCATCACGATGTTTTACCACCTGCACGGCTTTGAGTTCGAAAAGCATGGTGACGGCACCTTGGTGGATCTTTTTCTCACCGAGACGAAGCCGGAGTTTGTCTCCGTGCAGATGGATGTGCTGTGGATCGTCTTTCCGGGGCAGGACCCGGTGCAGCTCTTGGAAAAATATGCCGGCCGCTGGAAGCTGATGCACCTCAAAGACCTCAAAAAAGGCATCGCCACCGGTTCGCTCAGCGGGCAAACGGATGTGGCCAATGATGTGACGCTGGGCACCGGCCAGATGGACTGGTCTGCCATCTTCACCGCAGCTCGGAAGAATGGCGTGCAGCACTATTTCATCGAGGACGAATCTCCCACTTCGATGGAGCAGATCCCGCAGAGCCTTACCTTTCTGCGTGCCAATGGCTTTGAGTGATGGATGAAGCTTCCACCAGGCCCTTCAAGCTGCCAGAGACCCTGCCCGTGATGGTGCTGGAGCGTCTCTACCCGCTGCCGGGAGGCATTCAGCCGCTCTTCATCTTTGAAGAACGCTACCGCCGCATGCTGGAGCATGCGCTGAGCACGGATCGTCTCTTCGCCATTGGGGATCGCCGTCGTGATGGCAGCCTGCGGCCTATCGTGACGGCTGGCCTGATCATCAGCGCCGTGCGAGCGACGGACGGGACCTCGCAGCTCGTGCTTCAGGGCATTCACCGCATGCGCATCACTGGCTGGCAGCAGGAGGCCCCCTTTCTCATCGCCACCGTGGAGCCCTTTGAAACGGACCCCGGACCTGCTGAGAAGGTCAATGAGCTCAGCCAAGAAGTGGAGGCCATTTTGGAGCAGTTTACCCTGCCTGAGATCGCTGGGAATTTCATCCTGCTGCGCCAGCTTTTGAGGCAGCGGAATGATCCCTCCTTCACCTGCGATCTGGTGGCCTCGCTGGCCCTGCGCCGTCCAGCTATCTCCCGAGCCTTGCTGGAGGAACGCCGCCTTTTGAAACGGTTGGAGATTCTGATTCGTGAATTGAAGCGCGTCACGGATTGAGTTCGGCGATGGATTTTTGATGGCGAGCCGTATGTCATTGTCCTTCCAAGTCCCATTCACACCATGCAATCCCGCCGCCACTTCATCCGCCAGTCCGCCGCCACCCTCTTCGCCGCTCCTTGGGTCACCACGGGGATGATGGCAGCCTCACCGAATGGAAAACTTCGCCACGCAGCCTTTGGTGCCAGTGGCATGAGTTGGTCAGACATGACCAGCATGTCCAATCACCCCAATTGGGAACTCGTGGCCGTCTGTGATGTGGACACACGGAACTTCAAAAAGGCTCAGGACAAATGGTCGAACATCAAAGTGTATCAGGACTGGCGTGAGCTGCTCGAAAAGGAAGCCGCAAACATCGACAGCGTGAACGTTTCCACGCCGGATCACATGCATGGCAGCATCGGCTTGGCCGCTATCGCGAAGGGTAAGCATGTCTATGGGCAGAAGCCACTCGCTCACAACCTTTGGGAATGCCGCCAGATGGTGGAGCGTGCTCGTGCGAAGGGCGTGATGACGCAGATGGGCATTCAGATTTCCTCGGACTTCTCCGAGCGTCTCGCCGTCGAGCTGATCCAATCGGGAGCCATTGGCAAGGTGAAGGAAGCGCACACCTTCTCGAACAAGAAGTGGGGAGACATGGAGGTCCGCCCTCAAAAGATCGATGAAATCCCCGCTGAGCTGGATTGGGACAAGTGGCTCGGCGTGGCCTCGGAACGCAGCTTCATCAAAGGCTACGATCACCCGAGCAACTGGCGCAAGCGTCGCGACTTTGGCACCGGCACGCTCGGTGATATGGGATGTCACATGTTCAGCGGCTGGTTTCGCTCCCTTGATCTCGCGGCACCTACTGCCGTCGTTTCACGTGGTCCGCGTCCGAACAAAGACAACTGGGCCATCAATGCCGTCGTCGAGTACACCTTCCTCGGCACTAAATTCACCGCCGGTGAAAGCATCAAGGTCACCTGGACCGATGGCGATGCTCGCCCGCCTGCGGAGGTGATGGCGCTGGCCGGTGATGTGGCGAAATTTCCTGGCCAAGGCACGATCTACATCGGCACGGATGGCGTGCTGCTGCATCCCCACGGCTCCACGCCGATGCTGCACCCCCGAGACAAATTCACGGGCTTCAAATATCCAAAACTCGAGCCTCGGAATCACTGGTTCGATTTCATCGACTGCTGCCTGAAGGGCGATAAGCAGCCCAGCGCCAACTTTGACTATGCGGGCCCACTCACCGAGGCCGTGCTGCTAGGTTGCCTCGCCAGCGATTTCCAAGGCGAAACACTCACCTGGGATGCTCCAGCTCTCAAAATCCCCAACAATGCCCTCGCGGACAAAATGGTGCGTCGTGAGTATCGCAAGGGGTGGGAGCTCGTTTAACGCGTCGAGGTGGTGTAGGCCGGATGTGTTCGGTGCATAGCGTGTGATTTACACGAGAGATGCGTTCACCGAACTATCCGGCTGGGTTGAAGGCGTGCGGCGTCCTGGAAGCTATCGTGAGCTTCACGAGCCGGATAGATACCATGTGGGCGGAATCATCGAAGCGGATCGGTGATAAGAAGGGAGTCTGGAATAAAACCCCGAACACACCACCCACATGGCCCAGCAAACTACCACAGCAA
>JBILVU010000115.1:0-18440 GCA_044370285.1 Prosthecobacter sp.
CCGAAGAACTCGATGCAGCCATCAGCAAAGCGTTCTCAAAAATCACAGCCAAGGATGCGATGGGTTATTTTGCCTCTTGCGGTTATAGTATTATTTAAAATGCTCTAATCAGACACTGATGGATGCCATGTCAGAGTTCTGGAATGAGCTTCGACATCAGACCCGGGTCATTTTGCAGTCCACTCTTTGACCAGTTTGTTGCCCGCGGAGCCACCCATGGCGGTCACGCCTTTCTGAACCACGGTGCCATCGGTGTTGAAGAGCACATAGAAGGGCCGGTCGGTGGGATCTTTGCCCACGATGTCGCGCACGCCTTTGTTCTTGAAATCGGTCACGACAATCAAGAAATGGTCCTGCACCAGCTTCTTCGTCTCATCGAACTCCAGCATGCCCTTGATGTGTGAGGCGTTGCTGGCCTTCTTCTCGTCGAGCACGAAGACCAGCACGCGCTTCTTGTCCGCTTTCCCGCGTTTGATCGCGGCGTCCACACTCACGCCGGCGGTCATGCCCAGCACGGCGCGGGAATCAAAGGTATCCGCACGCGCCGGGGCGAGAGCGAGCGTCAGAAGGAGAAGCGGGAGCAAGAACGTGGATTTCATCGTAGGTGGGTTCGTGAGGTTAAAAGGACCGGTCGTGGATTTGGGACAACGACATCACACGGACTTTCTTGTGGTCTTTTCGAGTCTCGGGCTTCGGAGGAGTTTGGGAAGAGATTGGGAGGTAGAAGGGGGCAGCCAGTGGCTGTCTGATGTCATTTCCTGTCCGAGTCCAGCTTGATGACAAAGGTGGCGAAGGCGTGATCTTGATGCTCATAGTCAGGCTCTTGCACCCTGACTCTGATACTCCCCTCCCGTTTCCCCTGAAGCCGCTTCCTGACTCCGTTTCTCCGGCCAATGGCGTGGCAGGCACGCCTGCCCATCTCCCGCCGCAGCCTTGGCTGGTGCGCATCCCGGAAATCTTCGAGGGCATCGCGGAGGACATTTTGCGGCGCTTCGGTGCGCAGGGCTGCACGCGGCTGGGCCAGGACTTCTATTCGATCAAAACGGCCACGCCGGGGCTCATCCGGGATTCGGAGGTGGGGAAGTTTGCGCGATGGAATCTGCCGCTGGAGCATTCCTGGCCCTGCAACCCGCAGAAGATGGATGGCTTCATCGAAAAGGCCGCGCAGACGCTGCTGAAGAAATTTGGCGCTCGTCAGCCGCAGGGCCTTTTCATCGGCCTGCTGCATCCCACCTCGCCCGACAAGTATTACAAGGGGCTGGCGTCAAACCTGCGCGGGCGGGTGCTGCAGGTCTTCCCGAAACTGCCCGCCGGCAGCGTCGAGGAGCAGCAGCCGGAGCGCGAGACGCTGTTTTGCCTCGTCGGCAAAGAGGGCTTGTTTTGCGGCATGCAGTCGCCACGGGCCTGCAACGGCCTGTATCCCGGCGGCAGCAAGTACATCGATCAGGACGCGCCGGATGTGATCAGTCGCGCGGGAGCCAAGATCGCCGAGGCGCTGCACTACCTGCTGCTGCATCGTCCACCGCTGCCCACCGGCAGCCATTGGATCGAACTCGGTGCCTGTCCGGGCGGCATGACCTCCGAATTGCTCGCGCGTGATCAGCGAGTGACCGCCATCGACCGTGCGCCGTTGGACCGGCGTCTCGACGGCCGTCCCGGTTTGAAATTCTTCCTCGCGGACGTGGGGACGTTCGAGCCGAGGCCGGGCACGTCGTATGAGGCGATGCTCAACGACATGAACGGGCCGCCGGAGGAGTCCATGGCGCATGTGATCCGTCTTTCGCGCTTCTTGAAGCCCGGCGGGCTGGTCGTCTTCACGCTGAAAGTGCCGCGCATCGAGGACGTGGCAGGCCCCTGCGCCTTGTTCCGCGAAATCGTCGCCATGGCCCGTTCAGCGGGCCTGCGGTTGTTTGCGCAGACCCACCTCACCTACAATCGGCACGAGTTCACCCTGTTCCTGGAGAAGACCGTGGCGTGAGCCATTTCCCCAAACCGGGCACACCGCAAGAGTTGGGATAACCGCGAGACCTGCCCGCAGTGCTTCGCTCAGCGATGCAGGCGGGGGAAATCCCCTTCAAAGCTCGTCTCCCGAATCAAATCAGAAGAACTCCAGCAGATTCAGGGAGGCCAGCAGATTGGCTTCTGAAAAAATCTGTTGGCCTACCTGAATCTGCTGGAAATCACTCCCCGTCCCACCATCAAGCGGCCTTGAGTTCCGGTGCGCTGCGGTTTTCTAAACTCTCGCGGTGTATCACTTGTCTGGGCCAAAGGCAGGTGCGTGTAGAGACGGGGGAGGACTTCAGCGCACGGTTTGCACATCCACGATGCGGAGTTCGTTCACGGGGCCGCGAGCCAGTAGGTGATCAAGAAGGGACGCAGGGCCTTCACGTTTAACACGAGGCCGGTGGCATGGCTCAGAGCCCTTGGCGCTCGAGTTGTTGATGCACATCCACGAGCTGGTCGAGGCTGAATTTGCGCCCCTCGTCCATCCGCGACATTCGGGCCGCCAAGGTGGCCTTGTGCTGCGGGTCTGATTCGTGGCTGAGATGCTGGAGGTGAGCGGAGGCAAAGAAACGGTCCTCGTCGGACATCGCATCGATTAGCTCGCGGATGTGGGTGGTCGTCATGGGGGCGAAGATGCGGGGCTTGGTTGGACTCGGCAACTCAGGGTTGCCAGAAAACATGAAGCGGTTCATCATTCCGCCATGAGCACCTTGGCACAGATTGAAATGGCCGTCCCGCATTTGGATGCAGGCGAGTTGTCGCATCTCGAGCGGCTCGTTCACTCGCTGCGGATTCGGAAGGCCAAAAAGCAACGCAGCGCTCTGGATCTGCCGCCTTTGAAACTGGGCAGTGTATTGACACCCTTGAGTGCCGAGGATGATCTGCTGGCATCGCGGCTCGACTTCTAGGAACTTCTACTCCGTGCTTGGCATTCCAGAGCCGATCCGTTATCCTCCTGCACCATGGTCACCCAAGAACTCTTTGCTCAAGCTGCCCACCTGCCTGCCGAGGAACGGCGTTTTTTGGCGGAAATGATCTGGGAGACGGTGGATGCGGATCTGCCTGCGCAATGGCAGGACGACACCACGATTGCCTCTGAGATTGAAAGGCGCTTTGAGGCATTCAAGGCCGGTCGGGCGCGTGGCTTGAGTCACGACGATGTCTTCGCGGCGGCCAGAGCTCTTGCGGCATGAAGGTGGTTTATTCACAGCACTTTCGCGCGGTGAAACCGGAACCCATAGGCAGGAGAATGGGGGCAAAAGAATACGTCTGAATTCTCCTGCCCCCATTCTTCTGCCTATTAAACTCGTCTCGATAGGTTCACGCGCCTTTGGATGGCTTCTTGAAGGCAAAATGATGGATAGCGGAAGGAATTGGATCTGCAGGCTGCAAACGCCAGGTGTCATTTCATCGATTGGAACCGCTGATGGGACGCTAACGAGACGCTGATGAATCCAAGAGACAGAGGCTTGGGATAAGCGTCACATCAGCGTCTGATCAGCGGTTCATAACCGTCTGTTTATCGCTACAGCCCTCATTTCGTTCCAAACCGACCACACCGCGAGAGTTGGGATAACCGCGAGAGAAATCCAATACAAAGCTCATCTCTGCGGTTATCCAAGTTGCCTTCTGCTGCTTCCGCTGCGCTCCAGAGCTGCGGTGTTTCACCCTTCTGGGCCTCAGGCTTCCGCGTGAGGCGTCCGGGAAGGCCGGGCGGGAAGAAGAGGCGCGAGCGAAGGTGACTGGAGAGACGGGGATGAAGGCTCCTGAGTGCCCATGGCAAGGTGGGTGAGGTGTCAGCCAGTTGCAGCCTGACGTTGTTTCCTCTGGTTAGTGCTTCGGCTGCAATAATTGGTTACCGCGTAACTTATTTTGATGGCCCGACGACGGCGGGGCCGCAGGTGATGGCAGTGAATGAGTGCTCAGCTATTCTAAGGTTGCGCGTTTGGACCACACTGGTATAACAGTCGGCAAATCCGGCAAAGACATGAGCTTTTGGAAAAAACTGTTCGGCATCGCGGACTCGCCTGCAAAGTCGTCTTTCAAGGCGAACAATGTGCCTTCTCCATCTGCGGCGCAGGTTCCAGCACCTCCCAGCGAAGCCGCGCTTGCATGGATTCGGGCGGGAGGCCTGATTGGAGGGGTTGAGATAGAAAGCGACATGCCTCCTGCGCTTGGAGGCAACGACGCATGTAGGAAGATCGTCCACGAGGCACTTGCGGAGTTCGACGCATTACATCCAGGCCGACGGTTGAGTGAACCGGTCGAATTGTCAGCTAGCCCAAACACCCCGGCCCGTTTTATTGTCCGTGTAAATCTGAAAATTCAAAGTCTTGCCGACGGGCGAGCCAATCTCATGAACGTCGAAAAAGACTTCTTTGAGATATTTCAAAGGCGGGGCCTGCCTTACTGGGCGAACCGGACTTAATTCCCACGAGCCAAGTGCCACCCGAATCTACGAGACCGCCTCCACGTACCTTCCACACAGCGTCGGGTGCTCGGTATGCGTTCCGATATCCGGGAGGTGCTTCCAGCAGCGGGCGCATTTGTGATGGCTGGATTCGGTCACGACGGCGGCGAGGTTGGTGCTGACAGTGAGTGGGTTTATGCGCCCACCAGAACATCCGAGCGCTGGATCATGGCCTCGAACAAGGCTTTGAGCTGCTGCTTTTGCCGCAGCAAAGGGCGGTTCGGATTCAGGGTTCGTTCCAGAGCCAAGCCAGTTTTAGGCTCGCTGAGGCGGAGAAGGCGGGAGCCGTCCTTGAGACGGAGCAGGGTGATCTGGATGGTTTCGGCGTGCATGGGATCAAGGTTCCGCAAAACCATGGAAGCTCAATGTGAGGTTCAAGGTGGCTTGGGAAGCGGTAGGAAGGCGTAATGGATTTTGTCAGCCAGTTGCAGCCTGATGTCATTTCCTGGCTGGAACTGTTAAACAGCAAGAACTGTATGCCGAAGTGACCGGGCAAATCCATCTATCCCAGGAAAAAGGCTTTCAGCAGTAATGTTCATTTCCTTCAGTTCGCGCAGGCCAACTGTTTTAGCTTCCGGACTGAATACAAATTTTTTTATGTGTAGTTTAGTGTCAGCATGCCAATCAGACATCCTCTCGCCACTCACAAATGGATGAGCCTGCACATTGTTTAGGAACGAGTCATCAATGTTTTTTGGCATTATGAACAAACCTTGCTGCACGGCCAACCTTTGTAATTGGTAGTATGGCTCAAGGATGAAAATCCCCTTCTTTGTTGCCTGTGGTTTGCCTCCTCCCTTGTAACTATCATGCTGTGTCGCAAGAAACTGGTTGGCCTTGTCTGCTTGGTCGGCCAGATAATCCTCGCGTAGCTTGTCTCCATCTAAACATGTGCGAAGCCACAAATCGTTAATTGCCCACACAGTCGCAGGCCTGTCAATCCGACCATCGGAGAAAGCAAAAAAGCAGGCGATATAAAATGAGTATGTAAAGTCTAAGAGCCTCGTTGGGGCACCGTGATGTTGCATCATTGCAAGCCAACTTACAGAATCCGCAGGATTGGGAATGTGAAGCTCATAAAGGTGCGCACGTCTTCTGAATTGGCTGAGCAAAGCATGCTCTTTGTGGAGGTAGTAGTCATTGCCTATGTTTAGCCGTTTGAATTCACGGTCGAGAGAAGTCTGAAGCTTCCATTTACTGTCACATTGCCCACGAAATACAGAAAGCCCGTGTTTAACCTCATCAAAGCCAAAGACCGAACGCCAATCACTAACCGGAATCTCCTGGAATGACTTCTTGGACATGGTGACTAGAAGTTCAGTGATTTTCACCCCACCGCCTCAACGCACCGACCGCAGAGTGTCGGGTGCTCGGCGTGGGTGCCGACGTCGGGGAGGAGACGCCAGCAGCGTTCGCATTTGGGGTTGGTGCAGACTTCGACGGTGGCGGCGAGGGCGGGGCCGCGGGTGAGGTGGAGGTCGCTGAGGATGAAGAATTCCTGCAGCGCGGGCACATCGGCGAAGATGGTGTGGCCGAAGCCGACCTCGGGGAGCGTGAGCTTGACGGTGGCTTCGAGGTTGGAGCCGATCTGCTTGGCCTGGCGGGCGGCCTCAATGGCCTGCTGGATGACGGCGCGGGCTTTGAGGAGGTCTTCGACGGCGGCGGTGGCGGAGTCGGAGGAGGAGGCAGAGTCGGAGTCGGACACGCTAAAGCGTGAACAACGTACATTTGGGAAAGCCTGCAAATGGACGCTGTCGGTGTGGCCGAGGAATTCCCAGGTCTCGTCGGCGGTGTAGGCGAGGATGGGGGCGAGCAGCTTCACGAGCGTCTCGGTGACTTCGCGGATGGCGGCCTGGGTGGCGCGGCGGCGGGGGCTGTTGGCGGCGTCGCAGTAGAGGCGGTCCTTGGTGATGTCGATGTAGAGCGCGGAGAGATCGCCGGAGACGAACTGGGTGATGGTGCTGACGACCTTGCGGAAGTCGTAGGCGGCGTATCCGGCGAGGCACTCGGTGGTGATGACGTGGAGACGTTCGAGGATCCAGCGGTCGATGAGGGTGAATGACTCAGAAGGATTTCCAGCAGATTCGGGGAGGCCAGCAGATTGATTTTTTGAATCTGACTCTGCCGGTTTCTGGAAATCTGCTGGCCTCCCTGAATCTGTGGGAGAATTTCCAGGTTTGGGAGCGTCGTGGAGGTTTCCAAGCAGGACGCGGAAGGTGTTGCGGATGCGGCGGTAGGATTCGCCGGTTTGTTGGAAGAGTTCTTCGCTGAAGGGGACGTCGTTTTGGTAATCGACGCTGGCGGCCCAGAGGCGGACCATGTCGCCGCCGTATTTGTTGTAGTAGTGATCGGCGGTCATGGGCTTGGCGGCTTTGTCGCTGCCCTGGTCGCTTTTGCTGATCTTTTTGCCGCTGGTATCGACGACGAAGCCATTGGTGATGACGGTCTTATACGGCGCGGTGCCGCGCACGGCGACGCTGACCATGAGGCTGCTCTGGAACCAGCCGCGATGCTGATCGGTGCCTTCGATATAGACATCGGCGGGGCAGTGCAGCTCGGGATGACGGTCCAAAACGGCGACGGAGGAGGAGCCGGAGTCGATCCACACATCGAGCGTGTCTTTGCAGCGCTTGCTGCCCTCGGGGAGGCCCACGAGGTCGCTCCAGAAGGCGTCGTCTTTTTCAAACCAGAGGTTCGTGCCGTGCTTCTCGACGGCATCGGCCACCTTGTGCGAGATGGTGGCGTCCATGATGGCCTGGCCGTTGGCATCGTAGAAGATGGGCAGCGGCACGCCCCAGGTGCGCTGGCGGCTGATGCACCAGTCCGGGCGGCTCTCGACCGTGCCGTGGATGCGATTGCGGCCCCAGGCGGGCAGCCAGTTCACGGTGTCGATGGCCTTCAAGGCATCGGCGCGGAAGTCGCTGATGCGGATGAAGAACTGCTCGACAGCGCGGAAGATGATGGGCGTCTTCGAGCGCCAGCAGTGCGGATACTGGTGAACGTAGGGCGTGTTGCCGAGCAGGGCGCCTTTGGCCTGGAGGATCTCGATGATGCCTTCGTTGCTTTTGAAGACGTGCTTGCCGACGAACTCGGGCAATCCGCACTCGGCGGTGTAGCAGCCGGCGTCATCGACGGGCGAGAGGATGTCGAGCCCGTTTTGTTTGCCGGCGATGTAGTCGTCCGTGCCGTGGCCGGGAGCCATGTGGACGGCACCGGTGCCGGTGTCGTCGGTGACGAAGAGGGCATTGATGATCTTCGAGGTGCGCGGGAGGAAGGGATGCTGCGCTTCGCTGCCGTTCAAGTCCTTGCCTTTGAGCTTCGAGGTGGGCTGGGTGGCATCGAGCTTGAAGCCGGTGTCGTTTTGGAAGGCCTCGATGCGTGAATCGGCGAGGATGAGCTTTTCGCTGCGGCCATCGGCGTGGATGAAGGTGCCGACGGTGTAGTTGAAATCGGGATGCAGGGCGATGCCGAGGTTCGCGGGGAGGGTCCAGGGCGTGGTGGTCCAGATGACGAGGGAGGCACCGGACGGGCTGAAGCCCGAACTACGAACTTCAAACTTCACATAGACCGCGGGGGAGGTTTTCTCTTTGTACTCGACCTCGGCCTCGGCGAGGGCGGTTTGGGCACCGTAGCTCCAGAGCACGGGGCGCTTCGCCCGATAGACGAGGCCTTTCTCCAGGAACTTCGCGAAGGTGCGCATGATGTCCGCTTCGTAAGCGGGTGTGAGGGTGAGATACGGATTCTCCCAATCGCCGAAGACGCCGAGGCGCTTGAAGGACTGGCGCTGGATGTCGATGAACTTGCGGGCGTAGGCCTCCGAACGCGTGCGCACCTCCGCCGGGGCGAGGTCTTTGGCTTCTTTGACCACTTTGAACTCGATGGGCAGCCCGTGGCAGTCCCAGCCGGGGATGAAGGGCGTGTGAAAGCCCGCCATGGTCTTCGATTTCACGATGAGGTCCTTCAGCACCTTGTTCAGCGCGGTGCCCATGTGGACATCGCCATTCGCAAAGGGCGGGCCGTCATGCAGGATGAATTTCGGCCTGCCGGCGGACTGCTTCATGATGCGCTGGTAAAGCCCACCTGCCTCCCACTTCGCGAGGCGCTGCGGCTCGCGGGCCACGAGATCGGCTTTCATCGGAAAGTCGGTCTTCGGGGTGCGGACGGTGTCTTTGTAGTTTTTCTTGGCGGGAGTTTCGGTGCTCATGAGGGAAGGGACAGAAGGGACGAAAAGGACAAAAGGGGTCGGAAAAGGGAGGGCGAGGGTAGGGGGATGGCCTGAAGTTCCAAGCTCAAAGTTTCAGGACCTGCCGAGCCGCCTCGACATCCACCGCAATCTGCGCTTTGAGCGCCTCCAGGCCATCGAACTTCATCTCGTCGCGCAGGAGCTGGATGAAACGCACCTCCATGTCCTGACCGTAGCAATCGCCCGACCAGTCGAGGAGATGGACTTCGAGATTCGGCTCGGCGTTTTCGGCCACGGTGGGGCGTCGGCCGAGATTGGCGACTGCGGGCAGCCAAGCGCCATCGAGACGGGCCTGCACGGCATACACGCCGAGGGGCGGGAGTTGCTCGTTTTCGACCTCCACATTCGCCGTGGGGAAACCGAGCTGGCGACCGAGCTTTTGACCTTCGATGACGCGGCCCATCACCGCATACTCACGACCGAGAAAACGGGCTGCCTTGGCGAAATCACCCCGCGCCACGGCCTCGCGGATGGCGGTGCTGCTGACGACCTCGCTCTCGACGCGGAAAGCGGGCACGCCATACACCGCGAAGCCGTTTTCGGAGCCGAGATCCGTGAGGAGATGGATGTTTCCTTCGCGACCTTTGCCAAAGCTCCAGCCATGGCCCACGGAGATGCAGCCGAGCGGTCGGGCGGCCTCAACGAGCCGCATCACAAAGTCCCGCGCCACCGTTTGCGCCGTCTCCGGCGTGAAGGGGCAGCGAAGCAAGGTTCCCACGCCGAGATCCCGGAGGATGTGCTGCTGGTGACGCTCGCCGCAGAGCATGCGGGGAGCGGCACCGGGGCGCAGCACATGCAGCGGATGCGGGTGAAAGGTCATCACCACCGCCGTGCCATCGTGGGCCCGCGCATGATCGCAGGCCGCCCGAATCACCTCCTGGTGCCCGAGATGCACGCCATCGAAGACCCCGATGGCGAGCGCCACGGGTCCACGAAGGCTGGAAAGCGCCTCAATGCTGTGCAAGACCTGCATCCCCGGCCTTTAGCCCGCCCCTTTTCATCACGCAAACCTCTCCCCACGAAGTTTTCCGCGAATCCGGCCTGCCGCCCGCGTTTTCAATTCCTCCGCCCACCTCATGTCCGAAGCCCGTCCGTCTGCTCTTCTTCGTTTTTTGGTTTTCCTCGCCGTCACTGCGGCGGTGGGAGGTGGCGGCTGGGTGTATTGGAAACGGCAGCAGCAGGCCGCCGCGGAGCCGAAGACGGCCGCGAAGGCCAAAGGCGCGGCGCTGGTGACGACGGCGAAGGTGACGAAGGACAACTTCGCCCTCGATCTCGATGCCATCGGCACCGTGCAGTCCTTTGAATCGGCGGACATCTCTTCCAACGTCACCGAGCATGTCACCGAGCTGTCGTTCCAGGATGGCGACTTCGTCAAAAAAGGCACCGTGCTCGCCAAGCTGAGCGATACGGAAGAGCAGGCCATGCTGGCCTCCGCGAAGGCCACGCTGGCGGAGGAGGAGCGGGAGATCGCCCGCCTACGAAACCTCGTCAAAGACGGCGCGGCCCCGGAAGCGAGGCTGCAAGAGCGTCTCACGCTTTCCGACATCGCGAAGCAAAAGATCAACGAGGCGGAGGCCCGTCTCGCGGATCGTGTGATCACCGCGCCGTTTGATGGCTGGCTGGGCCTGCGCCGCATCAGCGTGGGAGCGCTCGTTTCTCCCGGCACCATCATTGCCTCGCTGGATAAGATCGACGTGGTGAAGATCGACTTTTCGGTGCCGGAGACCTACCTCGGCAGCGTGAAGCCCGGCACGGCCATCGTCGCCCGAGCCGAAACGGTCAAAGGACGCCAGTTTGAAGGCAAGCTCGCCCATCTCGATTCGCGACTCGATCCGCTGACGCGGTCCGTGGCCGCCCGTGCCGAGGTGGCGAACCCTGATCTCATGCTGAAGCCCGGCATGCTCGTCCTCGTTGCGCTGCGGGTGGAGCCGCGCTTCTCGCTGGCCGTGCCGGAGCGTTCCCTCGTGCCCATCGGAGCCAAGGCGTATGTGTTCACCATCGCCGATGGCAAAGCCAAGCGCCTCGAAGTGAAGACTGGCCTGCGCAAACCAGGCGTCGTCGAAATCGTCTCCGGCCTCCAAGAAGGTGAAACCATCATTGCCGATGGCCTCGTGGGCCTCCAGGACAAGGCCGCTGTGAAAGTCACCGGCACCTACACCGGCCCCGTGAAGGCCTTCAATCCCGAGCAGCCCGGCGGCGCAGCGCAGGAGTAGGTGAGAGGGGACTTACGCACTCAGAGCCATCGTCGCCGCCACCTTCGGGCGGTGATCGGCGATCTTTTCTTCCTTCAAGAGACGCCCGATGCCGAGGTGCTCGCGCATTTCGGCGAGGGTGTGGAAGTGCATTTCGTTGGGGGTGATCTCGGTGGCTTCGTGGAAGCGGCGGGTGACGGCGAGTTCGAGGTCGGCGGGGGGGATGCCGGGCTCGGCGGCGAGGTGGAGGTGGACTTCATCGGTCTCCAGCGGGTCGTCGTGGCGTTTGCGCAGTTCGAGCTGCCAGGCGGCGATGCCGCGCTGATCATCGAGGAGGTGTTCGAGGACGTTGAAGTTCACCAGCGTGCCTTTGAGCTTGTCCATGTGCAGCTCTTTGACCTCGCTGACGCGGGAAATGGGGCCGACGAGTCGCGGGCAGGTGCGGCCGCAGTTCGGGCATTTTTCCCAGTGTAGGCCGCCCTCGGCGATGTCGCCGGTGCGATAGCGCAACACGACGGTGCCGCGTGAATCGAGCGGCGTGAAGACGATTTCGCCGGGATGGCCGTCGGGCACGAGGTGGCCGGTTTTCGGGTCGATGAGCTCGATGAGGCCCAAATCGGGGCTGAGGTGGTAACCGAAGGTTTCGTGCGATTCGCCGACGCATTCGGGGAAGGCCATCTTGGCCTCGGTGAAGCCGTAGGTGGCCATCACATGCACGTCGGGGCTTCCCAACGCGGCGGCGAGTTCACGCAGCCGTACTCGCAGACCTTCGGCAGCCTTTTCGCCGCCGAGGACGAGACGTTTGAGGTTGGTCCAGCGTTGGCCGGTTTCGAGAGCTTCACGCAGCACATGGTAGAGGAAGGTGGGCATGCCGATGAGGACATCGGGCTGGATCTTGTCGATGAGCTTGATGTTGCCCTCGGTGCCGAGGGTTTTGCCGCCGCCGGTGCTGAGCATGAAGGTGCCAAAGCCGAGTCCCGCATGATGCGCCTGCCAGAAGCCGAGATGCGGTGCATACGGGAAGAGATTGATGTGCCGCCAATCCCGCTGTGAGGCTCCGGCGAGCATGAGTCGCTCGCCGGTGAGATCGAGATTGGCGAGATCGTGCTTCGTGAAAAGAAACGGCACCGGATCGGCAGAGCGACCGGTGGTGCTGGTGAGCAGGATGGGGCGGAATTCATGCTCGGCGTGCTCTTGCGCGGCCTTTTTGCCATGCAGCAAGGCATCGAAGATCATGCCAGGCTCGCGGCGCAGCTTCGCGGCATCGGGGACGAGCACAAAATCACGCGGCGTGGCGAGATCACGCTTTGAAGTGAAGGGCACGCGATGCCAGTCGGCCCACGAGCGGATGTCGCGGGCATCGAGGAGGCCGTGGTAGTGCTTCGAGAAGGGCAGGACGCGACGGGCGAGGTAATCGCGGAGTTGGGTAAGCTGCCAGCGTTCCCAAACTTCACGAGGTGTGGTGTTCCAATCGAGTTTCATGGCGTGCGAGGGGTGGGTTGGTGGGTTGAGAAAGAAGCTCGCGAATAGCGGGAAGCGCGGCGGTGGCGGCCTCACGCCCGGCCTGGAGGTAGCGGCCGAAGTTTTCGAAGTCGTGCCAGTTCGAGGCGGTGAAGCGCGGATGGATCACCACATCGGCTGCCGCCTCCTCTTTGACGATGAGGCGGAGCTGCGCGGCCATCAAAGCGCGGCGGAAGGTGTCGAGCACATTGCCCTCGGCGAGGAGGTTCACTTGGTGCCAGAGACGCTTGAGCAGGCGGCCGAGAGGATGAAGCGGCGCTTGGCTTCGCCCGCCGAAGGCCGCATCATGGCCCGCCTCAAAATCATGCGGTGCGGGCATCACATTCACGGCGATGACACGATCGACGTGGCAGTGCTGCTTCAACAAGCCCACTGGCAGCGGCTCCGAGGCACCCCCATCGGTGAAGCGGCGGCCATCGAGATGCACGGGAGCGCAAATCGCTGGGATGGCGGCGCTGGCATGCACGGCTGTGGAAACGCGACCCCGATCAAAGACATGCGGCATGAGGCGGTCGAGATCGGTGGCGACGATGATCAGCTCACGCTCCAGCTCCTCGAAGGTCTTTGTGCCAAGATCTCGCTCCAGATGCTGGCGGATCTTTTCGCCCCGGATGAGGCCTGCGGAAGGTGGGACGATGAAATCGAGCAGCTTCTTAAAGGTGGCGCGGTCTTTGATTTCGCGGGCACGTTGTTCGAGGGCTTTGCCGTCGAGTCCAGCAGCCCACAAAGCGCCCACATAAGCTCCCATGCTGCATCCGGCCACGGCGGCGATGGGGATGTCGTTTTCCTCCAGCACCTGGATCACGCCCGCATGCGCAATCCCGCGTGAGCCGCCGCTGCTGAGCACGAGGCCGAGGCGCGGCGTGTTTTCTCCCCCTGAGCCGTGCTTTTGGCTTTCTTCAGCACGGCTCCATCCCCGAAACGGTGGATGAAGATTGGCGTTCATGGCCTGCGTGGGTTGTTGGAGGCTTAGAACCACCCGCCCGGCAAAGATTCAAAAATCGCCCGCACTTTCGGCTCTCGCTTTGACATGGCGTCTGCCATTGCGATAGCCTGCGCTCATTCCCATGAGCACTCCCGAGGCCGGTAAACCGGTGTACAATGTCAAAAATCCCTGCATCGCGAAAGTGAAGCGCCTGTTCGACCTCAGCGGCCCGGGTGCTCCGAAGCACACGGCGCATTACGAGATCGACCTTGCGGGCAGCGGGCTCGAATACACGCCGGGGGATTCGCTGGCGGTGCAGCCAACGAATGATCCGCAGCTCGTTGATGACACGCTCGCGGCGCTTGGTTTCTCCGGCAGCGAGATCGTGAAGCATCCAAAGAACGGCAGCGAGGTTCCGATCCGTCAGGCCTTGATCGAGGGCACTCTCATCACGGAGATCGACAACAAGCTCATCAAGGCCATCGTCGAGAAAACCGGCGGCAACACGCCGCTGGCGGAGCTTTCCCAGCCGGAGAACAAGGAAGAACTCAAAAGCTACCTGTGGGGTCGCTTTGTGATCGACCTGCTTTTAGAAAATCCCACGGCGAAGTTCACGCCGGAGGAGTTCATGGCCACGCAGAAGAAGCTGAACATCCGCCTCTACTCGATCAGCAGCAGCCAAAAGGCCCATCCCGATGAAGTCCACCTCACCGTGGCCACGGTGCGCTACACCAGCCATGGCCGCGCACGCGGCGGCGTGGCCTCCACCTTCCTCGCGGAGCGGGTGAAGGTGGGTGAGACGCTGATTCCGTGCTTCGTGAATCATGGCAAAGGTTTCCGCCTGCCGGAGCCGCAGGAAGAGACGCCCATCATCATGTGCGGCCCAGGAACGGGCATCGCTCCCTTCCGCGCCTTTTTGGAGGAGCGGCAGGCCACGCAGGCGAAAGGCAAGGCCTGGCTGTTCTTTGGCGAGGTGAGCGAGAAGAGCTGCTTCTTCTACAAGGACGAATTCGAGGCCTGGCTGGCTGATGGTACGCTGACGAAGCTCACCACGGCCTGGAGCCGCGATCAGGCGGAGAAGATCTACGTTCAGCATCGCATGCTCGAACACGCCGCTGAACTCTGGCAATGGCTGGAGCAGGGAGCCATCTTCTACGTCTGCGGCGATGCCGCCCGCATGGCGCTGGATGTGGACAAAGCGCTCCACACCATCATTGAGCAGCAAGGCGGTAAATCGCCCGAAGAGGCGGTGGCCTACATGCAGGCTCTGAAAGACGCCAAGCGTTACCGCCGGGACGTTTATTGAGTGGTTCAGGGGTAGGAAGAAGGGCCTCCGAAATGCCTCAAAAGGGCAGGGGAGAGGTGTGCCATGGCTGCGATCCCATTTTTCGCAGAGCTGAGAATATATTCAGTCTTTTGTATCAAATTTATCAAATTCACGGTTGATTCGACATGGAAATTATAATTAAATGTATTGGTAGTGCTCATTCTATCCAATATGCGTTTCAAACCTACCCTCACCCTGCCTGCCCGAGTGCTCTCGGGTCGCGGGTTGCCGGTGCTTTTGGCGGTTTTGGGGATGTTTTGGGGGAATGGAGCGGCTGGGGCAGCAGACGCTTTCCGGCTTGAGTTCACGACCGCTGCCAGCGGTGAATCCAGCGACCGGGTGACGCGTCTCGACACCCTGCTTTCGGGGCTGGCGGTGAAAAAAGCCGACGGAGCCTGGCTCGACTCGCAGGACTGGTTTTCGCATCTGAGCTTCGGCAGCGGCAAAACGACCGCCGAAGGCTCGGGCATGCCCGCGGGGCACTACACGGCCGTGCGTTTTCGCATCGGCGTGGAGGAAAAGATCAATCAGATGGACCCGAATGTCTTCCCGCCGGATCACCCGCTGAATCCGCAGGTGAACGGGCTGCACTGGGGCCTGATGGGCGGCTTCATTTTCATGGCGCTGGAAGGTCGCCGAGGGGGAGACGGCTTTTCGTATCATCTCGCCAATGCGCCACAACTCACGACGGTAGAGCTTCCGGTGGAGTTTGAAGGCGGGCGGCCCATGACAATCTCCGTCGATCTCGATGTTGCCAAGGTCCTGCAAGGACTCACCGAAACCTCGACGCACTCCCGCGAAGGTGATCCGACCGCCGCGAGGATGAAGGCGAATCTCGAAAAGGCCTTCCGCGTGACCGGCGTGAGCTACGATTTGTATCAGAAGCGTCTGGCCGAGGTTGGTTCCGCGGCGCCGCCGATCACGCAGCGCTTTCCGCAGGTGAAACTGCCGCCGATGAGCGAGGCGGGCATCGAGCTCGGTCGCCGACTCTTCCACGACACGCGTCTCTCGATCAACGGCACGCAGTCCTGTGCCTCCTGCCACGATCAAAAGCTCGCCTTTGCCGATGCGCGTCGTTTCAGTCTCGGTGCCGAAAAGCAGGTGGGGAAGCGCAATGCCATGCCGCTCTTCAATCTCGCCTGGGGCAGCAGCTTTTTCTGGGATGGCCGGGCGGCGACGCTTCGCGAGCAGGTCTTGATGCCGATTCAAGACCACGCCGAGATGAACGAGACGCTGCCCAATGTCATCGCGAAACTTCAAAACGAGCGGGAAGCCTTCCAAAAGGCTTTCGGCACACCGGAGATCACCGCAGACCGCCTCGCGGCGGCGTTGGAGCAGTTTTTGCTCACCCTCATCTCGCAGGATTCGAAGTATGACCGTGCCGCGAGAAAGGTCGCCGAGCTCAACGAGAGCGAAAAACGCGGCCTTCAGCTCTTCGTGACCGAGTTTGA
This sequence comes from Prosthecobacter sp., assembly GCA_044370285.1. GTDB lineage: Bacteria > Verrucomicrobiota > Verrucomicrobiia > Verrucomicrobiales > Verrucomicrobiaceae > Prosthecobacter. Next base: position 16,134 of record JBILVU010000115.1, read on the forward strand.
TCCCAAACGCGGCCTTCGCGGAGCGGACTGCTTTCACTGCCACGGCGGCACCTTGTTTGTGAGCAGCCAATTCGCGAACAACGGCCTCGACCTCGCCGCGGATGACATCGGACGCATGGCGGTGACAAAGAACGCGGCGGACCGTGGCAAGTTCAAGGTGCCCAGCCTGCGCAACATCGCCCTCACCGCGCCCTACATGCACGATGGACGCTTCAGCACGCTCGAAGAAGTCGTCGAGCACTACAGCAGCGGCGTGCGGCGCAGCGACACGCTCGATCCGAACCTCGCGAAGCATCCCGAAGCGGGAATCCAGCTCACCGCGACCGAGAAGGCCGACCTCGTGGCCTTCCTCAAAGCTCTCACTGACGAAACTTTCACTCAAACGACCGCCACCGCCTCCCGATGAAACGTACGCTCCTACTCGCCGCCCTGCTTCTCAGCACATTCTCTCGTGCCGATGAGATCACTCACGCTCAAGACGATGCGTTTTATGCTGAGGCTGCCAGGCTCGCACCCGCGTTCACGGCCACCGCGCAGCAGCTTCTGCCTCCTTCACCGGAAGAATGTCGCGGTCTCGGTTCTTGGAGCGCCATCATTCCATGGACGCCGCACATTCCCGTGACCTGTGCCCAGCTTCCCGATGGTCGTCTGCTGACCTTTGCCTCGAATCAACGCACCACCTTCCCCGGCGGACCGGAGTTCACTTACGCGGCGACTTGGGACTACCGCACGGGACAGTTCGTCGAGTTCAACAACTCGCGTCACGACATGTTCTGCGGCGGCGTGGCCTTGCTGCCGGATGGTCGCGTGGTGGTGAATGGCGGACGCAATACCACGGTGCTCAGCAGCATCTTTGACTGGCGCACGAACACCTGGAGCGCTTTGCCCAACATGCAGGATGCGCGTTGGTACAACACCAGCGTGGCTCTGCCGAACGGCCAAATCTTCACTGCCATGGGCAGCGGCGGCAGCAACACCTCCGAGCGCTGGATCAGCGGCACCGGCTGGCAGCGTTACACGAACATGAACTGGACCGTGGCGCATGGTGACAACACCTTTGAATCCATCTGGCATCCGCTGCTTCACTTGGCTCCGAACGGCCGCATCTTCCACAGCGGCCCCACCAACAACATGCACTGGGTGGACCAAACGAGCCTCAGCGGCCTCATCACCGACTCCGGCGTCGATGTGCCCGGCAACTACTATCCAAAAGACGGCGCGGTCGTCATGTTCGACATTGGCAAGGTCCTCCAAGCCTCCGGACGCACGACGACGAATGGCACCACCAATCTCGCTTACGTCGTCGATTTCAATGGAGCCACACCCGTCGTGACACAGACCGGTTCGATGCTCAATGCACGCACGTTCTCCAATGGTGTCTTGCTACCAAACGGCGAGGTGATGGTCATCGGTGGAAACAACTCGACGCAGAAGTTCAGCGATGTCGGCACGGTGCTCACGCCGGAGATTTGGAATCCATCCACCGGCCAGTGGCGTGCTGCAGCGAATGCCAGTGTGCCTCGGAATTACCACTCGCTCGCCGTGCTGCTGCCCGATGGCCGCGTGTGGAGTGGTGGTGGTGGTCTCAGCGGCAATGCCGCCGATCATCGCGATGCGCAGATTTATACACCCGGATGTCTTTTCAATGCGAATGGCACGCTCGCCACACGTCCGGTCATCACGGAAGCACCTGCCGCCATCGGTCCCGGCATGGCTTTCAGCGTCAAAGCCACGGCTGGCATTCGAAACTTCACCTTCATCAAGCTCTCCTCGCTCACGCACAGCGTCGGCACCGATCTGCGCTTCCTGCATCTGCCCTTCACCGAGGACACGGCGGGCAATTACACCGTCCACTCGCATGTGAATCTCAATGTGATGACACCCGGCTACTGGATGCTCTTTGCCATCTCGCCCACCGGGCCGTTCTCCGTCTCGAAAATCATCCAGGTCTCCGCCAACAATGTGCCTGTTGTGACCTCACCGGGCGATCAGACGACGCGCATCAATCAAAGCGTGTCACTGCCGATGACTGCTACCGGTCCGGGCACCATGACGTGGTCCGCCACAGGACTTCCGACAGGGCTTTCCATCAATGCCACCACCGGCCTCGTCTTCGGCACGCCTTCAGCACTCGGCGTTTTCACCAGCACGATCAATGCGAAATCCTCGCTCGGCCCCACCGGCAGCATTCAACTGCGCTGGACGATCATTCCCGCCCAGCTCGGCAGCGGCGGCATCCTGCGCGAATGGTGGCTGAACATCGCCGGGAATCTCATCGCCAATCTCACCAGCAACGCCGCCTATCCG
>JBILVU010000237.1:0-5405 GCA_044370285.1 Prosthecobacter sp.
CTACATCGAAGGCGGCGATGAAGCGCAAATGCTCGACCTCTACCTGCCCACGACACCTTCCGAAAAACCGCTCCCTCTCATCGTCCACATCCACGGCGGCGGCTGGCGTGCCGGAAACAAATTTCCCTGTCCCGTAACCCCACTCGTGCTCAAAGGCTATGCCGTCGCCAGCGTCGAGTATCGTTTCAGCCAGAAAGCCATCTTCCCCGCGCAGATTCAGGACTGCCAGGCCGCCATTCGCTGGCTGCGTGCCCATGCGAAGCAATACAACCTCGACACCGATCACCTCGGCGCAGTCGGCGGCTCCGCAGGCGGCCATCTCTCCGCCCTCGTCGGCACCTCCGGCGGCAAAAAAGCCTTCCCACCCATCGGCGGCCATCTCGATCAATCCGACCGCGTCCAGGCTGTGATCGACATCTACGGCCCCGCCGATTTCAGCACCGTCGTCCAACAAGCCGCCAAAGACAAAAACGCCAAAAACATCTTCGCCTTCAACACGCCCAGCGATCCCTACTCCTCCCTCATCGGCACCCCGCTCGACGACAAACCCAAGGCTGATGCCGTGAGCCCCGTGCATTACGTCAGCAAAGACAATCCGCCCTTCCTCATCCTCCACGGCACCCACGACACCCTCGTGCCGTATGCGCAAAGCGTGCAGCTCGAAGCCGCTCTCAAAGCCCAAAACATCCCCGTCTGGCTCCAAACCCTGCCCGGAGCCGGTCACGGTGGTCCCGCCTTCGGCAAACCCGCCATCATCCAGCTCATGCAGACCTTCTTCGACAAGCATCTCAAAGGCGAGGACTTGGAAATCAAACTCGTGCCCGAGTCAGAACTCGCCCTCCCCGCCTCCAAGTAATCTCCATCACCACCTTCCATGCGCCTCTTCTTCCTCCTTGCGATCTCTGCGTTCTTTTGCGGCCATTCATCCTTCGCGCAGGACATCCTCCCCGGCCGTGTCGAGACCTTCCCGTTCACGCAGAGCAAGATCTTCCCCGGCACCGTGCGTGAGGTCACCGTCTTCATCCCAGCGCAATACGACGCCAGCAAGCCCGCCTGCGTTTATGTAAAGACCGATGGCTACAACCCGCGCGAGAAGGCGAACCTCGAACTCGCCATCGCCACCAAGGAGATGCCGGTGACCGTCGGCGTCTTCGTGCGGCCCGGTGAGGTGCCTGCGCCGATGAAAGGCACCGCTGGCCGACGCAATCGCGACTTTGAATACGACGGCGTCAGCGACCACAACCTGCGCTTCTTCGACGAAGAGATCCTGCCCTTCGTCGCCAAGCAGTATCAGCTCAATCTCAGCACCAGCGGCAACGACCGCTGCATCGTCGGTGGCAGCAGCGGCGGCATCGCGGCCTTCACGGCGGCTTGGCACAAGCCGGAGGCCTTCAGCCGCGTGTATGCCGCTAGCGGCAGTTGGGTCGCGTTTCGCGGCGGACATTAGTTTCCCACGATGGTGCGGAAGTTCGAGGCACGCCCGATCCGCTCGTATCTCACCACCGCCACGCACGACATGGAAAACGCGGCAGGCGACTGGTTCCTCGTCGATCAGGAGATGGACAAAGCCCTGAAGTTTTCCGGCTACGACTACCAGTTCCGCACCATCGACGGCAAGCACGTCGCGGGCTACGGCGAGAACTGGCAAGAAGCGATGGCTTATCTTTGGAAAGACTGGCCTGCGAAGGTCAAAGCAGGCTCCAGCGCCCCACGTGCCCAAGAGATCCTCATCCCCGGCGAAGACTGGAAACTCGTCGCCGAAGGCTTCAAAAGCACTCGCGGAGCCTCCACGGCTCAAAACGGCGAAGTCTTCTTCGCCGACACCTCCGCCGATAAAATCCATCGCATCGGCCTCGATGATGAAGTCAGCGTTTTCGCCGAAAAAACCGGCAACGCGCACTGTGTGACCGTCGCTGCCGATGGATCGCTTTACACCATCTCCGAGAAATCCGGCCAGCTCCTGCGCTACGACGATGCGGGCAAGTCCAGTGTCGTTTTGGACGGCATCCTGGGCCACAGCATCCTCGCCCATCCGAACGGCAGCCTCTACGTCACCGACAACGACGCCAAGAAGCCCAACAACGGCGGTAGCGTGTGGCTCATCAAGGACGGCAAAAAGGTCCAAGTCGATGCCGGCATCAAATTCGCCACCGGCATGGCCTTCCGCCCCGATCAATGGCTCCTCAGCGTCGGCGAAGGCCATTCCAAATGGGCCTGCAGCTACCAAATCGCCGACGACGGCACGCTCATCAATAAGGAGCGCTTCTTCCATCTCCACGTCCAGGATTGGGACGACGACGTCGGCGCGGAATGCCTCTGCTACTCGCAGGAAGGCCGTCAATTCATCGCCACCAAAAGCGGCATCCAAATCAGCGCCGACGACGGCCCCACCCAGGTCATCCTCACCGTCCCTGATCGCGGCCGCGTCACCGCCGTCGCCATCGGCGGCAAGGACAAAGACACGCTCTATGCCTTCTGCGGAAACAAGATCTGGAAACGCAAAATCCAGCAGCATGCGCTCGGTGCCTGGAGCCCGTGGACGAAGGTGGTGCCGAACAAGCTATAGCCTCACTTTGGAAGGGCGCCGTTTGCTAGGGCTTGCCACGGTTCTCGGACTTGCCACCGTCAGGACGACCACCCACCCGATGAAACCCAAGCGCACGCCCAGTAAAGCCAAGCCCAAGAAGGCTGAAGCATCTCTACTGCGCTCGTCAGCGGCTGAATACCTCACCTTTGTCGCCGCCAGCGGGAAAGGCGGTGTAGAGGCCGTCTATGCGGATGAGAACGTCTGGCTCAGCCAGAAGGCGATGGGCCTGCTCTATGATGTGGAGACCCACACGATCAACTATCACCTGAAGAAGGTCTTTTCGGACAGCGAACTTCAGGAAGAGTCAGTTATTCGAAATTTTCGAATAACTGCCGCCGACGGCAAAACCTACGCCACCCAGCACTACAGCCTGCCCGCCATCATTGCCGTGGGCTACAAGGTGAATTCCGAGCGGGCCGTGCAGTTTCGCAAATGGGCCACCACCATCATTGAGCAGTTCACCATCAAGGGCTTCGCCATGGATGACGAGCGCCTGAAAAATGACGGCTCTATCCTCACCAAGCAGTATTTTGAAGAGCAGCTCCAGCGGGTTCGTGAGATCAGGCTGAGCGAGCGTAAGTTTTATCAAAAGGTCACGGACATCTACGCCACCTCCATCGACTACGATGTCACAGCCGCCGCCACCCAGCGGTTCTTTGCCACCGTGCAAAACAAACTTCATTGGGCCATTCACGGGCACACGGCGGCTGAGGTCATCTACCTCCGCGCCGATTCCGCCAAGGATCACATGGGCCTCACTACCTGGAAGGACGCCCCCAAAGGCAAGATCCAAAAGTTCGACGTCAGCGTCGCCAAAAACTACCTCATCGAAAGCGAGGCCGCCCAGCTACAGCGTCTCGTTTCCGCCTACCTCGATGTGGCTGAGGACATGGCTCTGCGACAGATTCCGATGACCATGCAGGACTGGGAAACTCGCCTGAACCGCTTCATCGCGGCTACTGACCGCGAAAACCTCCAAGATGCCGGCAAAGTCACCGCCGAGATCGCTAAAGCCCACGCAGAGAGTGAGTTTGAAAAGTATCGGATCATCCAGGACCGCCTCTATGTAAGCGACTTTGATTCTCAGGTGTTGAAGCTGGCCGAGAATGGTGAGGCGGATGAGGCAGAGCCGAATAAGCTGTGACTTCGATTGGCAATCGAAGCAGCCATGAGCGGAAACAACTGGCACCGATAGGCCACATCGCCACCACAGCGGCGAAGCAAAGCACTCCTCTCGCTCCGCGAGAGGAAGCCAGGGTGTGGTAAGCTCAACGGTTCACGATCCGACACGCAGTCGGCCTGCGGAAGCGCTCTGCTCATTTGCTGTCGCTTCGCTCCACCCTACGCGCAGCCTACGGCTGGCTATCTCCCTTCGGTCGGTTCGACGGAGCGAGATGGCCACTTTGCTGGCGCAGCCTGCGTTAACAAACCGCAACTCGACGCGGATCAGCAAAACTGCTCCTTCACCACGCTTTGAATCTCCGGCGGAGCAGGAAGCTGGTTCTGATAGAAGGTGTAGGAGTTGATCGCTGTGAGATAGCCGTCGTTCTTCGTCGCGGAGCCGACCCAAGCATCAGAAGGCAGTGTGCCGACGCTGCGTTTGACGAAGTCCGCGTGCGACAGGCTCACATTCGGCGTGAAGTGGATCACCTTGCCGTTCTGGACGATGATCAGCACATAGTATCCATCTTGGATTTCGAACTTTTCGGCAGGTGGTTTCATGGCAGGTGCGAAAGCAGACTGAATGCGGAAAGCGGGTCAAGCGGGAGCACTCACCCCTCCCACCCGAGCCAGAGCCACACAAGCGTGTCGGCCAGCGTGTGCTCAAAGACGCGTTTGTCGCAGTGGCCGGTCTTTTTGCTGAAGACGTAGCGGTGGTGATAGCCTTTCTGATCGAGGGCGACGTTTGTGCGCATGCCGGCCATGACCCAGTTGTGGTAGGTTTCTTCGGGGTCGTTGGCGCGGTTGTCGTTTTCGGAGACGTGGGTGAAGATGCGCAGCGGCTTCGGCTCGCTCGTTTCGATCAATTTCATGCCGGAGTGATACTCCCACGCACCGAGCGGGAATTTGGACTCCTCGGGCGCGTCGTCGTCCTGCTGGTCCACAAAGGTGCCGGAGTAGGCGATGATGCGGCGGAACCAGTCCGGGCGAAACCATCCCATCGTCAGCGCCGCAGCGCCGCCGGAGCTGCAACCCATGACCGCACGGCCCCACGGATTCTCCGTGAGGGCGAACTTCGGATACGCGGTGCGGATCTCGGCATTCGCGAGCACGGCAGGCAGCACCTCGTCGTGAATGAAGCGTGCGAGGCGATCTGACATCGTGTCATACTCCAGGCCGCGCTGGCTGTTCTTGCCGTCGTTGCCGCCATTCTGCACGGCGATGCAGACAAAGGCGGGGAGCTTGCGCTGCGTGTCCTTCGAGATCGTGAGGTTGTCGAGCGCATGGCTGATGAGCTTCAACTGGCCCGGTCCATCGTGAATGACAAGCAGCGGAGCCTTCGTGCCATCTTGGTAAGCTGCGGGCACATACACGGTGATCTTGCGCTCGGTGTTCACCTTCTTCTTGTCCGGCTCCAGCGTCTTGTCCGTGCCGTCGAAGATCTTGCTGTCCGCCAGCTTCATCGAAAACGTGAACGTCTTGCCCTTCGCGTTGCCTTTGTCGGTCAAATCGGGATCGAGCTTGTATTCTGGCCCGACCTCAAAGGCACCATCGCCCTGCTTGCCGGGATTCTCGGTGTAGGGTTCAGCGGCTTGGAGCGAGGTGAAGCAGGCGAGAGCAAGGAGGAGGCGTTTCATGATGGAATGGTCGCGTAGCA
>JBILVU010000116.1:0-18365 GCA_044370285.1 Prosthecobacter sp.
CGGCGGCAAAAGCCAGTTTTGATCGCGTTGCTCTCCCTGAAGGTGTTGGCCCATGCATCCTCGATGTCGCCAGTTATGACTTCATCAAGAGAGTTTTGACACAGTCTCGCCAGAACGAGGGTTTGGGCATCGACTCCATCAGACACAAAACGAGGCAGGAAGCCGGAACACGAGGTTCACAGGCTTCCTGCCGGGGTTTCTCTCTGAGGACGAGGCTAAGAAAGGAGCGCTCGATTAGGCGGCCACCTTCGCACGGCTCTTGCGCACGGGCTTGGCAGGCTTCGGCATGATCGTGGGGCGGAAGGCATCGCCGAAAAGATAGCCACGAGCGCTATCGACCTGCCCCATGACGCGGCGGTGCCACTTCGTGAATTCCTTGCCCAGCCGTTCCTCGGCATCCGCACATTGCAGCGCATCATCGAGCGACATGCGTTCCATGCTCAGCTCGAGGTGGAAGGTGATCTCCGGGATGTGAAGCTCCACGGCCTCAAACATGTCCATCACGCGGGCGGCATAGCTGGTGTCCCAGATCTTATCGTCCTCGTCGTAGCTGCTCGTCACGAGGTGGGCGATGAGGTATTCGGCATTGTCGGAAAAGACCTCCGCAGCCTGCGTCACGGAATCAAAGCTCTCGCGGTCAGCCGTCACCGGCAGCACCACGGTCACGGCCACGCCGGTCTCGCTCAAGATGTTTTCAAAGTCGTGCTGCTGGTAGAAGGAAGTGAAGAAATCACCCAAACCGGTGCCGACTTCGAGAATCGTGATCGGCGAGGCATCGACCTGAGCCATGAAGGATCGTGGCGTGAGCGAATCCGGATCGAGAACGATGCTGCCCGGCGAGGCCGAGGCACCTTCTTCGACGAGGGAAAGCAGGCGGTGGTCCACACCATACTGCTCGAGGTGACGGGTGAGGCAGAGGGAGAGCGTGCTCTTACCGGTGCCGGGATAGTCGTTCTGGATGAGGATGAGCTTCTTCATGTGATTTAGTGCTTAATTGCACAGCCATTATGCAAATTATGGAATTCATTGCAACCATAAATATTTAATTTTTGCGTAATTTTTAGAAATATAGGCTTTTAAGGCTCAAAAGCTCCCCCCTTCTATCGCCTCGTGAATTCGCCGTGAAGCAAAAAATCGACGTTTCCAGCCACCGGGCGACTCTGGTAGCCTTCGAGCCTTCTTATGAAGACTCGATTCCTCTTTGTCCTCCTGCTCGTCCTCGTGTCCATCACCTCGCCGGGCCGGGCGCAGTTCCCGAAACTGCTCGATGACTGGCAAAGCTGGGTGCTGTGGGACGAAACGAAGCATGGCGGCAAGCCCACGGCCTTCGATGACAAGACGAAGCTGATGCCGCTCTGGTATGCGCCGGTGGAAATCAAAGCGGAGGCGGCAGGCGGGAGCTTCAGCTTCGCGGTGGATTCGCGATCTCACGACTGGCTGCCGCTGCCGGGCGATGCCCAATGCTGGCCGCAGAGCGTGACCATCGACGACGAAGCCGTGCCGGTGCTGAACCGGGAAGGCGTGCCCTGCGTGGAGCTGAACACCGATTACAAAGGCATCATCAAGGGCAGCTTTCGCTGGAGCACGATGCCGCAATCCGTGCGCATCCCGCCGCAGATCGGCGTGCTGAATTTGCAGCTCAATGGAGCACCGGTGGAACTGCCCGTGTGGGATGCAGAAGGCCGCCTGTGGCTGCAACGCACCGGCACGGAGCCTGCCGACAAGGACTTCCTCGCCGTGAAGGTTTATCGACTCATCCACGATGGTTCGCCGCAGTGGCTGCACACGCAGGTGGAGCTCAGCGTGGCGGGCAAAAGCCGTGAAGAAGCCCTCGGTCACCTGCTGCCGGAAGGCTGGCGGCTTTCCTCAGTCGAGACACCGGTGCCATGCGCCGTCGATGATGCAGGCAAACTCAAGGCCCAGGTCCGTGCGGGCAAATGGACGCTCAAGTTCGCCGCCTACCGCACCAGTCCCGCCACCACGATCGCCTATGCGAAAGATTCCAAGCCGCTCGCTGAGGACGAACTCGTCGGCTTGCAGCACGATCCGGCCTTCCGCCTAGTCGAGATCAGCGGCATCCCGGCCGTCGATGTGGCGCAGACGACCTATCCCGAGGCCTGGCGACAGCACCCCGTGCATCAGTGGAACCCCGCGCAGCCCTTTCAGATCGAGGAAAAGATGCGCGGCATGGGCGCACGCAAGCCACAGGGCATCACCATCCGTCGCAGCTTCTGGCTCGACGAAGACGGGAAGAACATGACCTATCAAGACGACCTCAGCGGCAGCGGCCAGCAGACCTGGCGGCTCGATGCGGCGGAAGGTCACAAGCTCGGCGCGGTGAAAATCAGCGGGGCCGGTCAGCTCATCACCAAAAACCCTGCCAATGGCGCGGAAGGCGTTGAAGTGCGGGATCGCAATCTGAGCCTGCAAGCCGTCGGCAGACTCGAACGCGGTTCACGCCTCGCCGCCACCGGCTGGCAGCACGATGCGGAGTCGCTGGAGTCACGCATGAATCTCCCGCCCGGCTGGCGCTTGCTCGCCGTATTCGGAGCCGATTGGAGCCGTGGCGACTGGCTCACCTCGTGGTCGCTCTTCGATGTGTTTTTGCTTCTCATCGTCACCCTCGCCGTGTGGAAGGCCTGGGGTTGGAAAACCGCACTTATCGGCCTGCTCGGCCTTCTACTTGCCTATCATGAGACGGGAGCACCGCGATACACTTGGATCATCCTCGTGACCGTCTTTGCCGCCGCCAAATGGGTGCCGGAGAATGCCCCGCCGCTCGTGCAACGAATAGTGAATGGCATCAAGATCGTGGTCCTCGTTCTCTTTGCCTTGAATGCCACGCCCTTCATCACGCAGCAGATTCAGCAGGCCATTTATCCGCAGTTGGAGCCGTATCGGACGACGTGGGAGGACTATGCAGGCTGGGCGAATGCCCCCGCATCCCCAGCTCCCATGACGCAAGAAGCCGATGGCATTCGTGAACGCGTCGCCGGCGCCATGAACAGCATCGACATCTCCAGCAATCGATACGAGCAGAAGCCTTCGAAGTTCGATCTCAAATCCAATCTCTTCTATGACACCAAAGCCAAGATCCAAACCGGTCCCGCCGTGCCGCAGTGGAAGTGGCGCGAGGTGAGTTTTGGCTGGCGAGGCCCTGTTTCAGCCGAAGAGAAAATCTCGCTGTGGCTCATTCCGTGCAGCTTGGAGCGTGTCATCACCCTGCTGCGCCTCGCGTTCATGCTCGGGCTTGTCTGGCTGCTGCTCGGCAAAGGCAAGACGTTGCCGAAATGGCCTCGAATGAGCTTCGCCACGCCTTCCGCGGCTTCGCTGATCCTTTTGGCCTTTTTGTTCTCCAACACAGCGAACGCCCAGATTCCGTCCAAAGAGATGCTCGATGAGCTTCGCGAGCGTGTCCTCTCTCTGCGCCCCGAAGACCCGCAGCGGGCTGAAATCCCGCAGGTTCGCCTCAAACTGCAAGGGCATCGCCTGGAGATGGAAATCGAGATTCACGCCAGCGAGATCGTCGCGGTGCCGCTGCCGGGAAAACTGCCCGCGTGGAGCCCGCTGAGCGTCGGCGAGGCCGTCACGCTGCGACATGAGGGCTACCTTTGGGTGCTCGCCACGCCCGGTGTGCAGACCGTGAAGATCACCGGCCTCATCCCGCCGGGCGCGGAATGGCAGTGGAGCTTCCTCTTGAAGCCGCGACAGGTCCAAATCGATGCCGCAGGCTGGACCGTCACCGGCATGAAGCCCAACGGCGTGCCGGAGGATCAGGTTTTCTTCGTTGAGCAAAACCGCAGCGCCAGCGCCGAGGCCGCTTACGACCAAAAAGACTTCTTCCCCGTCGTGCGCATCGAGCGTGAGCTCGAGCTCGGCCTCATCTGGCAGGTTCGCACGAAGGTGAAACGCCTCTCACCCACCGGCAAAGCCATCTCTCTGAGCGTGCCCTTGCTCGCCGCCGAGCGGGTGATGAGCGCCGGCATAAACGCGGATAAAGGCCGCATCGAGGTGCGCTTCGGTGCCAGCGATGAAGAAGTCAGTTGGGAAAGCGAACTCGCACCCGTGCCTGATCTCACGTTGAAAGCCGAAGCCAGTGAAAGCTGGGTGGAGCGCTGGATGCTCACTGCCTCGCCGGTTTGGAATGTGCATCACGAAGGCCTCGCACCCGTCTATGAAACTTCCCAAACTCAACTCGTGCCCGTTTGGACCCCGTGGCCCGGCGAGAGCGTGAAACTCACCGTCTCGCGCCCCGAGGCCGTTCAAGGAGCCACCACCACCATCCATCAGGCTCGCCAGATCACCCGACTCGGCGACCGCCAGCACAGCACGCAGCTCACGATGCAGGTGCAGGCCAGCCTCGGTGAGGATTTCCGCCTCGAACTACCTGCGGAAGCATCCATCAGCGCCCTCCGCGTGCGCGGCCAGGAGCTTCCCGTGCGCCGCGAAGGCAACTCGGTGATCCTTCCCGTGCGCCCCGGCGATCAAGAAGTCTTCATCGACTGGAAAACGCCCGGTGCGCTCGCCTTCAAGATGCCCACCGATGCCGTCACGCTGCCCGTGATGGCCTCCAACATCACCACCACCGTCCACATGCCCGCCTCCCGCTGGCTGCTGTGGGCCAGCGGACCCATGCGCGGTCCCGCCGTGCGCTTTTGGGGTCTCTCCGCGGCCGCGGTGTTGCTCGGCTTCATTCTCGCCAAGATCCAACTCTCGCCGCTGAAGGGTTACGAGTGGGCGCTGCTCATGCTCGGCTTCATGCAGCTTCCGCTTTTCATCGGCGCGGCCGTCGTGCTCTGGTTCTTCGTCATCGCCTGGCGAGGCTCCGCGCCCTCCGCGATCAAACCGGCCGGCCTCTTCAACGTGATGCAGATCATCCTCGCCGGAGCCTCGCTCATCGCGCTGCTGTGCATGCTCGCCGTGGTGCATCAAGGCCTGCTCGGCAAACCGGAGATGTTCGTCACTGGCTACGGCTCCACCACCGACATGCTGCAATGGTTCCAAGACCGCACCGCCGATGGTTCCCTGCCCAGCCCCGTCGTCATCTCCGTCTCCATCTGGGTCTATCGAGCTCTGATGCTCGCCTGGGCTCTCTGGCTCGCCTCTCGCGTGCTACGCTGGCTCCCCTGGGCCGCTAAACAGCTCAGCGCTGGTCAAATCTGGAAGCGTGGAGAAACGAAGCCTCAAACGGGAACACCGCCGCCGCTACCACAGTGAGCCTTCACGGCACCACGACCATCACCCGGTAGAACTGCCTTTCTCCTGGCATCACGGTGATCGTGCGCGTCGTCGTCGTGCTCGTCGCGGTGGTTTCGGAGCCGCTGACGGTGTTCCAGGTGCTCAGATCGGTGCTCGATTGGATGCGATAGGTCTTTCCGGCTACGCTTTGCCATGTCAGCGTCGCCTGATTGCCCATCGTTTGCATGCTGCCGACGGTGAAACGCGAGGTCGCATTGAGCGGATCGGTACCTGCGATGGCTTCCTCCGCCTCCGTCATGCCATCGCCATCATCGTCATCAGTGGTCACGTTGCGGAGCACGAGGGTCAGATCACGCGTGCCGGTGTTGCCGCCGCCGTCGGTCCAGCGGACGCGGAGGGTTTTCACGAAGTCGGTTTCGTAGTCCAAGACGCGAGCGGCGGTCAAATTGGCTCCGCTGATCGAAAAATCGGCTCCATCGCCAAAAGCCTCGATTTGGTAATCGCAGGACACGCCGCTGTAGATGCCGCCGTCGCTGATTTCGGCCAAAACAGCGCCCACATCGGTATTTTCATCCACCTCGGTCAAACTGAGGCCCACAGGCCTCACTTCCTCCTCGGCGAGCAAACTGAGCACATCGCGCACGCCGACGAGATTGATCTCGTTTTGACGCGCGGCCGCCTCGGCGACGAGATTCAAATAAAACGAGCGGCGGCTGCCGCTTTCGCCTGGCGGCAGCTCATGCTCGGCGAGTTCCTCCTCCGACAGCAAGGGATCGTAAGGGCGTGGACGACCTGCTGGCGTGAAAACGATGTTCCAGGCGGATTCGTCGGAGATGATGTCGTTATCATGCAGCTTGATGCCGACAAAATAGGGCGCGGTGACATTGGTCGCGGTGTGTGCGTAGCTGAGGGCCTGATCCAGCGAGGCTGCCGCGCCAGCATCGCCGCGGAAGTGCTCGATGAGGATCCAGTCATGACTTTCCGGGCGCAGCGGCAAGCCGGAGCGCATGGCTCCGAGGTTGATCGCGTTGCTGCTGTGCTCAACAAACATGGCGGCACCCGCATTGCGGAAATGGTCCCGCACCAGGCCGGGGATGACGGGCACGAGCGTGTTGACGTTCGGGCCTACGATGCGCGGCGCGTAGCCCATGAGGTTCGTGAGTTTCAGATAACCGCCTTCCTCGCCAGTGGGCAGACCGGTGGCGAGATCGAGGCCGTGAGTCTCATAGTCATGGATGTCGCCAGCGTTGATCGCGCGGCTCATGAGCGTGGTGAACCAGTTCGTGCTGCCGTAGATGCTGGCATACGGCTTCGGAGCGCGGACATGGTAGCCCATCGTCACCCGTGAGGAGCTTTGCAGCCGTCCGATCATCTCCGGGGCGATGTCCTCGAAGAGATCCGTCTGCCAGGTGGTAAAGAGGATGTCCACCGGCACGCCGAGCTGCTCATGATGGTTCAGCAGCGTGCGCAATTCCGCCGCGCTGCGGGCACCAAACAGGAAGTCCTGCCAATTCAGCGAGAAAGAAGCATTGTCCTCCGGTCGGCGATACAGGCTGCTGCTGCCACTCCACGCCGAGTAGATGTCGGTGAACTTCGCCACGGTAACGCGGCCTGCGTCTCGCCATCTTTTGATCGTGTCGAGCTGCGCGGGCATGATGCTGGTGAGGAAACCGGCCTGCAGCATGTCGCGATGATTGAAGACGCGGCCCATCGTCCAGGTTTTGCCCGCGTGCGGCACGGTGCCGTCTTCGAGCTGGCGGAGCAGCCGGTCGTTCTCGTGCAAATCCTGCTCCCAGGTGCCGATCGCGGCGATGGGGCCGTCTGGAATGTCGGTGAAGTATTGCGCGGCGGTCGCGTTCGTGGTTCCCACATCGTAGCTGGGCCGCCAGAGGCCGCTGGCGTGCGGATCGTCACGGTGCGCCATCGTCCCGCCGCCCATGAGCAGGTAGGGCCGCCATCGATAGCCGCCGCTTTGCAGGGAAAATTTCGCGCACGCCAGCCCCTGCGGATGCTGCACGAACTTCGGCCACTGCTGATAGCCCATGCCGGTATAGACGTGACCTCCGACGACGCCCGTCGGCTCGCTGCCCACGATCTCCCGCAGCAGCCAGGCCACATCCGCGTAGTTGTAGCCGTGGAGCGGGCTTTCGTGCGAGTGCGGATCGAGATTCACCCCGAGGTGACGCAGATGCTGGAGCAGGTTCCGCCCTCCGATGAGCAGGCTGCTGTCGTATTCCGCCGAGGTGCTGATCTCGAAGCGCCGCAGCCCTTCGAGAAAGTTGAAATCGCTCTGAAACTGCCACGGCAGGCTGCGATCACTGCAAAGCTGCGCAAAGCCCAGCAGCGCCGTGCGCCACTGCACATAAACCGCCTTCGTATCCGTGCGGAAGTCCGGCGTGATCGGCACCGACGAGCCGCCTCCCGGCTCCTCCGAATGCACCGCGATGGCAAAATAAACCTGCGGAGCCTGCGCCATCGCCGAAACGGCGGCCAGAACGAGCGAGAGAGTCAAAACGAGCGTTTTCATAGGGGATGATTTTTGGTTTCATCCCCAAATGGCCGGTTTCTGGGCGGCGATTACAGGCCGCGTGAAAAAAAATCATCAAACATGGAATTTCGTGCTTCAATCAGCCCATGATCGCCATTGAAGACATCCACTCGCTCACCGATTTCCAGCGTGACGCCAAGCGTCATCTCGCCAGTGCGAACCGCACCGGGCGGCCCAAGGTGCTCACCGTGAATGGCAAGGCTCAAGGGGTGCTGCTGGGCAAGAAAGCCTATCAAAAGGTCCAGGACTCCCTCGAAGAGCTGGCCACGCTGAAATCCATCCAGCGAGGACTGGATGACATGAAGAAGGGGCGGACGGTTTCCGCCGCCAAGGCGCACCTTCATCTGCGCAGCCTATGACCTTTGAGATCGAGCACACCGACAACGCGCTTCGCGAGATCGCTAACACCTATCTCTGGATCAAACAGCGAGGTGAACGGACCGCATCGAGATGGCGTGAGGAGCTGATCCGCAAGATTGAGTCTCTGGCCGTGCAGCCGGAGAAGCACCGACTCGCTCCAGAAAACCCTCGGTTCACGAAAGCGATAGGCCAGTTGCAGTTCCGGAAGCGAAGAAGCCAGTTCCGGGTGCTTTACACCATCGAGGGCAGGCGTGTGGTGATCCTTTCTTTTCGTCACCACAGTCGCCAGCCGCTTTCTGGCGACGAATTCTGATCTCGTGGGTTGATCCAACCGCTTCCTCATGCCCCACACGAACGGCCACACGCCTGCTTTTGCTTTTCCAGCCACACGCTGGAGCCGCGTGGCGCGGACGCGGGAGGTGGAGGCGGGATCGCGGGCGTTGGAGGAGCTGTGCAGGGAGTATTGGCAGCCAGTGGCCGGTTATGTGCGGGCGCTGGGATGCACCGATGAGGCGGAGGACATCGCGCAGGAGTTCTTCGCGCTGTTTTTGAAACGGGAAGGCTTTCAGCGGGCGCAGCAGGAGCGCGGCACGTTGCGCTCGTATTTAAAATCGGCCATCCGGCATCACGTCTGGCACTGGCGGCGGGATCGCAGCACGCAGAAGCGCGGCTCGGGTGCGGAAGCGGTGGAGTTGAATGAAGATTTGCCCGCCGAGGACGGTGAGGCGGATCTGGCCTACGATCAAGAATGGGCGCTCATCGTGCTGGAGAAGGCGCTGAACGAACTCCGTGCAGGTTACGCCAAGCGTGCCCGGCTGGAGCTTTATGAGCAACTCAAACCCACGCTGCTCGCCGACAATACCGATCTCGATGCGCTCGCCTCGCGACTCGGCATCACGCGCAATGCATTGGCCGTCGAGCAGCATCGGGCGCGGCGGCGGCTAGCCGATTTGCTGCGGCAAAGCGTTCTGGAAACCACCCATGATGCCGCAGAAGCCGAGGAGGAACTTTTTCACCTACTGCGGGTGCTATCACGATCATGAACACGAATCTCTGCAACCTCTGCGGCAGCCCGCTTCGTGCGGTGGACGGGCTGTGCCCGAGCTGTGTGGCACGCACCATCACTTCGTTCATTCAGAAGCCGACAGTCGAAGAACTGCTGGAGGTGCCGGGCTTCGAAATCCTCGGCGTGGCAGGTCGCGGTGGCATGGGTGTGGTGTTTCGTGCTTTGCGGCTCGATGACGAGCTGGAGTTGGCGCTCAAAATCGGCAGCGCGAAGCTGTTTGAACGACTTCAGCGCGAGGCGGACACGCTCCGCCTACTCGATCACCCGCACATCCTGCGCATGCTCGACTCCGGCCTCACGCCGGATGGGCGATGCTTCATCGTCACGCCCTTGATCCGCGGAGGCGATCTGGCGAAACGGCTTCAACAAGGCCCACTGCCCGAAAAGGAGGCGTTGAGGCTCTTTCGGCAGGTTTTGAGCGCGGTGGCTTATGCGCACCAAAAGGGCGTGGTGCATCGCGACATCAAACCAGCGAACCTTTTGCTCGATGAAGTCGGCAACATTCTCGTGGCCGATTTTTCGCTAGCGAAGCCGGACGAGCCTGAAATCGTCCTAACGCAAACGACGGATATGTTTGGCACGCCTTACTACATCGCCCCGGAGGTGCGGCGAGGCTCTGCGAAGGTCGATCATCGGGCGGACATCTTTTCGCTCGGCGTGCTGCTGCATGAAATGCTCACCGGCAAGCTGCCCATCGGCCAGCATGAGCCTTCGCGGCATGATCGCGTGGTGTCGCGATGCCTTCAAGAAAACCCCAACAAGCGTCCGAAGAGCATCGCGGAGATCGAGAAGGCCTTGAAGCCCCGCCTACCCTTCTGGTGGCCGTGGGCGGCTTTGTTTCTGCTGATCGTTTTAAGTGGCTTCTTCATCGAAATAGACTCCGCCGCTCCAACACCGGCAAAAACGACCAATAGCCTCGGCATGACCTTCGTGCCCTTACCCGGCACCAATCTGAGCGTCTGCACGCACGAGACACGCATCCGCGATTTCGATGCCTATTCGCAGGCGGTGAAGCTACCGATCACCGGCCCGGAGACTCGTTGGAGACATCCCCCGCCTGGGATGATCGCCACGCCTGAGCATCCAGTGACGCCAGTGAGCAAGATCATGGCCGACCGCTTTTGCGAATGGCTTACGAAGCATGAGCAAACCCTCGGACGCATCAGCAAGACAGCTCGCTACCGCCTACCGACGGATGCCGAATGGTCACAGTTCGCCACCGGACTACCGCTAAGCCCCCGTTCGAAGTTCACCGAACCTGTCGCCACTCACGCTGCAAACACCTTGGGCCTTTTCGACCTGGAAGGCAATGTCTCCGAATGGACCTCAACGCCTTCAAACGCGGCCCATGACGGCGGTTTCATTCTTCGAGGTGCTTCGTATGCCGACGAAGCAGATAAACAGAAAGCCCGCGCCATCCTGCAATCCGAAGGCACAGGCTTTCGGGTGGTGCTGGAGATGGATACCACTTTATAAGACGAGGCCGAAACGACTCGCGACCATCTTGAGCAAGGTGAAGAGCACGATGGTGAGCACGGCGGAGCCGCCTAGGGCACCGTAAAAGCCCCACCAGCGCTGCATGGCCGGAAAAAGCAGGAACATCGGCAGCGTGGGCAGCACATACCAAAAGATGTACCACATGTGATCCGCCGTCTTTTGCCCCCTCACGGCTGGATCACTCTCAAAATGCACCCAAAAGAGCGTGATGATGGAGACGAAAGGCAGCGCAGCCAACAAGGCACCAGCTCGATCACTGCGCTTCACCGTCTCGCTCACGAGGGTGATGATGCCAGCGCTGAGGAGGTATTTGATGATGAGCTTGGTTGTCATGGCCAGTTCAGGCTAAAGCGCCTCCACCAAGCCGCAATGACTGTGCATCGCCACATCAGGGAGCAACTGACGCCGTCTGAGTTTTGCGGATCTTTTGACCAGAAGGATCGATCACATCCACCGTGACAAACATGACGATGTGCTTGGTTTCAATCTGCTTGGTATTGCTACGAAAGAGACGGCCTACAAACGGCAGGTCTCCGATAATCGGCACTTTATCATCTACGATGTTGGTGTCCTGGCGTTTGAGTCCCCCCAGCATGATCGTGGAGCCATCCCAAACACGAACCGATGTGGATGTTTTGCTCGTTTTGAAGATCGGCTGGAGGATCGAATTTTGAGTGATCACTGTGTCAGGCGTTTGAGTAGCGCCAAGTGTCTGAAGCGTAATCACTACGATATTGTTAACGAGATTGACCGCAACTGGCACAATGATCGGATTGATACCTCCAGTGCGGATGATTGGTGAACCGTAGTTTACAAAGCCTTCAAAATCGGTGACTTCAGGGGCAAGATTGAGCTCCACGGAGCCATCCTCTCCGATTACCGGCTCCACTTCGAGCAAAACACCGGTTTTACGCATCTCGAAAGCAGTCGGGGTGGTAGGCGTAGCGATCTGCTGAGCAGGAGGGCCATATGATATGGTGACACCAGCTGCCCCCTGATTCTGCGGCACCTGTGGCGGATCAAACTCCGTCGGATAGATGACTTCGCGCTGGAGTTCCACGGTGGCCTTCTGGCCATTCTTGGTCGTGACGCTGGGTGTAGCCTGGAGATCGATGCCCTTTTTTTGCGACAGGCCCCTCAAGACACCTTGAAACTGGGGGTCTGTAAATACACCGGCAACCGAGAGAATTCCTGGAGCCGGATTCACCCCCTGGGAGGTCGTACTGCCGGTCGATAGCAATTGATCGAGGCGATTCAAGTTGGCGGCAGAATCCCCCGAACGCAATCCGGCGGTCACCGGACTAAAGCCCACAGCCGTAGTAGTGGTGGTTGGAGAAAGAAATGAAGTCACCGCAGGCACCGTCGTCACTGTCGAGAAGGGAAACTGCGTGAGATCTGACGTGCGGGTCGAACTACCAAAGGAGCCTCCACCGAAATCCACTTTGGGGTTACTACCTCCAGCTCCCATCAGCCAGTCAAAGCCCAGTTCATCCAGGTTCTTCTGATTGATCTCCAGTACTCGCACGGTCACCGTCACCATCTTGGGGGCGGACTTCATGGCTTCTTCCACGAGGCTCTCGACCAACTCGACATTCGGGACGGTGTTGCGCACCACGAGAGTGCTGGTGCCGGAGGAAAAACTAGCGCTGGAACCTTCTGGAAACTGGATACCACGGCCTTCGAGGTATTCTTTGGCTCCCATCCGCCGGATGGAAAGGCCTCCGCCAGGAGTGGCCGCCCCGGCCTGGGCAAATGGGTCCGCACCTGGAGCGGGAGCAGCGGCATTGGTGGCGCTGTTTTGAATGAAATCCGGCGGCACGCGGTAGCTGCGAGTGACCATGGCGGAGTTTTTCTCACCGAGTGAGGTAAGCACCACCGCACGAGCCTCGACACGATAACTCACACTCGCCGCCTCGGTGACATAGCGGAGGACTTCCTCCATGGGGATGTCCTTGAGAGAGAGGCTGATCTGTGCGGATTTTAAGTCATCGGGGATATTGAGCACGAAGTCGATCCCTCGGCCTTCGGGATCGAGATCGCGGCTGCGCAGGCGGAGTAGTTCGATGACCTCAGGCACCGTCGCCCCCTGGAATTCGATGCTGGGCATACGGTAGGTGCGCAGCTTGTCGAGAATGCTTTCGCGGCCATCCAGTGAGCCTGCCGTGGCACGCTCGCGGGCACCGAAGAGAGCATTCAAATCCGTGCTGGAAGGCGGCACGGCGTCTTCCCACAGGCGGTCGACCTTGGCAAGCATGGAGGCACGAGTTTGGTCATAGGCGGAGCTTAAATATCTTCTTTTGAGCTGCTCCACACGCTCCATGCCTCGGCGGGCGGCATTGTTGTATTTGTCGATGCGAAGGACGTCTTGGTAGAGGCGGATGGAGAGATCGTAATCGCCGATTTCGAGGGCTGAGCCGGCCTTGAGCAGCAGCGCCTCGACCTTTTTGACGTTGTCCACATGCTCGGAGGTGAGCGCAGGAGGATAGCGATCTGGATCGGCAAGACGAGCACGGCAGGTGAGCACTTGCTTGTCATTCGGAGAGGCGGCGAGGAGCTTGGCGAGGAGTTCATCGGCCTCGGGGCGCTTGCCGATGGCCATGTATTCTTCCGCACGGATGCAGCCAGCAGACACATAGCCTGCTAGGGCGGCGGATTTCAATTCGTGGGTCAGTGGAGCCTCTGGCAGGGAGGTGTAGGTGGATTCGAGGAGAGTCAGCGCCTCGTCAGATTTACCCTCGGCCATGAGGTTGGCGGCCTGTTGAAGATCGGCTCCGGCGGAATCGATACGCATCTGGCGTTTGGCGGCTTCACGATCAGCGAGGCGGACGGCGCTATCAGCCGCAGGAGCCTGATTGAAAACCAGCAGACTCAAAACCCCGATGCGAAACCAGGAGGTGGGAGTGCGTTGGGTGCGGAAGGTCGATGACATGCAGAGGGGGAAACGTCTCGGAAAGGGGAAGGAAACCGATTGCATAACAGAACGCCCTGAGTTTCCAAAGGATTTTCTTCCACCCCGCCTGACATTTCAGCCAGCCCATCCCGGATGCCCGCCACCCTCCTCGCCCTCGATCTTTCCACCGCCCACGGCAGCCTCGCGGTGGTCTGCGGCGACGAGGTGCTATTTGAGGCCTCGTTTCAATCCGAGAGATCGCACAATGCCCGCGTCTTTGCCCCGCTGCGGGATGCTTTGGAAGCGGCCGGGCCTGACCTCACGGGCGTGGTGATCGGCAACGGGCCCGGCTCCTACACCGGCGTCCGCATCGCCATCGCGGCGGCACAGGGGATCGCCCTTTCGCGGAGCGTGTGGTGTGTCGGCTGGTCCTCGCTGGCGGCCCCGGACATCCAAACCGGGCCAAACTACCGCGTCATCGGCAATGCCCGGCGGCAGAGCTTCTATCTCGCCGAGGTAAAAAACGGCTGCCTGATGCCGGAAATCGAAACCGTCTCCCCGGAGACCGCCCGTGAACGCTGCGCGGATGGTTCCCCCTGGCTCACGTTCGATGCACAGGTGCCGCTTGGCCTTCCGCGGGTGCTTCAGGCTCGCCCGAAGGCCCTCCACCTCGCTCATATCGTGGCCGCTTTGCCCGAGGCGGAGCTTCGTGAGCACATCGCCCGTCCGTTGATCCCGCATTACCTCGCCGAGGCCTTCATCACGAAGCCGAAACGCCCGCCGGGCACCGCTTGAGTCCTTCCCGCCACGGAACGGTCCTTGCACGCGGCTATGCCCGCTCCATGTTCCGCGCCCTTTTCCCTTTCCCCCGCTCTCATGTTCAATTGGATCATCAAGAAAATTCTCGGCTCAAAGAACCAACGCACGGTTCGCAAGCTCCAGCCCACCGTCACCGAGATCAATCGCATCGAAGAACAGCTCCAGCAGCAGGACGAGCAGGCCCTGCGGGACCGCGTGGCAAAGTGGCAGCAGCAGTTCCGCGCCTTCCACACCCCGCCCTTCCTCGGTGGCGTGGCTTTGCGCATCGCCGATGAGCAGCAGGTCAATGCCGCGCTAGAAGGCATCGCCCCTTACTTTGAGGCGCTGAAAGCCCATTTCCCGTCTCTCGATGCCGAGGAGGTCAAAACCTCCGCCTGGGCTTCCGCGTCCCTGGAAGAGAAAAAAGCCCGCATCGACCGTGCTCGCGATGCCTGGAACGCCATCCAGCCCAAGTTCACCGACATCGAGCAGCAGATGCTCAACGACATCCTCCCCGAGGCCTACGCCGTCGTCAAAAACGCCGCCCGCCGCCTCTCCGGCAGCGACATCATGGTCTGCGACACGCCGCTGAAATGGAACATGGTCCATTTCGACGTGCAGCTCATCGGTGGCATCGCTCTTCATCGCGGCATGATCGCCGAAATGGCCACCGGTGAAGGTAAAACACTCGTCGGCACCCTTCCCGTCTTCCTCAATGCCCTCACCGGCCGTGGCGTCCACGTCATCACGGTGAATGATTACCTCGCCCGGCGCGACAGCGAGTGGATGGGCCACCTTTACAAATCCCTCGGCCTCACCGTCGGCGTCATTCAAAACGACCAGCCCAGCCACATCCGTGCCGAGCAATACCGCTGCGACATCACTTACGGCACGAATAGCGAATTCGGCTTCGACTACCTCCGCGACAACGGCATGGCCTCCAGCAAGGACCAGCAGGTGCAGCGCGGTCATTACTTCGCCATCGTCGATGAAGTGGACTCCGTCCTCATCGACGAGGCTCGCACGCCTCTCATCATCAGCGGCCCCGTTGCCGTCGCTGAATCCGCCCATCATTACGAGCGTTACAAACCGCTCGTCGAGCAGCTCGTCCGCCGCCAGACCACGCTTTGCACCAAAATCATCACCGAGGCCAAGGAGCACGCCACCAAGGGCGAGCACGATCTCGCCGGCAAAAAACTCTTCCAGGTCCACCTCGGCCAGCCCAAGAACCGTGCCCTCCTCCGCTGCATGGAAGATCCCGAGCTGCGCCGCGACATGGAAAAGGCCGAGCTCGCCCTCTACCAGGACACGCAGAAGGTCGAATACTTCAAACTCAAGGAAGAGCTCTACTACTCCATCGAGGAAAAAAGCCACGACGCCGACCTCAGCGAAATGGGCCGCACCTTCCTCAATCCTGATGAACCGGAGGCTTTCGTGCTCCCCGACATCGCCACCATCTATTCGGAGATCGACGGTGATGCCTCGCTCACCGAGCAGCAGCGCATTCAGAAGAAAAACGAAACGCAAGATCGCCTCTCGCATCAGGGCCAGCGCATCCACCAGATCGGCCAGCTCCTGCGTGCCTACACGCTGTATGAAAAGGACGTCGAGTACGTCGTCGAAGACAACAAGGTCATGATCGTCGATGCGCAAACCGGCCGCAAAATGCCCGGCCGCCGCTGGAGCGATGGTTTGCATCAGGCCGTGGAAGCCAAGGAAGGCGTTCACATCGACGCCGAGACCCAGACGCTCGCCACCATCACCATCCAGAACTACTTCCGCCTCTATCAAAAGCTCGGCGGCATGACCGGCACTGCCGAAACCGACGCCGCGGAGTTCAACGACATCTACGGCCTCGACGTGCTCACCATCCCCACCAACCGCCCGGTGAAGCGCCTCGATCAAAACGACAGCATCTACAAAACACGCCGCGAAAAATTCACCGCCGTCATCGAGCTCATCAAGCAGCTCCACCTCAAGGGCCAACCCGTCCTGGTCGGCACCGCCAGCGTCGAGGCCTCTGAAATGGTCTCCCGCATGCTGAAGCTGCAAAAGATCGTCCACAACGTCCTCAACGCGAAGTACCACCGCCAGGAGGCCGAGATCGTCGCCCGTGCCGGCCATCGCGGCGCCGTCACCATCTCCACCAACATGGCTGGTCGTGGAACGGACATCAAACTCGGCGAAGGCGTCTCCGAACTCGGCGGCCTCTTCGTGCTCGCCACCGAGCGCCACGAGTCCCGTCGCGTCGATCGACAGCTTCGCGGACGTTCAGCCCGTCAGGGCGATCCGGGCGAGAGCAAATTCTTCCTCAGCTTCGAGGATGACCTCATGCGCAACTTTGGCGCCGCCGAGCGCATGACGAAGATGATGGAGCGCTTCGGCATGAAGGAAGGCGAGGAATTGCAGCACCCCTGGCTCAATCGCAGCGTCGAAACCGCCCAGAAACGCGTCGAGCAGCGGAACTATGTCTGGCGCAAACGCGTCCTCGAATACGACGATGTCATGAATCAGCAGCGCGAGGTCGTCTATGAATGGCGCAACGACGTGCTCAACAGCAACGACACCCGCCTTCTCATCAACGACGCCGTCGAAAAAGGCATCCGCGATCGCCTCGCGGAATTCATCCCGCAGGAAAAATCCAACGACACCCCGGATTACGAAGGGCTCATCCACTGGATCAACACCACCTTCCCCATCGGCCTCCGCGCTGAAGAGGCCGAATTCGCCGGCCGCGACTTCGAAGGCAACGTGCAGTTCATTAAAGACCGCATCCTCCACGCCTACGACGTGAAAGTGCAGGGTGGCAATCCCACCGCCCTTCAGGAGATCGAAAAGATGATCCTCCTCAATGCCATCGACCGCCTCTGGCAGGAGCATCTCTACGCCCTCGATGCCCTCAAAGAAGGCGTCAGCCTCCGCACCCATGGCCAGAAGGACCCGCTCATCGAGTTCAAGCAGGAAGCCTTCTCCGCCTTCGCCAGCCTGATGACCAACATCAATGGCGAAGTCGTCGGAAACCTCTTCCGCAGCACCCAGCAGCTCGCCGCCTTCGAGGCCTTCCTCGCCCAGATGGCCCAGCAAGCCTCCACCACCGGTGGCGGAGCCGAGGAAAGCACTCCCCCACGCCGTGAACGAGAGGTCGAAGAGGAGCCCGAAGCCCCTGCCGATCCTGCCCGCGATGGCCCCCGCCTCATCATCCCGCAGCGCATGCCCGCCGCGAAGCTATCCAAATTCCAAAACGTCGGCCGCAATGACGCCTGCCCCTGTGGCAGCGGCAAAAAGTACAAGCAGTGCTGCGGACGCACCGCGTGATCACTTCACGCCGATATTTCTTCTTCGGCCGTTGCCCGGATGCTAGACGTGGGATACCAGACGTGGAGAAGAGGAGTCGATGAGAAGAGGAGCGCGGACACTCCTGTCCGCCATTCTTTGTTCGTAGTTCGGGCTTTAGCCCGTTCTGCCCCAAACCAGCCCACCGCAGAGACCGAAACGCCGCAGAGGTCTGAACTTCAGGACGCAGCCGCACGTTGTTCACGCTTCAGCGTGCCTCCGCCTCCTGCGCCCCGAAAGGGTTACCACAGAGGTCACGGAGGAGCACAGAGCCCAAACCAGGAATCGCCGCAAAGGATCGCAAGGATCGCAGAAGTCAGGTTGAAGTAGTCCGTGACTCCGCTCGCGGTTCAAGGCAGGACAACCACGGAAGACACGGAACACACGGAAGGGCACAGAGGTTCTTCGTTCGTAGTTCTTCGTTCTTGGTTCATCCGCCTCCTCCTCCTCCCGGTTCAGGTTTCAGGTGCTCCCCCTTCAAAAATCAGAAATCAGAAATCAGCATTCAGCAATCGAGTATTCCCTCGGGCCCCGTGAAGTCGTCCGCGACTCCGCTCGCGGTTCAAGGCAGGACAACCACGGAAGACACGGAACACACGGAAGGGCACAGAGGTTCTTCGTTCGTAGTTCTTCGTTCTTGGTTCATCCGCCTCCTCCTCCTCCCGGT
This sequence comes from Prosthecobacter sp., assembly GCA_044370285.1. Taxonomy (GTDB): domain Bacteria; phylum Verrucomicrobiota; class Verrucomicrobiia; order Verrucomicrobiales; family Verrucomicrobiaceae; genus Prosthecobacter. The sequence goes on from JBILVU010000116.1 coordinate 18,359, forward strand.
TCAGGTT